>JAIKXP010000137.1 GCA_024684115.1 Sphaerochaetaceae bacterium | reverse complement strand
GGGCCTCTTGCCGTCCCGTTCATTCTCGCCATGGGCCTTGGTGTTTCTTCTTCCGTAAGGGGAAAGGAGGACAACAGCTTCGGACTGACCGGAATAGCTTCCGCAGGGCCTGTAATAGCTGTCTGTGCCTTGAAGCTTCTTTCACCGGGCGGGACAACTCAGGCTGTTTCATCAGCCGCAGAAGAGTCTTCAGGGCTGCTTGGTGTAGTTCTTAACCAGACTGTAAGTACTGCAAAGGGCTTTCTTCCGCTTCTTGGACTCATACTTTTGCTTCAGTTTACGCTCTTGAAGATTCCGAGGATCAGGTTCATGAAAATGTGCATGGGCATGGTCTACAGCTTTGTCGGAATTGTAGTGTTTCTGAGCGGAGTTGATTACGGGTTCTCCGAAGTCGGGGTGGAGATAGGAAGAAGACTCAGCTCTTCCTATCCGTTCTGGGTGCTTTTTGCAGTTTCCCTTGTATTCGGAGCCATTGTTGTAGTTGCAGAGCCTGCGGTATGGGTTCTTACCGAACAGGTTGAAAATGTAACAGCCGGAAGAATCCGCAGAAAGCAGGTTCTTTTCTTCCTCTGTATGGGAGTGAGCCTGGCTGTTGCCCTTGCCATGCTGAGGATTCATTTCAGGATAAATTACCTTTGGTTTGTATTTATAGGAGCAGGGCTTGCCATAGTACTGAGTTTCTTTACACCGACCCTGTTCACCGGAATTGCCTTTGATTCTGGTGGAGTTGCAAGCGGACCGCTCAGCACTGCATTTCTGCTTTCAATTGCCATAGGAGCTTCCGGTTCGCCCGAGATGAGTTTCGGGCTTGTCGGACTTATAGCTATTTCTCCTCTCATTACCCTGCAGATTCTTGGTATAATGTTCAGGAGAAAGGAAAAACTTGCACAGAGGAGGACGGGAAATGCAGCTTCTTGAGGGAACACTTATGATTGCGTTTCTTGAATATGGACAGGGAGACCGGTTTCAGAGCATTGCCCGCTCAGGCGGGGCAGGCGGAGCTACGGCTGTTCCGGCAATAGGAACGGCTTCAAGCAGGATTCTGCGCATGCTGGGGCTGGGGGACAAGAGAAGGGATACGGTGCTTGTTCTCTTCGACAGGACGGAGACGGCGCTCTCAGTCATAGACGCGGCTGAGGCTGACGGCAGGCTTGATGGTGTCTGTGCCCTGATTACTTCAAACAAGGAGAATAACATGAAAGCCGACTGGAAAATGATTACCATAATTGTTAATTCAGGATATGCTGATGACATTATGCACGTGGCACGAAAGGCTGGGGCAGAAGGCGGGACCATAATACACGCCCGCGGTACGGCTCCGGTTGACGGGGAGAAGTTCCTCGGGGTGAGCATTGTGCCGGACAAGGAAATGGTTGTAATCCTCTGTGAAGAAGGCAGGGAAAAAGAGATTGCTTCTGCCATAGAAAATATGGACTGTCTGCAGGAAAAGGGCGTTGGAATCATGTATATTCAGGACGTCTGTAAATTTGTAAGACTTGGAGAAAAGAATTGATCAGAATAAAAGAAGGAAAAGAAAAGAATCTTCTGCGCCACCACCCGTGGGTGTTTTCAGGCGCCATGGAAGAGCCGCTTCCGGCAGAGGCTTCGGTTCAGAGGGTTGAGACTTCTGCCGGCCGTTTCATAGCCTGGGGTTTTTACGACCCTGAAAGCCATATTCAGCTGCGTCTTGCAAGCTGGGATGAGAAAGAAGTGCCGGACGGAGCCTGGTGGGAAAAGATGACAAGACTCTCCGTTCTCAGGAGAAAGAACTTCTTTGTTCCTTCCAGCGACACAAACACCTTCCGCCTCATCCACGGAGAAGCAGATTTTCTTCCCGGCGTTACTGCAGATGTATACGCAAGGACAATCAGGGTCATAATCAGTGCCCGTGTTGCCTTCCAATACAGGGAAAATGTGGTTTCTGCCCTTTTCTCCATGCTTAAGCCTGACCTTCTGATCCTCAACACCGACCAGGCCTTCTGCGGAATTGAACACATGAAGGAAGTTACGGAGTACTACAGGAACAAGGACGGTCAGTGCGAGCTCTTCACCCCGGATAAGAGCCTTGATGAAATAAAAATAAGGGAGAGCGGCATTTACTACAGCTTTGTTCCCGGAAGCGGACAGAAGAGCGGCTTCTTCTGCGACCAGAGGGAAAACAGGATCAGAGCCTCCCGATATGCAAAAGATGCGGTTGTATTTGACGGCTGCAGCTACACGGGCTCCTTCACCCTTCATGCACTTAGAGCCGGAGCCGGGAGTGTAGATGCTTTTGATATTTCTTCAGATGCGGTTCACCGCCTTCTTTCAAACGTTCACCTTAATGAAGAGCTCGGGGTTCTTCCTCCGGGTTCTTCCGAAAAGGTCAGCGCCGCAAAGGGAGATATATTTGAAGTTCTGAGAAGCATACCTTCGGGCAAGTATGACCTGATGATTCTGGACCCGCCTAAACTTGCAAAGACCCAGAAGGGCCTGGAAGAGGCGAAGAAGGGCTACAAGGACCTGAACCGCCTTGCCATGAGCAAGATAAAATCAGGTGGAGTTCTTGTAACATGTTCCTGCTCGGGCTCCCTTTCAAGGGAGGACTTCAGGACAGTTCTTGCCTGGAGCGCAAAAGACGCGGGAGTAGAGGTCCAGGTTCTTGAAACACTGGGTCAGGCTCAGGACCACCCGGTACGACTATCTTTCCCGGAAAGCGAGTATTTAAAAGTTTTTATTCTAAGGGTTATTAAATGAGCCGTAAAAAAGCAGTTCTCTTTGACCTTGACGGTACCCTGCTGGATACCATCTCAGATATTTGCAGTGCCATGAACAGGACACTCGGAACCTCAATTACAGACTCTCAGTGCAAGAATTTTGTAGGAAGAGGACTCAGAAACGCCCTAAAGGACGGCATGAGGTTCTCTTCCATTGAAGTTCCTTCCTCCGGGGAAGAGTTTGAGAAAATCTACTCTGTATTTGAAAATAACTACGCCGACAGGCCCATAGAAAAAACGGTTCCCTATGAAGGAATTACAGATGTGCTTGAGGAGCTTCACAGGCGCGGAATAAAGATGGGCGTTTTCTCTGCAAAGGAGCAGCCTCTGGCCGAATACGTAATCTCACACACCCTTCCGGATGTGTTCTGCTTCATAGCAGGACTGCACGGAAAGTATGAGGGTAAGCCATCTGTTCAGGCCCCTGAGGCCTTTATGGAGCTCTGCGGTATAAACAGGGATGAACTTGTATATGCCGGAGACGGGGAGACTGACTGGAAGACGGGGTGCAACACCGGATGCAAGACCGTAATGGTTACCTGGGGTTTCAGAACAAGGGAGCAGCTTCTGTCTTCAGGAGTTCCGTCCTCTGTTATGGTCAGCGGGAGTAAAGAGCTTTTGTCAGAGCTGCTATCTGACTGACGCTCAGGTTCTCAGCCCTTTCATTTTCACTTATATCTGCCTCATTCAAAGCCTTTTCAATCACTTCGGGAGCAAAGGCCGTCTTAAGGTTGTTCCTCACAGTCTTTCTTCTCTGGGAGAAGAGGGCCCTCACGGTTCTTATGAAGGGAACTGCAATCTCATCAGGAACCTGTGACTGCGGGCGCTTTTTCATCAGTACCACCGAGCTTCCGACATTCGGAACGGGCCAGAAGCACCTGTTGCTGAGCTTAAGCACTTCTTTGTTCTCGTAGTCTATTGATGTGAGAACTGAAAAACCTGAGTAATCAGGGTCCCCTGTATCTGCACAGATTCTCTTAACAACCTCCGTCTGGAGGGTGTAGACCATAAGTGGCGGGAGACATCTGTTTTCAATGAGGTCGGCAATGAATACGGATCCTACGTTGTACGGAAGGTTTGAACAGATTACGTCCGGAGTTCCTTCTGTCTGCCAGACGGTCTTCCAGTTTTTAAGCGCATCTCCTTCCACAAGGGTGAATCTGCTGTTGTTTACAAAGGCTTTTTCCCTGAGGATCCTGCAGAAACCCCTGTCTATTTCAAAGGCGGTTACCCGGGCACCGCTCTGAAGCATCTTTGCTGTAAGGGCTCCAAGTCCCGGGCCAACCTCCCAGACCCTGACTCCCTCTGCACATTTTGCAAAATCCCTGATTTTGTTCAGTGCAGAGTCGGAAATCAGAAAGTTCTGACCGAACTTCTTTGTCATGTACAGACCGTTTTCCTTAAGAAGTCCGGTTATATCGTTTATGGATGTGTAATCAAAGTCCCAGATTTCAGCCAACGATTGTACCCTTGACTGCGCCTGCGCAACCTGCTGCGTTTGACTCATCTGTATCAATGTGCATGGCAAGAGCATATGAGTTGGAAACACGGATTACTGTATCTCCGAAGACTGTCTTTCTTCCTGTTCCGCAGTCTACGAGTACATCTACAATCTGTCCGTTTGTAACGCCGAATTCCTTAGCGTCAGCTTCTGTCATGTGAATATGTCTCTTGGCAACAATAACACCTTCTGTAAGTTCAAC
Organism: Sphaerochaetaceae bacterium; assembly: GCA_024684115.1. Classification (GTDB taxonomy): domain Bacteria; phylum Spirochaetota; class Spirochaetia; order Sphaerochaetales; family Sphaerochaetaceae; genus UBA1265. The sequence continues at coordinate 41,825 of JAIKXP010000137.1, read as the reverse complement.
TTCACCTGCAGGGCCTACAAGCTTACATGGGGCTGAACCTGCTGTGTCTCCAGATTCTCTTACCGGTGCAACAAGTCCGATTGATCTTGCATCTGTTGCTGAAAGCTCTACCTGATTTGCCTTTCTGCATGGTCCGAGGATGGAAACGTTTGCAAGTTCCCTCTTAGGTCCTACAACTGTTACCCTTTCGTTTGAAGCATACTGACCAGGCTGTGAAAGTTCCTTCTTAACTGTGAGCTGATAGCCCTTGCCGAAAAGCTTCTCAAGAGTTTCCTGAGTTACGTGAACGTGTCTAGCACTTGTTTCTACCATGAATTCTTTTGCCATTTCAAAACACTCCTATATCTGTTTATGTCTTTGGTGATGAAATTATAAGCATTTAATTGTTTTTTCTCAACAAAGAGAGCTGATTTAACAACAAACGGGTGACCATGGTTTCCTTATAAGGTTGATGGACAAGTTTCTCTGCCTTCTTTTTTCCGTTCTCTGCGCCCTGGGAGTTCTTGAAACAGACCTTACTGTTCCCGCCCTCTGTGCCTTTTTACTCCTTTCCCTGTCTCTTGTACTTCTATGCATGGGGATTAAGTACTGCAGGCTGCGGCCCTGGGCGTTCATGCTGCTTCTGTTCTCCTTATGCCTTATCCGGCTTTTGAGGTTCAAGGCTTCTTCCGTTATTCCTGTAAGTGAAGAGACAATTGTTTCACTTGAAGGCTTTCTGGTCTACGACTCTTCATACTCGGACTCCGGGAAGCTTGTTCTAAACGTAATGGTAACCGGGGTGAGAAACGTTTTCTCAAATTATTTTTCAGGCTTCAGGAAGCTTGTTGTATGCATAAGCGACCAGAGGTCCGTGACCGGAGCTTTCTGCCGGGTGAGGGTATACGGCCACTTTAAGGAAGGACTGTTCATCTGCTCCTCGGTCCAGGTTCTTAAAAAGGGCATGCTCACCCACTTAAGGGAGTCTCTCATACTTCTTCTTGAAAAAAGGCTGTCCCTCAACACCCTGGGCATGCTCCTTCTTCTGGGCAGAAGTGAAGACATGGTTAACTCACTCACATCTTCCGCCTTAAGCTGCGGCTGTGCCCATGTTCTGGCCTTAAGCGGTATGCACCTAAAGTTTGTCTCGTCCTCTATAAAGAGGATCTTCGGCAGAAAAAAGCCGGGGAAAGTGCTCTCCCTGTTCTGTGTATTTCTATTTGTATTCATAGCTGGACCGAGGCCGTCCCTTGTCAGGGCACTCATCATGTTCACGCTGTCCTTTCTTCCGCTCTGGAAAGCCGCCCTTGCTGCCTGCCTTATCCAGCTGCTGCTCACTCCCTGGGTCTTTCTCAACCCCGCAAACGCCTACGGGTACGTCTGTGTCTTCTCCCTGATAGCCTTCTCAGGCTACATAACCTGGTACCTCAAGCCCATTTTTCTGCACGGTCCCGGTGAACTTCTGGGCTCTTCCATCTGCGCAGTAATCTGCAATGCTCCTCTTCAGCTTCTCCTCTCCGGGGTATGGTATCCTCAGGCGGTGCTCTCAGGCCCTATCGCTGCTGCCCTTGCGGTGCTGGCCATGGCTCTGTCATTTCTAAGCCTTATCTTTCCTTCCTTATCCACGACACTGCCCCAGAATTTCATGCTCCACCTCTTTGACTTCTTTTCCCGCATGGGTTCCTGCACATGGAAAACCTACCCTGTCTTTGTACTGTCGGTTCTTCTTATTCTTTTGCTCATACGAATATACCTTGGAAGCGGGAAAAACAAGATTGTAACAAATCGGGAAAGCATATAGAATCCTTTCCCATGAACCTGTTTGTATATACCCTGGGGTGCAGGGTCAATCAGTGTGAATCAGAAGCGGTGGCTCAGGCCTTTGTAAAAAGCTCAGACAACGTAGTTAAGGACTACAGGGACGCCGACCTGATTATAGTGAACACCTGTACCGTAACTGCAAAGGCAGAACAGAAAGCCAGAAGAATGATAAGACTCTTTTCCAGAACAGCTCCCGTGCTGGTAAGCGGCTGCTATGCCGTAAAAGGCTCACACGGCCTTGAAGAACTTGGAGAGAAGGTTGTAGTTCTGCCTCTTGAACGCAAGGCAGAGCTTTTAAGGCTTCCTGAGTTCCTTGCAGGAAAATCAGACATATACGAAGCGGTAAATGACTTCTGTTCTGAAAGCAGGGTGAAGGATTACTCCGTATTTGACTTCTCGGCAGCCGACTTTGCCTACCACAGCAGAAGCTACCTTAAGATTCAGGACGGTTGTGACAACAACTGCGGTTATTGCAGGGTCCATATAGCAAGGGGACCATCAAAATCCCTTGATGCAGAATCTGTAATAAGGCGCGCGCTGGAAATAGAGAAGCACGGCTATCACGAGATAGTACTCACCGGTGTAAATCTGACCATGTATGACCATGAGGGAAAGGGCCTTGGAGGACTGCTGGAAAAGCTTCTTCCACGCCTTGGCCAGGACATAAGGATCCGCCTTTCCTCAATGGAGCCGGACCACGTAGATGACAGGCTTCTGGACCAGATGTCTGATTTCCGCATGCAGCCACACTTCCATATTCCCGTTCAGAGTGCATCTGACAAGGTGCTTAAGAGGGTCGGAAGAACCTATGAGAGTTCGTATCTTGACTACATAATAGGCAGGCTCAGGGAAGTGAAAGACGACCCGTTCCTTGGCTGTGATGTAATTACAGGTCTTCCGGGAGAGGGAGATGAGGAGTTTGAGATGACAAGAAGCTTCCTGGAGCGTAACCGCTTCAGCGCAGTTCATGTCTTCCCGTTCAGCCCCAGGCCTGAAACCCCGCTCTTTGATGCAAGGGACAGGGTCCCTGAGTACATAAGGGATGAGAGGGCAGCCATACTGAGAAAGCTCTCCGAAGAGTCAAAGGCCTCCTACGCCAGAGCTCAGGAGGGAAAGATTCTTGAGGCCATTCTTGAAGAGAAGACCCGCGGCCAGTGGTATGCCACTACCGGTAACTACCTCAGGGTTCATGTACAGGAAGCGGGGGAAGAAGTAAAATGCGGAGACCTTATCAGGGTCAGAATGCTTAGCGGAAATGAGGCACAGCAGGTATGAGTGAAGAATTTAACGTAAACCTAAACTACTTTGACAGTGTGGATTCAACGAACAGGGTCCTTAAGGATATGTGTGATAAGGGCGCTCCGAACGGAACGGTTGCAGTTGCATGGAGCCAGAGCGGAGGACGCGGCAGACTCGGAAGAAGCTTCGCTTCCCCAAGGGGAGGAATCTATCTTTCCATACTTCTTCCAATGGACGAGAGTCTTAGCATTACCGCAAAGGCTGCGGTTGCCGTAAGGCGTGCCATTTCCTACTGCACCGACAGGGAGTGTGATATCAAGTGGGTAAATGACCTTTACTACAGGGGGAAGAAGGTCTGCGGTATTCTGGCAGAGGCCTATAAGGGCCATGTTGTCCTCGGTATAGGAATTAACTTCTGTACACCTCAGAAGGCCTTTCCTCCGGAGCTTCAGGATGTGGCCATAAGCCTCTATCCCGGTCCTGACAAGACGGACTCAGACCCCATGGATGTAGTAAATGAAGTTGTAAAGAATCTTATTTCCCTGAGCCTCGGGGAAGATGACTCATGGCTTATCGAGTACCAGAACCACAGCATGTTGACAGGTAAGACAGTTGACGTGATTCAGGCCGGAAAGGTTACATCACGCGGTGTTGTAAGTAAAATTGACAATAACTGCGCGCTTCATATAATTGAGAAAGACGGTCAGGAGCTCATTCTGAGCACAGGCGAAGTCAGCATAAGGATTTAAGGGGTAGTTATGATAGACAGGCAGCAGTGGAAGGACCTGGTTCAGGCCAGACTCAGTGTATTACTGGAAAAATCAGGCAGGGAAGGGGTTTTAAACCCGGTAGTAGTCCAGGTTCCGCCAAAACCGGAAATGGGAGACCTTGCCTTCCCGTTGTTCGCATATGCAAAGGTGTTCGGAAAATCTCCGGTGGCCCTTGCTGAAGAACTTACTGCAGACATAAATTCCCTCACCGACAGACCTGAGGGTCAGGCTTTTGCAGCCGGTCCGTACATGAATGTGCGTGTAGACATGGAAAGCCTCATTGAAAAACTCTGTGAGAAGGTTGAAAAGGAAAAGGACAGCTACGGCTGTACAGATGCCCTTGACGGCAGGAAGGTCATGATTGAGTTCAGCTGCCCGAACACAAACAAACCGCTTCACCTTGGACATGTCAGAAACGACTGCCTGGGTAACAGCGTAAGTACAATACTCAAGGCCTCCGGCGCAAACGTCATGAAGGTCAACCTCATAAACAACCGCGGTGTACACATCTGTAAGTCCATGCTGGCCTATAAGAAATTCGGAAACGGAGAGACACCTGAGAGCACAGGAATCAAGGGTGACCATTTTGTAGGCTCCTGGTACGTGCGCTTCAACGCCTGGGCAAAGGAAGACCCCACAGCCGAGGATCAGGCTCAGGAAATGCTGGTAAAGTGGGAGCAGGGAGACCCTGAGACCATTGAGCTGTGGAAGCTCATGAATAAGTGGACCATAGACGGAATTACTGAAACCTACAGAAACACGGGTATTTCCTTTGACAGGTACTACTATGAAAGTGATACCTACAAGCTCGGAAAGGACAAGGTTCTTGAAGGTCTTGAAAGGGGAATATTTCAGAAGCAGGAAGACGGAGCAATCTATATAGACAACTCCGACATAGGCCTTGATAAGAAGATTCTCCTGAGAAAGGACGGCACTTCCATCTACATAACCCAGGATATAGGAACAGCCATTAACCGCCATGAAGACTGGCCGTTTGATTCTCTTGTATATGTTGTTGCAAGTGAGCAGAAGTACCATTTCAAGGTGCTCTTCCACGTTCTGGACAAGCTCGGCATGCCTTGGGCAAAGGACCTTCATCACTTAAGCTACGGTATGGTCTTCCTTCCGGAAGGAAAGATGAAGAGCAGGGAAGGAACGGTTGTAGATGCAGATGACCTTCTGCTCCAGCTGACCACCATGGCCAGGGAAGAGATTACCGAAAAGGGCAGGGACAAGGATCTTGAGGATCCGGATAGGACAGCCCATGACATAGCCCTCGGAGCCCTGAACTACTACATGCTTCAGTTTGACCCTGTAAAGGACGTTACCTTCAACCCGAAGGAGAGCCTTTCATTCAACGGAAACACAGGTCCGTACATTCAGTACATGGGTGCAAGAATCTCTTCAATACTGAGAAACTTCTCATCAGACAGCTCTTCCTACGAAGGCGTGAAGTTCAACCCCGCACTTCTTGTAAACGAAGACGAGAGACAGATGTTCAAGCTCTGCGGATCCCTTCCGGAGCTGGTGAACAAGGCCGCTTCCACATATGACCCGTCAGTAATCTGCGCCTTCCTCTACGAGCTGTGTAAGACCTTCAGCCACTGGTACCATGACAATCAGGTACTCAATCCTCAGCAGGCTGAGCTTTCAGTTTCAAGAATAGAGCTCTGTAAGGTAGTACTCACTTCCCTTAAGAACGCAATGGCCTTAATCGGCATTCCGTTCCTTGAGAAGATGTAAGATAAGATTTATCAGGGTTTCCTCGCTGAGGAAGCCCAGCAGCATGTTCCTCACCGGCGGGCAGAGCAGAAGCGACAGCGAGTCCGTATTGTTCCAGCCCGTCCAGGAGCGCTGAACACAGTAATCAAGGGTAACAAGAAGACGGCTTGAGATTATTCTGTCTATATCCTCAGATATCCTGAAAGCTTTCTCACTGGTGGTCTTTTTCTGCTCGCAGTAGGAAAGAAGGGCGCTCTGCGGAAAGTCTGTAAATACGTCTATGAAGCTGTTGATTAACCCTACAAACAGCTCTTCAACATCTTTTGCCCTGAAATTTATTTCAAACTGCTTCTCCCCAAGGCTCTCAAGGCACTTTTTCAGAGCCTCGTTTTCTATCTCGTCCCGGCTTTTGAAGTGGCTGAATATGCTGGCCTTCTTTATGCCGCAGTCCTCTGCAATCATGGAGAGGCTCACCCTGTCAAAACCTTCCTCTTCTCCCAGCTTTAAAAATGAAGAAGTAATCTTTTCTTTTGTACCCATGACATGATGGTAACACAAAACCTTATTACTAACTACCGGTAGGTAGTGAAAAAGTCAAAAAAACATCAATTAAAATGTCAGAACGCTTGAAAATAAAGGGAAATAAACTTATAAAGTTCTTACTGATAAAATTTCAATAAAGGATGTGTTAAATGTACGCACTCGTAGAAATTCTCGGAAAGCAGTATAAGGCAGAAGTAGGAAAAGAGGTTCAGGTTGATCTGGTCCAGGCAGAAGTCGGACAGCAGGTAACTTACGAATCAGTCCTCGCTCTCGTTGACGAGAATAAAGCAAAGTTTGGTGCGCCATATGTTAAGGGCGCAAGTGTTGTAGCAACCCTCCAGTCCAACTTCAAGGATGACAAGGTACGTGTCTACAAGTTCCACAGAAGAAAGGGATACCGCAAGACCCAGGGTCACAGACAGCAGTATTCAGTTCTCAAGATTGACAGCATTAACGCTTAAGGAGGCAATCAATGGCTCATCATAAAGGTGGCGGTTCATCAAAGAACGGAAGAGACTCTAATGCACAGCGCTTAGGCGTAAAGCGTTATGGCGGACAGGTTGTTAAGGCCGGTGAAATCATCATGCGCCAGCATGGAACAAAGATTCACCCGGGTGAGAACGTCGGTCTCGGAACTGACTATACTCTCTTTGCAAAGGCAGCCGGAAAGGTTAATTTCTATTCAAGAAATAACCGCAACTTCGTTTCAATTGTTACAGAGTAAAAAATAATATATGTTCGGTTTTTCAGATGAAACCTATATTGACATTGCCTCCGGAAACGGGGGCAATGGTTGTATTTCCTTCAGAAGGGAAAAATTTGTTCCCAAGGGTGGCCCGGACGGCGGTGACGGCGGTAAGGGTGGAGACCTTGTATTTGTAGTTAAGAATAATTTAAGGACTCTCGCTCATCTGAAGATAATCAGAACCTTCCGTGCAGAAAACGGAAAGAACGGCAGCGGAGCACGCTGCTACGGCAGAAACGGTGAGGACATGGAAATACCGGTACCTCCCGGAACCGTAATCAAGGACGCAGACACCGGAGAGATAATCAAGGATCTTACCGGGGTTGACCGCTTTGTATTCTTAAAAGGCGGAAGAGGCGGCCTTGGAAACTATCACTTCAAGACATCAGTAAGACAGACTCCGAGATTTGCACAGCCGGGAGAACCGGGTGTGTCCATGAGGGTCGGTCTTGAACTGCTCGTAATAGCAGATATAGGCCTGGTCGGATTCCCAAACGCAGGTAAGAGCTCTCTGACAAACATCCTGACAAATGCAGGAAGCAAGGTCGGAGCCTATCCGTTTACAACAAAGATTCCGCAGCTGGGCATGCTCAAGTATAAAAACAGGGATATTGTAATTGCAGATATCCCGGGAATCATAGAAGGCGCCAGTCAGGGCGCAGGTATGGGATTCAAGTTCTTAAGGCACATCTCCAGAACAGGAGGTCTTGCCTACCTCATTGACTGCTCTGAAAAGGAATTCCTGGACCGCTACGACCAGCTCAGGGAAGAGCTCAGGACTTACTCACCGGAGCTTCTTGAAAAGGAAGAGGTCATAATAGGCACAAAGCTTGATGAGGAAGGAGCAGAGGAGAACTTTGAGGAGCTTAAGAAGCACTTCCCGGACAAGAAATGCATAGGAATTACCATACTGGATGAAAGTACGGTTGAGCCCGTAAAGGAAGCCTTCCTCGGGATAGTAAAGAAGGTTCAGGGTCAGGAAGAGGATGAAGCGGGAGAGTTTTCCGTAAAGCCGGATAACAGGGCCTACTATCCGGATGATCCGTACGAAGATGTATACAGAACGGAGGATCAGGATGAATAAGACTGCCATACTTGGCGGAAGCTTCGACCCCATACATCTGGGACATCTGTTTCTGCTGCACTGCGCAGCCAGTCTTTCTGATTACAACCGCTTCATAATCATTCCGGCAAAACAGAGTAACTTCAAACGCTCTTCAGGACCTGCGGCTTCAGACTCCGACAGGCTTGAAATGATCCGTCTTGCACTTCTGGACTACAGGGAGCTCTATCCTCAGGATAAGCATGCCACAGTTGAAGTTTCCGACATGGAAATTAAGAGAGGCGGCATATCCTACACCTATGACACAGTCATGGAAGTTAAGAAAAACCTTAAGATAGAGGGCAGGATAGGTCTTGTTATGGGAGATGACCACGCACAGAGGCTTGACCAGTGGTACAGGTACAGCGAGCTTAAGGATGAGGTTGAGTTTTTAATCTGCAGAAGAAACCCTGACGGGGCTCTGTGGAACATGCTCCCCAAAGATGCAAAAGTTGTAAAGCTTGAACCGGAAAACGTCTCTCTTGAAAGTGCAACTGAGATAAGGAACAATCTTCTTTCCCATGAAGATTTTCTTCCACGGAGGGTCCTTGAATATGTCAGAGAACACAATCTCTACAGTTGATGAACTGAAGGATTACCTTAAGAAGAACCTTTCAGAGCACAGATACATACACACTCTCGGAGTTGCCCAGACAACGGAAAAGGTCTTAAGGCACTACGGCTGCACTGATTATGTAAAAACATGGAACAACTTCAGCGCAGGTGAGTTCTGCGGCCTTGTTCATGATCTGGCCCGTGAGAAGAGGGATCAGGAAATCCTTGATTACTGCAAAACAAACTCCCTTGAACTTAAGCCGGAAGAGGTTCTTTCTCCCGTGCTTGCCCACGGACTGGTTTCTGCACACATGGCAGCAAGGCTGTGTGGAGAGTATCCCCTGTCATGGTACAGGGCCATCTGCCTTCATACGACAGGGGACAGGGAAATGGATGATCTGGCCCTCTCCCTCTTCGTTGCTGACTTTATAGAGCCATCCAGGAAGTTCCTTACTGATGATGACAGAAAGAGATACCTTTCAAGTTCTTCACTGACGGAGTGCACCTACGCCATACTTTGTGATATGATTGAACACTGGAAAAGAAAAGGTTATCATGACGCCTCCGGAAGTTCACTGAGTCTTAAGGCGGACCTGGAGGAAAGAATCAGGAGAGGAAATTGAAGAGAACAGCCCGTATTATTGTTACACTGCTTATAACTGTGCTGCTGCTCACTTCCTGTGCCCAGAAAAAGGACGTGGTCTACTACGGGTATTTCACTGATTCTGCCATTATGGTCGTTTACAGCCAGCAGAAAAATACTCTCTACGAGATAAATGTTCCCATGTCCCTAATTACCTCCTGGGCGGCGGTTAACGGGGAATCGGGGGTAATGGACGCCATGAGGTCCCTTGCCGGACTTAACGAAGACGGGTTCATGACAGGCTCCCCGCAGGTTCTCACTGCCCTGAGGGAAATACTGGATGCGCTCAGCCCTGGTACAACAGGAGAGCCCACATCTCAGTCAAGGATGGAAACAATAGTAAGCAAGTCTTATTTATTGAAAAACGCGTCCCTTATGAATAATATTAACAGGCTCTGCCAGACGGACTTAGGTGCTCTTGCAGATGCCATAACGGTGAACTCACCGAAGGTTACCTGTCTGGATGCAGAGGCCTTCCTGAATGAGAATGACATGGAGTTTTCACGCAAGTACTTCAGGTCATGGCTCTATCAGGTAATAAACTGAAAATAATTTTTGGAGACATAAATGAGAAAAGAAATTGAAGAAAAAGCTCAGGCCATAAAGACCTTCCTTGAGGACCACAAGGGAATTGAAACCAGAGTTCTGGACGTATCTGAAGACTGTTCATGGACAGACTGCTTTGTAATTACAACTGTTAGCAGTCTTGGACACCTCAGGGGTCTTTCACGTGAAATCTGGGGACTGCTGGATGAGCTTGGACTTTCAGTGAACAACCGCCACAAGGCAGTCGGAGACGACGGCTGGGAGCTCATTGACTGTGGAGACATAGTAATCCACCTCATGAGTCAGGAAATGAGGGATTTCTACTCACTTGAAAAGCTCTGGCAGCGCCTTGGTAACTGATTTCAGTTTCTGATTATTTCACCGCTGAGGCTTCCGGTAAGGGAGCCTTCATCTACTGCAAGTTCTCCGTTAACCATAACAAATCTTATACCTGTAATCTCTTTGAACGGATCCTCAGGCGTTGAGTTGTCCTTAAGAGTCTCAGGGTCAAACACTACAAGGTCTGCCCTGTAACCCTCTTTCACAAGTCCTCTGTTCTTAAGCCTAAGCCTTGCAGCTGTCTCCGAGCTCATTCTTCTGACCGCTTCTTCCAGGCTGAAGAGCTTCTTTTCAAGGCAGTAAACGGAGAGGAACTGAACTGCCGCATTTCCGCTTCTGGGATGCTCACCGCGTCCGTCAGGGCTTATGAAGAGCGCATCTGTTCCGAAGCACATGAGAGGGTCCTTCATGATCATCTCAAGGGCCTCCTGAGACTGGGTTATATCTGCCATGAGCGCAGCGCCTTTCTCTCTCCCGAGTATTGTAAAGAGCGCACTGTAAGGGTCTTTTCCAAGCTTTTCTGCGCACTGACTCAGGGTAAGGCCGCAGAACTCCGGGGAGGAGTCAAGAACAGTTGCCTTTATGCTGTCAAACCCGCAAAGGCGGGTAATGCTGTCCCAACCGTCAGGGTTTGCCATCTCCCGGGCAATCACACGGCACTTTTCACTGTCCTCTGCTGCTTCCAGAAGTGTCTTTGAAAGCTCATCTTTTTCCAGGCGCAGGTAGCGCGGCGGAAGGAGGCTGAAAAGGCTCGTGCTTCCATATACGTAGGGATACTGGTCAAAGAGTGTGTCGTAGCCTTCTTCCCTTGAACGGTGCAGCATCTGTAAAACCTGGGGCACGTACTGCTGGTTTTCCTTACCGATTGCCTTAAGGTGGGAGACTTCAAGCCTCACTCCTGTCTGCCTCTGAAGTTCAAGAATCTCTTCAACAGAGTCTGTAATTCCCGTTCCTTCGCATCTGTGGTGCACGGCAAAGATCCTGTCTGCGTTTTTTACAACCTTAAGAAGCTCTGTCATCTCATATCTGTCTGCAAACAGGCACGGGGCGTAGTAAAGACCTGAAGAGAGGCCGAAGCAGCCCTGTTCAAGGCTCTTTTCAAGGCAGGAGCACATGATGGAGACTTCTTTTTTATCGGCCTTTCTGTTCGGGTTTCCGTCAATTGCATAGATTCTAAGCATGGCATGGTTCTGCAGAAGCCCCATGTTCATGCCGCCTTTAACGCGGGAGAAGTAGGAAGAGGCGTCTGTCCAGTCCCAGGCGTCATAGTGTCCTATTATGTCCTGAAAATAAGAGGGCTCATCAGGGCGTCTCGGGAAAACACCGACTCCGCAGTTTCCGGAAATGTCTGTTGTAATTCCCTGCCTTACCTTCATGGGCATGGAAGGGCGCCTTAAGATTTCAAGGTCACTGTGGGCATGCATGTCTATGAAACCGGGGCAGAGAACCATACCGCTAAGGTCTACGCTTCTTATGCCCTTAACATTTACACTCTCAGTGTCTTTATAAATCCTGCTGATGGACTTTCCGTCAACCAGCACGTGTGCCTTAAAGGCAGCCTTACCGCTGCCGTCTATGAGAGATGCATTTTTAAAGAGAATCATTTTCCCTCAAGAGCCTCCAGGATTATCTTTACGAGTTCCTGTGAATTTCCCCTGATTCTGGTAGAAGCCAGGGCTGCACTGATCTCCGGAACCCTGTCCGCTGTCAGTACTGCAGGTGGAAGTTTTGCCTTTATGAGCTCGTTTTCAAGAAAAACAACTGCAAGGCGTTCATTTGCCTTTGCAAACGGTCTTATTCTGAGAATCTCGGAGAAGATGAAGGCTGCCCTTGCAACGGGGTGAAGTACGCTCCACGGTCCCTGATACTGAAGAAGCATGGCCTCAGTCTGCTGTCTCTGGTCCTCCGTAAGGGAGTACCTGCCGCCGTTCTTCTCGTCCGTGTTGATAAGAAGGCGTCTGTTCACGTCCTTAAGAGAGCTGTCAGACACTTCATAGGGCAGATTTGCAAGAACGCTTTTCATATTAAGAACGTTTATCTGTGTTTCAAGAGGAAGGTCCTGCGTCTCAAGGCGCAATATTCCTTTCACCAGGGATTCTCCCAGATTTTCATCTTCAAGTGCAAAGGCTGTACGTATGAGCTTTATCTGGGTTTCTTCATTTACCGGTGCTCCGGAGCGTGTCTTCTTAAGCGCATCTGCCTTCTTGAAGTCCTGGCTTCCGGTCCTCAGTGACCTGTTCTTTATGTGGCGCAGCGTTCTGCCGTCAGCCGGTCTCTGCGTGCCCGCAGGAATGCTCCATACCCAGGCTCCGCACCTGGTTACTCCTTCAATCCTTCCGCTTTCACAGAGAGCTCTTACACGTCTTTCGCTTATACCCCATCTTTCAGAGGCTTCCTTTACACTGATGTAGTCCATTGATTCATACCTTCCGGAAAATAGTTTATTCCGAAGTTGGTATGTTTGCAACTAGAGAACGAATTTATATATTGCCTCTGCAACTCCGCCGTGGTTGTTGTCGTTAAGAGTAACGTAGTCAGCATGATCCTTAACTTCCTGAGGAGAGTTTGAGAGGGCAACGGAGATTCCTGCGTTTTCGAACATGGCAAGGTCGTTGAAGTAGTCTCCGCAGACCATGACCTGATCCTTCTTAAGACCGTAGTAGGCAGTAAGTGCCTTCACGGCCTGTCCCTTATCCGCCTGAGGAGGAACAACCTCCATGAAGTTGGGCCAGGAGAAAAAGGCCTTTACCGTATCAGGGGCGTAGGAGGAGAGCAGTTCATAAAATTTTTCAACCTTGGGAATCTCAACATCAAGGGCAAGGAATTTGTTTGGAAGAAATGAGTCAAGAAGATCTTCAAGGTTGTCTACCAGGGTGCCTCTGACACCTGTGGCTCCATACTCTGACTCAAGCCACATGGGGTCCGAATCCCTGTCGGTGAACCATCTGTCAGGACGGTAGAAAAAGAGACTGATTCCCGCTTCCTTTCTTGCCTTGAAAATCTTAAGGCACGTTTGCCTGTCCAGGGTGAATTCTTCAACTATTTCAAGCTCCGGATTCTGAAGTACGCAGCCTCCGAGGGAGGACACCGGGCCTGTTATTCCGAGCTGTTTCTGGTAAAACTGAATGGACTGGGAGATGCGGCCGGAGAGGATGGCAAAGGCTACACCTCGGGAAGAGGCTTCCCTTATGGCCCTGATATTTTCAATTCCTATTGTCTTGTCATCATTTACAAGGGTTCCGTCTACATCCAGACAGACCAGTCTTATATTTTTCATAGACAAAGGATAAAAACTATGATTGGGCTTGTCAAATGCCTCTGAATATAGAAAAAAACGGGGTTTTAATGTTCACAATCGATTTTTTATTATGAAGAATTGTGTTTATTGTGTATATTTTCTTTGTGAGTTGGTGGACTTAAGGTAAAAAAAGCGTATGAGACTGATTTATATCGTAGAAGATCATCAGGTAATCAGGGAAGGCGTAAGGCGTTATCTCGAACTTTCAGGGTACAGTGTACTCGGTTTCGGCACGCTTAAAACCGCTGAACAGGCCATATCCGTCAGAAAACCTGACCTCATTATTCAGGACGTTATGCTTCCGGACGGAGACGGTTTCGAGTTTATTGAAAAACTGCGCAAGAGCATGGATGTAACAGTCATTTTCATGACTGCAAAAATTGCTGAAGACGACAGGATTCACGGATTCGAACTGGGTGCAGATGACTATATCTGCAAGCCGTTCTCACCCAAGGAGCTTGTCCTCAGGGTGCAGGCTCTGTTCAGAAGAATGGATGCCGCTGCTTCTTCCGAAAAAGAATCAACTCTTCTTAAGATCAAGGCCGGAAGCGGCCTGATGGAATTTGACCCTGAAGCCCATATTCTCAAAGTTGACGGAGAAGATGTAAACCTTACGTCTGCAGAGTGGAGGATCCTGTCCCTGCTCATCCAGAACATGTCAAGGATTATGAGCAGGTCGGACATTCTCAAAGAGTGTTTTGACTATGACAGTGAGTCCTACGACAGGATTGCGGACACGCACATTAAGAATCTCAGGGCCAAGCTCGGACCTTATCCGTGGATTGAGACAGTACGCGGATACGGATACAGATTCATAGGTTACATAACTTCGGACAACAACTGATGAAGAAGTATTTCTGGCGTAATTTTATTCTGATTTTCTCTGTGGCTGTCATTACGCTGGTAATTCAGAACGGTATTCTTTTTCTCCAGTACAACTCAAGCCAGAACCAGTGGAAAAAAGAAGCATACAGTGATTTTGTAAAGTCGGCTGACCTTAAAATAACAATTAGCGAAGGGGATACGGAACTGCAGACCATCTATGATTATATAGACGGTTTCAATGCAGTGAAGATAAGCGGCTACGCCATAGAAGATAAAGATGGAAACACCGTCATGGAAATCAGGAAAGAGCCGGGAGACAGTACGGATCTTCATCCTGCAGATATCCCTCTTGAAAGAGAACAGTTCTCCGGAACTGGCGGAGTTCCCGGAATCGGTCCCGCCCCGGACGGAATAAATCCGCCATCTTCAAAACCTGATGATATGCCTCAAGTACCTGAAATTCCGGAAAACCATTCTTTTGGTCAGGGTATGGGAGACTTTGTAGGCTCCATAGATATTACTGTTAATGACACACCGTACAGGGTAAAGCTCTATGCATACAGTCCCATGAACTTTGAATATACAAAGGATATAATCAACTCCTGCTACAGGAGCATTATAATAGCCGTTCCGGTCTGTCTTCTTATCGCTCTTGTCATATCCTTCTTTATAAGCAGAAACAATACAGCCAGCGTAAACTCAGTAAGAAAGGCCCTCGGTGAACTCAGAAACGGAGAACACGGGGTGAAGGTTGAGAAGGCCAGAAAAAGCGAGCTTAAGGAAATAGCGGAAGATATTGAAGCTCTGGACATGAAGCTCGAGGCAGATGACAGGGCAAGAAAGGCCTGGCTTACAAGCATATCCCATGACCTTAACACTCCTGCCACCGGAATCAAACTCATAGCAGACGGACTTGCTGACGGTATTTTCCCGCCGGACGAAGAGACCCTGCAGTCCCTGCGCCATGAATCAGACAACCTCAATCAGAGAATCTCAAGGGTCGTGGACTATTCAACCCTCCAGTCTGCAAAGCTTGTTCTAAGCCGTGTTTCCTGTGCTGAGTTTGCAGAGAAGGTAAGCTTTGCCAATCAGGACCTCGGAGATTTCAAGGTAGTGGCAGCAGACGGTGAAATAGTTGCAGATACAGCCCTTATGGAGAAAGCCTGCCGTGAACTTCTTACAAATGCTCTGACCTATGGATGCAATGCAGAACTTAAAGTTTCTTCCTCTGAGGGAGCCTATAAAATAGAGGTAATAAACACAGGAAAACTGCCTGAAGGCATGACTGAAGAGGGTGCTTTTGAGCCGTGGAGCCGCGGTGATCAGTCCCGTCACAGTGGCGGTTCAGGCCTCGGATTGCCCATTACGGCAACAATTGCAAGGCTTCACGGAGGGGATGCAACACTTAAGCAGCTGGATGAATCTCTTGTCTGTGCAACAGTTTACTGGTCACTCTAAAGTGTTTTGTTTCATTTTGTTGCAAAATTTTCTTAACAATCCTAAAACCCTGAGTTAGAATTAAGGTATCTAACCTTAGGAGGGTGTTTATGGATAAGTTTTTCAAACTATCTGAAAGAAAGACTGACGTAAGAACCGAAGTTATGGCCGGTATCACCACCTTTATGACAATGGCCTACATTCTGGTTGTTAACCCGTTACTTCTTTCACCATCTGGAATGGAATGGGGCAAGGTATTCTCAGCTACAGCTATTGCTTCTGCAGTTGCATGTCTTGTAATGGGTCTTCTTGCAAACCTGCCGTTTGCTCTTTCAGCAGGTATGGGACTTAACGCCTTCTTTACTTACACTGTTGTTCTCGGTATGGGATATTCCTGGCAGTTTGCTCTTACAGCAATCTTTGTTGAAGGTATTATCTTCCTTATCCTCACACTATGTAACGTAAGAGAAGCAATCGTTAACAGTATCCCTGTAAACCTCAAGAAAGCTATTGGTGCAGGTATAGG
The DNA here is from genome assembly GCA_024684115.1 of Sphaerochaetaceae bacterium. Taxonomy (GTDB): domain Bacteria; phylum Spirochaetota; class Spirochaetia; order Sphaerochaetales; family Sphaerochaetaceae; genus UBA1265. Next base: position 25,738 of record JAIKXP010000137.1, on the reverse strand, counting down.
CCTCTTCATTGCCTATATCGGCCTCAAGAACGCAGGTATTATCGTTGGAGATGCAAGTAACGTTTCCGCTCTTTCAGCAGACTGGCTTAAGGGAGATGCCCTTGTTGCTATTATCGGTCTTCTGATTACCGGTGGTCTTCTTGCATTTAAGGTAAAGGGTGCAATCCTTATCGGTATCATTCTTACAACAATCGTAGGTATTCCGTTCGGCGTAACAAAATGGGCAGGCGGAAGCTTCCTCCCGACAGCTCCTTACTTCTGTGAATTCGCATTTGGCGAAGTCGGCAGCCACCTGTTTGACTTTATCATTGTCATGTTCACATTCCTCTTCGTTGATATGTTCGATACAGTCGGAACACTCATCGGATGTGCCGGAAAGTCAGGACTCATCAAGAAGGACGGATCAATTCCTAACTGTAAGGAAGCTCTCTTTGCTGATGCTGTAGGTACAACACTCGGAGCCATGCTCGGTACTTCTACAGTTACAACATTCGTTGAATCTTCAGCAGGTGTTGTCGAAGGCGGAAGAACTGGTCTCACAGCTGTCACAGTTGCAGTACTCTTCATCCTTTCTCTGTTCCTCGAGCCAATCTTCGGATCAATTCCAAGTGCAGCAACAGCTCCGGCTCTTATCATTGTCGGTGTTCTCATGATTACTCCTGTCAAGGAAATTGATTTTGAAGATATGACAGAAGCAATTCCGGCATTCCTTACCATCATTATCATGGTCTGTGCATCAAGTATTTCTGATGGTATCATGTTCGGTATTCTTTCATACGTCATACTCAAGACAGTCAGTGGAAGAACAAAAGAAGTTGGCGCAGCAACATGGGTTATCTTCGTACTCTTCGTTGCAAAGATCGTTGTCAACTACATAGTATAACAGTTACTGAAAACAGAGGGACTGCACCCTTAGGGGGCAGTCCCTTTACTTTATCCGGGTATTTTTAAGGGAGAGATAAAATGGAAAAGAATGAGCTTAAAAACCTTATAGACGCAGCTTCAGGAAGAATCCAGAGTGATCTGTGCATTAAAAACTGTAAGGTTGTAGATGTATTCAATAAGGAAGTCTTTGAATCGGATGTTTATGTTTATGACGGAAAGTTTGTAGGCTTCGGAAGCCGCAGTGTAAACTTCCCCGAGGCTAAGGAAACCTTTGATGCAAAGGGCATGTACATGGCTCCCGGCTTCATTGACTGTCATGTTCATATTGAGTCTTCCCACGTCTCTCCTCCCGAATTCTCAAAACTTGTCGTTCCGTGCGGTACTACAACAGTAGTTGCAGACCCGCACGAAATATGTAATGTATGTGGTCTTGACGGTATGGACTACATGCTTGACTCTTCAGAAGGACTCCCTCTTTCTGTTTTCCTCCAGTTCCCGTCCTGTGTTCCGTGTACCACATTTGAAAATGCAGGCGCCATTCTCAAGGCTGACGCAATTGCCAGCAGGATTGGCCATAAGAGGGTTCTGGGCCTTGGGGAACTGATGGATTATCCTGGAGTTGCAAACGCAGATTCAGACGTTCTGGACAAGATGGTTGTAGCCCTTAAGGCTAAGAAGGTAATAGACGGCCATGCTCCGGACGTAGCGGGTGAAAAACTCGATGCATATGCTGTTGGAAACATTCTTACCGACCACGAATGTGCAACTGGTGAAGAGCTTAAGGACAAGATAAGGCGCGGTATGTACGTACTGCTCAGACAGGGTACCGTATGCCATGACCTCTTAAACCTCCTTAAGGGAGTTTCAGTGAAAAATGAAGAGAGATGTCTCTTCTGTACAGATGACTGCATGGCCAAGACCATTCTGGAAAACGGTCATATAGACAACAACGTAAGAATGGCAGTAAATGCAGGAATGGACCCGATTACAGCCATCTGTGTTGCTACATTAAACGCAAGTAACTGCTACAACCTCAAGGACAGGGGCGCCATAGCTCCGGGCCGCAGGGCTGACTTTGTTCTCTTTAAGGACCTTAAGGATATAAGGCCTGTTGAGGTCTATACGGAAGGTAACCACGTGGCTTCACACGGAGAATACCTTGCAGGCGTCAAGCCTTTTAAGACTCCAGAGGCTGTTCTGGGCCACATGGACGTTAAGGGCGTTTCTGAAAAGAGCTTTGATCTTAAGCTTAATTCAAAGAAGGCCCATGCAATAAAGGTTATTCCGGGCTCAGTCGTAACCGGAAACAGCATTGTAGATGTAGAGACCGATGAGAAGGGAAACTGGAAGCGCACAGATCAGGATGTTGTAAAGATTTCTGTAGTTGAACGCCATCACGGAACCGGAAACGTAGGTCTTGCCCTCTATGAAGGTTTCGGTCTTAAGGGCGGAGCTATTGCTACCTCGGTCGGCCATGACTCACACAACATTACTGTAGCCGGAGACAGCAGCAGGGATATGAATGCAGCCGTTCAGGAACTTATAAGGATTGGCGGCGGTATGGCTGTTGCAAAGGAAGGAAAGGTCCTGTACAGCGTACCTCATGAAATTGCCGGACTTATGGCTGACAAGCCTGCCAGAGAGGTTTCAGATGAGCTTACTGAAATCCTTCAGATAGCACGCAGGGAACTTCATATAAGGGATGAGGTGGATCCGTTCATGACTCTGTGTTTCATGTCTCTTCCGGTAATACCTGAATTGAAGATTACTGATTGCGGTCTGTTCGATGTTGTTCAGTTTAAGTTTATCCCTGTAGAGGTTTAATTCAATCAGGGCCTCTTATATATTGAAAAAAAAATACTCATTAGTTAGAATTCACTACCATGGATCTTTATAATAAATGTCGTGAATTTACAAGGCCTGCAGATTACAAGGCCAGGGGTATTTTCCCTTATTTCCATTGTCTGGAAAGCAGACAGGCCAAGGAAGTTGTCATGGAGGGTGGTCGCAAGATCATGCTCGGTTCAAACAACTACCTCGGACTGACTACTGAAGATGAAGTTATCGACGCTTCAAAAGCAGCACTGGAAAAATATGGTACCGGATGTTCCGGTTCAAGATTTATGAACGGAACTCTGGATCTTCATGTGGAACTCGAGGAAGAGCTTGCAAAGTTCCTCCGAAAGGAAGCCGTTATGACTTTCTCCACAGGTTTCCAGTCAAATTTAGGAATCATCAGCTCAATAGTAGGTCGTGATGACTACGTTATCTGCGACAGAGAAAACCACGCAAGTATCTATGACGGATGTAAGCTCAGCTACGGCAAGATGCTCAGATACCGCCACAGCGATATGGAAGGACTTGAGAAGCAGCTTCAGAAAGTTCCTGAGTCAGCAGGTTGTCTCATCGTCACAGACGGTGTTTTCAGCATGAGGGGTGATATTGCAAAGCTTCCTGAGATCGTTGCCCTTGCCAGAAAGTACGGAGCCCGCGTCATGGTAGATGATGCTCACGCTCTCGGAGTTATCGGTGAAGGCGGAAGAGGTACAGCAAGCTACTTCGGACTTGAGGATGAAGTAGATATTTACATGGGTACCTTCAGTAAGTCTCTCGCAAGTCTTGGCGGATACATGGCAGCAAGCAAGCTCGCCGTTGATTACGTCAAGGTTACAAGCCGCCCGTTCATGTTCAGCGCAAGTCTCCCGCCTTCAAACGCAGCAGCAGCTCTTGCAGCACTGAGACATCTTGAAGCTCATCCGGAGCTCCCGGAGAAGCTCAAGCATATTTCAAACTATGCAAGAGAGTCTTTCAAGAGACATGGCATAAGCATTGTTGATGAAGGAGACAACACTCCAATCGTTCCAATTTACACAAAGGGACCGGAGTACACACTTCATCTTGCTATCAACCTCTTCAATGCAGGTGTATATGTAAACCCTGTTCTTCCTCCTGCAACACCGGAGAACGAGTGCCTTCTCAGAACAAGCTACATGGCTACAGTTACAGAAGACCTTGTTGATGAAGCAGCAGAAATCATTGCCGAGCAGATCAAGATTACGGATGCCATGAACATTCAGGAAAAGGGTCATGCCGAAGAGAAAATACGGTAACAACGTACTTATTACCGGCGCTTCAAGCGGTATAGGAAAAGCCACTGCTCAGCTGTTTGCTGAGCATGGCTATAATGTTTACGCTCTCTCCCGCAGAGGCGGAGAAAAGAACATAAGGTGCGGAGAAGGTACCATTACAAACCTTGCAGCTGATGTTACAAAGCCGGAAACACTCGAAAAAGCATTCAAGGAAATCAAGGAACTTCAGATTATCATTCACTGTGCAGGAATGGGCGTTGCAGGCAGTGCTGAGTGCACTCCTGATGAAGCAGCCCGCCGCCAGATGGATACAAACTACTTTGGAGTTCTAAACGTCAACAGACTTCTTCTGCCTCTTCTGAGGAAGAACGAAAGAAGTCTTGTCATGATTACTTCTTCAGTAGCCGGTTTCATCCCCATCCCGTTCCAGAGTCACTACAGCAGCTCCAAGTACGCTCTTGAAGCCTACGGAGAGGCCCTGAGGATGGAAGCAAAACCTTACGGTGTAAGAGTATGCCTCGTAGAGCCGGGAGATACAAAAACAGGCTTTACAAAGGCCAGAACCTACAACGAGCCTGAAGATTCACCTTACCTTGAAAAGTGTAAGAAGGCCGTAGCCCGCATGGAGAAGGATGAGCAGAACGGTGCAAGCCCTGAGTCTGTTGCAAGAGTATTCCTGCGCCAGGCAAACAGGAAGAACCCCAAAGTCAGGGTTGCAGTGGGCTTTATCTACAAGTTCTTTGCCTTCCTTGTCAGAATCCTTCCGGTAAAACTCAAGGACCTTGTCCTCTCAATCATGTACTGAAACCAACAAAGGCCACCACGTGTGGCCTTTATTATTTCCAGAGAGCCCGCTTTTATACTGTAATCCAAAATCCGGCCATTCAGTCTTATAATTTCATGTTGAAAACTGAAATCTTGCTTTCCAGCATGAAAACAGGGCCGTTTTAGCCTGTCTTAACCCCTATTTTTCATGCTGTAAGTCGAAAAACCGCCTGCGAGTATGAAATTTTCATACTGAAAATTAAAATATTGGTTTCCAGCATGAAAACAAGGTTAACCCGGGAACATTTTTGGAGTCTCTTCTGTTCAGTGAACTTTCTTAACAAATGCTTCTATTTCAGCGTAGAAGGACTCATAGTCCGTACAGAGCTTAAGATCAGGCTCTTCCTTGAGAATGTTTTCAGGAGCCCTGAACAAGCATCCGAAGTCGGCAGTATGAATCATGTTCAAATCGTTATAGCTGTCTCCTGCGGCAAAAGTCTTGAATCCCATGCCTCTGAAACCTTCTATGGCCTTTCTCTTTCCGTCTTCCTGTCTCATGGAAATACCGCAGAGCATGTTGTCCTTATCTACCTTAAGACTGTTGCAGAGAATGGTCGGCCATCCGAGCTGCCTCATAAGAGGCTGGGCGAATTCACTGAATGTGTCTGAGAGTATTACTACCTGAGTAAGCTCCCTTACCTTATCAAGAAACTCCCTGGCTCCGTCCAGAGGCTTTATCTTTGCAATAACATTCTGAATGTCCTTAAGGGTAAGTCCATGCTCCCTTAAAATATCCATCCTGTAGTTCATGAGTTTATGATAATCAGGTTCATCCCTGGTTGTTCTCTTAAGGGCCGGGATGTTTGTTTCCTCTGCAAATGCAATCCAGATTTCCGGAACGAGGACTCCTTCAAGATCAAGACATACTATTTCCATACTGATTCCTTTTATTTGAGTGTACTGAGAACAAAATCATTAATTTCATTCTTCTCTATAGATTTATTAAAGCGGACCTTCTTTCCTTCAAGGTTCTTAAGGTTCTGCGGTACCGGAACTCCGGTGTAGCCGTTAAGCCTTCTCAAAAGGTCAAAACAGTTTCCTTCTTCACTCTGACCGAGGGCCTTTAATACTGCCTGAGGGAACTTGTAAGGTGAGGCTGTTGAAAGAACAACTGTTGGAGTTGAAGATTTTCTCCTGTCCGCTACATGGTAGGCAACGGCTGTGTGTGTATCACAGAGGTAGCCGTTTTTATTCCAGCAGTCGAGTATGGCTTTCTCTGTCTCTTCCTGACTGCACCAGGCAGCTTCAAAGGAGGAAGTAATATAGGAGAAGGTCTTCTCATCTACCTTGAATTTACCGACTGTATTAAGGTCTTTCATCCATCCTGCAACCTTTTCGGTGTCCTTACCGCATGCAAGGAACAGAAGTCTTTCAAGGTTTGAAGATACAAGAATATCCATGGAAGGAGACTCTGTTCTGTAGAACGGGCGAACCTTGTTGTAGACTCCGGTTGTGAGGAAGTCGGTGAGAACGTTGTTTGCATTTGACGCACAGATAAGCTTTGAAACAGGCAGTCCCATGAGCTTTGCGTAGTAACCTGCGAGAATGTCTCCGAAGTTTCCTGTAGGAACACAGAAGTCAACAGGCTCTCCTTCTTTTATGGTCCCGTCCTTAATCAGGTCCCTGTAGGCTGCAAAGTAGTAGACAACCTGAGGAGCCAGACGGCCAATGTTTATAGAATTTGCAGAGCTAAGGGTAAAGCGGCTTCCTTCAAGCTTGTCCTTGAGTGTTGAAAAAGCGTTCTTGACTCCGCTCTGGCAGTCATCAAAGTTTCCCTTAACAGCACAGACGCACACGTTATCTCCTTCCTGTGTTGCCATCTGCAGGTGCTGCATTTCGGAGACTCCGTTATCCGGGTAGAAGACTATGATTCTTGTGCCCGGAACATTCTTAAAGCCTTCCAGGGCAGCCTTTCCGGTGTCTCCTGATGTGGCTGTAAGGATGGTAACTTCCTTCTCGGCTCCGGTTTGGGAGAGGGCAGCTGTTACAAGCTGTGGGAGCATGGAAAGGGCTACGTCCTTGAATGCAGATGTAGGTCCTCTGAAAAGCTCCAGTATGTGAAGGTCTCCGCACTTTACCAGAGGTGTGAGATCTTCGGTTTCAAACTTTCCCGTGTAGGCCTTTTTAACAAGGTCCTCCATGTTTTCAAAATCAGGGAGCAGTGCCTTAAGAATCATTACTGCCATATCCTGTGTTTTAAGCTTCAGACACTTTTTCCAGTCAAAGCAAATGCTTTCAATAGAAGGATCTGCAAAGAGTCCTCCATCCGGGGCAATTCCCTGAAGAACTGCATTTACTGAATCTGTTTTTATAGTGCTTCTTGTACTCTGATAATCCATATTATTACTCAACCGCAACTATTCTTGCGCTTTCAACTCCCTGTCTGTAAGAAATCTTTTTAACCATTGCGTCAAGGTTTTCAGTCATATTACCCACATCCAGCGAAACTGTCACGCTGGCCCTGTCATTAATCGGCAGGCTCTGTGTAATGGTAAGAACACTGGCACCGCCTTCAGCAATGTCGGTGAGAACTTTGTTAAGCACTCCCGGTTCGTGGAAAAGCATCATGGAAAGAACAGCCTTTCTTCCTGTTGAGAAGGTGGATGGTTCCATGATCCAGTCCTTATATTTATAGTATGTGCTTCTGGAAATTCCCGTAATCTTTACAGCTGCGGAAACGTTTGTCACTTCTCCCGTTTCGATAAGGCGTCTTGTTTCAAGAACAGCGTCAAAGAAGTCGGGAAGTATGCTTTTATGCACAATAAGATATTCATCAAGCATGAAATGCCTCTCTATAAATGCTCTTGCAATGATTTTCGGTTTATGATAGTCTGTCTCCAATAAAAAGACAAGTGTCTTTAAAACAAAAACAGAAAAAACTCAGGCGGTGAGATAATGAATATTTCAATTCTTGGTTTCGGTACTGTAGGCCGTGGTGTATATGAAATGATACAGGCAGCCCCTGGAATGGAAGCCCGTAAGGTACTGGTTCTTCCTCAGGAGTGCACGGAGAGCTTCATGGTAACTTCTATAGATGAGATTACCTCAGATGCCGGGACTGATACTGTTGTTGAGTGTATGGGTGGAATTCACCCTGCATATGAGTTTGCAAGTGCTTCTCTTAAGGCAGGAAAGAGCTTTGTAACTTCAAACAAAGCATTAGTTGCCAACTTCGGAATAGAATTACAGGCTTTAGCCGAGGAAAAAGGTGTTTCCTTCCTCTTCAGTGCAGCCTGCGGCGGAGGAATTCCTGTTCTCCACAATATCTCTGTTGCTTCTCAGACAGACAGCATCCTGAAGTGCGGCGGCATCCTCAACGGAACGACCAACTTCATACTCACAAAGATGCAGGGAGAAGGTAAGAGCTATCAGGATGCACTTTTTGAAGCTCAGAAGCTGGGCTACGCGGAGAAGGATCCTTCAGCAGATGTTTCCGGTCTGGACACACTGAGAAAGGTCATGCTTCTTTCTTCCGTTTCTTTCTCTGTTCTTCCTGCAGAGGGACTTTGCAGGGAAGGAATTGAAAACTTCACTTCTTCTGTTGCCGACTATCTCTCTGATGAGGGCAGAACCCTCAGGCTCATGGGTGAGTGCGGAAAGGGAGAGAAGGGTATCTATGCTTACGTTGAACCTGTTGCAGTTAAGAAGACTGACGTGGAAGCTTCCATTTCTTCAAACATAAACTACGCCTGGTATCTTGGAGAGAACAGCGGGCTTATAGGTCTTAGCGGTCAGGGAGCAGGTCGTTACCCGACAGCTTCAGCAGTACTCAGAGACTTAAGTGCCATAATGGAAGGAAAGAAGTCCATGCTTGGTAAGGACTGCGTACGCGGGGTTGCCGACAACTCAGGAAAAGAGTGCAGGCACACATACCTTCTCTGCTGTGACGGCAGATTTGAAAAGACGCCTGAGTTATCTGTCTCAGACATGCATGAGATGGTCAGATCAATGAGGGAAAAGGGGAGCAGAGTTTTCTTTGCACAGTACAGATAATGATTAAAGTTGCAAAATTCGGCGGTTCATCTGTTGCAGATGCCAGCCAGTTCAAAAGAGTAAAAGATATAGTTGATTCCGACGCTGCAAGAAGGATTGTAGTCATCTCCGCAGCAGGAAAGAGGTCAGCAGACGACCATAAGATGACGGACCTTCTCTACCTCTGTCATGCACATCTTGTATACGGAGTCTCATGTGAGCCCATATTCAGGGACATAGAGAAGAGATTCTGTGAAATCAGGGATGAGCTTGGAATCTCTCTCGATATAGAGAAGGAGTTTGATGATCTCTGGAAGAAAATGGACAAGGATATTTCAGTTGACTACCTTGTCTCCCGCGGAGAGTACTTCACATCCCGCCTCATGGCCGCATACCTTGGGTTTCATTTCCTTGATGCTAAAGACTGTATTTTCTCCGACTACAACGGAAAGTTTGATGAGAAGAAGATAACTGAGGCCATTCAAAAGGCCATGATGCAGTACGGAAAGATTGTAATCCCAGGTTTCTACAGCTCTCTTCCTTCGGGAAAGATAAAGCTTATGAGTCGTGGCGGAAGTGATATTACCGGAGCCCTGGCAGCTGCAGCCTGCAGGGCAGATGTATATGAAAACTGGACGGATGTTTCAGGAATACTCATGGCTGATCCTAGAATAGTAAAGAATCCGAGACCTATTCCCAAGATTACATACGCAGAGCTCAGGGAGCTCGCTTCAATGGGTGCTTCAGTTCTTCATGAGGAGTCCATTCTTCCGGTCAAGGAAAACGGAATTCCTCTTAACATAAGAAACACAAACAAGCCGGACCATCCGGGAACGGTCATTGTGGATAAGATTGAAAAGGAAGACGCCTCCTACAAGAGGTTCTTAACCGGAGTGGCGGGCAGAAAGAATTTTGAAATCCTGGCAATCAGAAAACACAACCTGGACAACAACAGTGACTTGAGGAAGGTTCTGGAGATTCTTGAGGACCATAAGATTGCCATTGAGCACATTTCCCTCGGTCTTGATTCCTTCTCTCTTGTTTTTGCAAAGAGCTCTGTTGAGACCATAATCTACGATGTGATTTCTGAAATCCAGAAGGTTCTTAAGCCGGATAACATAAGTGTTCAGGAGAATATTTCCCTTGTTGCTGCGGTTGGAAGAAAGATGACCTTCCGTCCGGGTATTTCAGGCTCAATCTTCAACGCCCTCGGAGAAGCCGGGGTCAATATAAGAACCATTGCCCAGGGGGCAGATGAGCTTTCAATCGTTGTCGGTGTAGACAACTCACAGTTTGATACTACAGTCCGCGTTCTCTACGAGAGTTTTGCGGTTTAATCAGGAGGACTTACAATGGGTAAGAGTTACAATATTGCAGTTTTAGGTGCTACAGGCGCAGTGGGAAGGCAGATGCTTGAGTGTCTTGAGGAATATAAAATTCCGGTTAATAAGCTTGTCTTACTTGCAAGCGCCAGAAGCGCAGGACAGAAAATTCTCTTCTGCGGAAAGGAAGTAGAGGTTCAGGAAGCAAAGGATGAATGCTTTGAGGGAATGGACTTTGTCCTCGGTGCTGTAAGCAATGCCATGAGTAAGGCCTTTGCTCCGGCTATAGTCAAGGCAGGAGCCGTCTTCATTGACAACAGTTCAGCCTTCCGCCAGAACCCTGACTGTCCGCTGGTTGTTCCTGAGATTAACGGGGAAGATGCCTTCAAGAACAAGGGAATAATCTCAAACCCGAACTGTTCAACCATCATAACCCTTATGGCTGTAGCAGCAATCAATAAGATTTCTCCGATTAAGACCATGATTGCTTCAACCTATCAGGCTGTTTCCGGAGCAGGTCAGGGCGGTCTTGTAGAACTTGAGACTGAACTTGAAGATCTTCACAACGGAAAGAAGCCTCAGCCTAAGGTATTCCCTCATCAGATAGCCATGAACGTAATTCCGTGGATCGGTTCTGACAGTGACTATGGTTACACAACTGAAGAGATGAAGATGCAGAATGAGGGAAGAAAGATTTTCCATCAGGATGATCTTAAGGTTTCCTGCACCTGTGTCCGTGTTCCTGTTATGAGGTCTCATTCCATCTCAGTTGTTCTGAGAACAGAGAAGAAGGTAAGCGTTGAGGAAGCAGTAAAGGCAATTGATGCTTTCCCGGGCTGTAAGATGGCAGATGATATTGACGGCAGAAACTATCCGACCCCGCTTGATACAAGCAATCAGGATATAGTCTGGGTCGGAAGGGTAAGGGAAGACCTTACGGATGAAAACGGACTTGCCCTGTGGTGCTGCGGAGACCAGATCAGAAAGGGAGCTGCTGCAAATGCAGTACAGATCCTCAAACTGATGATCGAGAAATAAAAACAGAAAGAATAGCCTGGTTCAAAGAGAATCAGGCTCTTTTTATTCATGAAACATCCGGACTGAGAACCTGTAATTTACAGGCTGATGAATCAGTTTTTGCTTGAAGATCTACCAGAGTAGGAGAAATAAAGTTTCTGGGTTTAAATTCCTACATGTTGTAGGAAATACAGCACTTTTTGGCTTAAAAAACCTACAAAAGTAGGAAAAATGAGGATTTTTGGCTTAAACTCCTACATGTTGTAGGAATGAGCACTTTTTGTCTTAAAAAACCTACCACGGGGTATAACTTTGCCAGCCAGGATTTATGTATAAAAAATCAGGTTGCCTTACAGCAGGCAACCTGATCATTAACAACTGCTCCAGTGAACTGCAGCAGTTTCTTTATCAGTCTTCTTTCTTGAGTGAACCGGCAGCAGGTTTTGTCTTTGAGTAGGCAAAGCAGAGAAGTGTGCCGATAATTGCTGTTGTAACAATGTTTGCAATTCCTGCAACCAGACCCTGTGTGAAAACCTTGTTTGCAGGCTCAGCATAGATGAGGATGTCAAGAACAGGAGCAATAAGACCCCATGCAATGATGTTTCCGACAACCTGATAGATGTTGAATTTCAGAATCTTGTCTCCAGTGAAAGGCTCTGTTGAAAGGAGAACCTTTTTTGCACTGAGACCCATGATAAAGCCTGTAACACCGGAAGCAATGACCCATGACCACCAGATTCCCCATCCGTAGGAGAAGTCAATAAGTGCATGACCTATGAATGCAATCAGAAGACCTGCAACAGGTCCGAAGAGTGCAGCCATGAAGGCAAGCAGTCCATACTGAGCTGAGATGGTTGTATTTGGAATCGGACTTGGGATAGCCACAAATCTGCCGAGTACAAAGAAAAGTGCAGCGCCAATACCAATGGCTACTACGAGAACAACGGGTGATTTTTTCATAATCAGCTCCTCCTTGTTTTAGTTTCCGGCTGAATTATAACACAAAGATACAAGGCGTAGAAGCAGTCAGATTATAAGGTCTCTGAGTGTCTTCGAGTTAAAATATCCTGTTATCAGCTCATTAAATTCCTTCCACATGGGAAGGGTTTTGCAGTTTTCTCTCCTGTCACATCCCTGACCGTTACAGGACAGGCAGGCAACAGGAGCCATGTCTCCTTCAGTTATCCTAAGGATTTCTCCGATAGGGTAGTCTTCAGGAGCCCTCACCAGTCTGTAGCCTCCTCCTTTCCCGTGTCTGCTTTCAATCATTGAATTCTTAACGAGAAGGGAGATGGTTTTTTCAATATATTTGAAGGGTATTTCCTGTTTTTCTGCCAGTTCCTTCAGAGAGACGTATTCATTTTCCTGAATGCGGGAGAGTTCAACCATTATTCTGACTGCGTATCTCCCTCTTGTTGAAATCTTCATAATCAGTTTTCAAATACAGGTGTGGAGTAGTATCTGTCTCCGCCGTCAGGAAGGATGACAACTATTCTTTTACCCTTGTTTTCGTCTCTTTCAGCAAGAAGCTTTGCAGCATAAAGAGCGGCTCCTGAAGAGATTCCTACAAGGATTCCCTCAGTTTTACCCATATCCCTTGCATTTTCAAATGCAGCATCATCAGGAACGGCAATAATCTCATCAATCAGGCTTCTGTCCAGAGTCTGCGGGATGAAGTTTGCTCCTATTCCCTGAATCTTATGAGGTCCTGCAATTCCCCTGCTGAGAAGCGGAGAGCCCTCAGGTTCTACTGCAACTACCTTAATACCGGGGTTTTTCTCCTTAAGATATTTTCCTGTTCCACTAAGTGTTCCGCCTGTTCCGACAGAAGCTACAAAAATATCAATGTTTCCGTCTGTGTCATTCCAGATTTCAGGTCCCGTGCTCTCATAATGGGCCTTCGGGTTTGCCGGATTTACAAACTGTCCTGCAATAATTGAGGACAGGATGCTGTTCTTAAGTTCTTCAGCCTTTTCAATACTTCCCTTCATTCCCAGCTTTCCGTCTGTAAGTACAACCTCTGCGCCATAGGCTTTTGCAAGTTTGATTCTCTCTACGCTCATGGTTGACGGCATGACCAGGATAACGCGGTATCCTCTTACGGCTGCAACGGATGCAAGACCGATTCCGGTGTTTCCGCTTGTGGGTTCAATGATGACTGAACCTTCTTTAAGAAGACCCTTTTCTTCTGCGTCATTTATGATGGAAAGGGCAACCCTGTCCTTTACTGAACCTGCCGGATTGAATAGCTCAAGCTTTGCAAGAACTGTTGCCCCCATGGCGTACTTTTTCTCAATGTTTGAAAGCTCCATAAGGGGAGTATTTCCAACAAGATCTGCTGCTGATTTATAGATGTTTGACATAATTACCTACCTTTTTGGTGGGTTTATAGTAAACCAGGTATAAATTCCTGTCAATAATGGTGTGGAATATATCTGAGATTTGATTCTATAATTTGAGACATGAAAAGTTCTGAAGAAGATATTTTAATAGAGTTCAAGGATTTCGGTTTCAAATATACGGCCCAGAGTGAACCCACCCTGTATAACATAAACCTCAGTATCAGAAGAGGTGAAAAGATTCTCATCTGCGGACCTTCAGGCTGTGGAAAGTCTACACTTGCACACTGCATAAACGGCCTGATTCCCGCTTCCTACAGCGGAGAAGCAACAGGAGAGCTGATTCTTGACGGGAAATCTTTCAGGGATCTTGATATATTCAAGCTCTCGAAATTTGTGGGAACAGTACTTCAGGATTCGGACGGACAGTTTATAGGACTCACGGTAGGGGAGGACATTGCGTTTGCGCTGGAGAATGATAATGTTTCCCTCAAGGATATGAAGGAGAGGGTACTGGAGACCTCAGCCATGACGGGTATAAGGTCATCTCTTCTGTCTCATGCTCCTCATCAGCTTTCAGGCGGACAGAAGCAGAGGGTAGCCCTGGCGGGCGTTATGGTTGATGACGTGAACGTGCTTCTTTTTGATGAGCCGCTTGCAAACCTGGATCCGGCTACAGGAAAGAAGACAATTGACCTCATTGATAAGATTCAGAAGAAAACGGGAACTACGGTCATAATTATTGAACACAGGCTGGAAGATGTGCTTTACAGGGACGTGGACAGGGTGGTTCTGATGAATGAAGGGCGCATTATAAGTGATTCTACGCCTCAGGCTCTGCTCTGTTCGGACCTTCTGAAGAAATATGGTATCAGGGAGCCTCTTTATATTACTGCCCTGAAGTATGCCGGAGTTGAGCTCAGTGAAGATATGAAGCCTCAGAGGATAGACAGGCTGGTTCTCTCTGAGCAGATGAAAAAGAAGGTTGTAAACTGGTTTGAGAGTGTGCCTCATGCTCCTGAAAAGAAAAAAGAGAAGGTAATCCTGCAGGCAAAGGGAATACAGTTTTCCTATGAAAGTGAAGGCCCGAAGGTTCTTGACGGAGTTGATTTTGAATTGAGGGAAGGGGAAATGATGAGCATTGTCGGGAAGAACGGAGCCGGCAAGTCAACTTTCTCAAAGCTTATCTGTGGTTTTGAAAAGCCTCAGAAGGGTGTATTCACGCTTAACGGAAGGGATCTTTCTGAAATGAGCATAAAGGAGAGGGCCGACCACATAGGGTATGTAATGCAGAACCCGAACCAGATGATAAGCAAGCCCCTCATACGTGAAGAAGTGTCCCTCGGCCTTGTTTTGAAGAGTTCCCTCACCAGGGAGGAAATAGACAGAAAGGTTGATGAAATCCTTAAAATCTGCGGACTTTATCCGTTCAGGAACTGGCCCGTCAGTGCCCTTTCCTACGGACAGAAGAAGAGGGTGACAATAGCTTCAATTCTTGCAACAGACCCTGAAATAATCATTCTTGATGAGCCTACGGCCGGTCAGGATTTCAGGCACTACACCGAGATAATGGAGTTCTTGAAGGAGCTTAATTCAAGGGGAATAATAATTGTCCTCATAACACATGACATGCATCTCATGCTGGAGTACTGCTCAAGGGCCGCTATCTTCTCGGACGGTGGTATTATTGCCGACAAGAGCTGTGAGGAAGTGCTCACTGACAGGGAACTGGTTGACAGGGCAAGCCTGAAGGAAACTTCCCTTTCAGAACTTTCCAGAATTTGCGGAATACCGGATGATTCGGACTTTATCAGGCGCTTCATTCTTACGGACAGGGAGGTCAGAAAATGACAAATATCTTCAACTACATTGAAAGAAAATCTCCCATACACAGTCTTACCGGAGCCACCAAACTGCTGTGCCTTCTCATCTGGAGTCTGGCTGCCATGACTACTTTTGATACCAGACTTCTTGCAGTAATGCCGGTGTTTGCCGTAATTCTGTTCATTGTTTCAAAAATCAGGCTGAAAGATGTGAAGATCATGTTCTGGTTTTCCTTTGTGTTCATGCTTCTGAACAACATTCTTATCTTCCTGTTCTCCCCGGAACACGGGACTACCATTTACGGAACAAGGACTGTTCTTTTCCCTATTTTCTGGCGCTATATTGTCACTAAGGAGCAGCTGTTCTACCAGCTTAACGTTGTTCTCAAATATCTGGCTACAATCCCGATTGTAATCCTCTTTGTGTCTACAACAGACCCGAGTGAGTTTGCTTCCAGTCTGAACAGGATTGGAGTCAGCTACAAGATTGCCTATTCGGTTTCCCTGGCCTTAAGGTATATTCCCGACATCCAGAGAGAGTACCATGATATTTCCATGGCCCAGCAGGCCAGAGGTCTTGAGATGGCCTCAGGAAAACAGAAGCTCATAAAGAGGCTCAAAAATGCAGCTGACATGCTTTTCCCCCTCATTGTATCCAGTATGGACAGGATTGAGATCATAGCCAGCGCCATGGAGCTCAGGGGATTCGGGAAAAATAAAAAAAGGACGTGGTATTCTGCACGTCCCTTCAGGTCTGCAGATTATCTTTCAATAGCTTTCTGCGTAATACTGGCAGCTGTTTCCGTATATCTGCACATTGTAAACGGATCCAGGTATTACAACCCGTTTATCTGATCTTTCTGAATGATATTTTCCAGTCTTCTCCGCTTCCGACCCCGAAAGTCTGTGCAAAACTTCCCTGATTAAGGGCGACTCCTGCGTTTAAAAGGCTGTTGATGTATACAAGGGTTTCACCGACCGGAACCTCAGTAAAGTTTTTACAGAATCTTATGGTGCTTCCGAATACAACACGGTTTCTGACAGTGACTGTTACGTAAAGATTATCTCCGTATTTAATTCCGGATGAAGTGAACATGGTGTCAGGAATATTTGTCCATAGGCTTCCGTAACGGGTATCAAGCACATCTATGGTTCCGCTGATGATGTCTCCACTTATTTCAGGATCTTCTATGCTGAGCATGACGGGAGAGGGCTCCAGAAGCGGGCCGACTTCATCAAATCCGATTATTCCGGCAGCCAGTCTTGCTCCCGTGTATGCGTACACGTCACGGCCGTAGAAGGTGTAGGACCTCTGGCTGTTACTGAGGCGGTTTTCCGTCTCACTTATACGCCTTCTTTCAAGGATACCTATATTTTTTGCAACATGTGAAAGTGTTCCGTTGTCAGGAGTTACAATAATATGTCCAGAGACTGTGAGGACTGCTACGCTTTCCCTGTCTGAGCCGACTCCCGGGTCTACGACTGAAACGAAAACGGTTCCCGGAGCCCAGTAGGTGAGGGCCTGGATAAGGCGGTAACTTGCCTCCCAGATGTTGAACTGAGGGATATAATGAGTCAGGTCTTCAAGTCTGAGTTCATGACACACTGCATCTGCAACGCCATGCATGGCGCATACGGCTCCGTCTGCGAGACCAAAATCAGACATGAACACAACTGTCTGTCTCTTTTCCCATGGAGCAAGAGCTTTAATTTCTTCGGCTTTATCTGACATTTTTAAAACTCGGAATCTTCATCTTCTGCGTAGTGAAATCCGTCATCCATGAAGTCATCATCTTCTTCGGAATCTTCATCTTCCTCCATGTCGTCATCGTCATAGTTCAGTTTGATGGGGGAATCAAGATCATCGAGGAAGTCTTCCTCATCATAATCTTCATCATCCAGATCTTCGTCATCCCTCTCGTCATCAAGATCGTAGATGCTTACATAATCGTCTTCATCATCATTTCTTCTTCCAGGCATTAATGTCCTCCGGTTGTTTTATAAGATAAATACCTGTAACTGTGTTGTCAATTGCCATTTATGCCGTCAAAGTGATAGTATATAATGAGGAGTTATCTATGAGAAAAACACTTATACTGACAGTTATTACTCTTTTAATGATGATTTTTCTGGCCAGCTGTGGTACAACAGTCGGCATTAATACTCTTGTTCCTTCTGTCGTAAACATGACGGGATACAAAACAGTTGCCGTAGCATCTGTAAAACCCTACGACGGAAGCTGGGCTTACAAGGACAGAAACTATCCTGAAATCAGATATGACCAGTATACAATTCCGACTCCTGACTCACTTGTCAGACTTATAAACGGAGTTGACTGGAGCGTCCCGGCTGAAGATACGGCTGAATATATTACAAAAATTGTTGAGAAGGGTGTGGACCAGGGCTTCTATACAGTTCTCGGCGCCAGAACAACCGACAGACTCATAAGGTCTGCCGGCAGAACCACAACAGTAAGACAGGTTCTTCTTGATGAAAAGGTAGACGCACTCGTAACCGGAGCTGTTACAGACCAGCGTATCAGGTCCTATATTACAGCTGAGGTCAGAACAGGAGCCGACAAGAGAAACAGCTTCTACTACTACCTCAACTGGTCAGCAAGCTTAAGGTATGAGTACACAGTTCAGGACGTAAACTCCCTTTCAATCATTGATACATATCCGTTTGAGAGATCCTATAGTGACAGCTTCCTTATCGGTTATCTTACTCCGGATGGAGATTTTATCTTCTCCAGTTCTGTCTCAAACAGCACATTTGACTTTTCATCAAGGTTCAGAAGCATGTCTGACAACTTTGAAAGAGTGATAAGGGACCGCCTTACTCCTCACTACGCAAAGTCAAACCTCTCCCTTGCAGCAAACGAGAGCAAGGATGAGAGCCTTGAGCCGGGCTACAAGTACGCAGAGAACAACATGTACAGAGAAGCCTGTGAAGTATTCGAGAAACACTGGAATACCTACAGGGATTTTGTCAGCGGCTACAATACAGCTGTTCTGTACTACGCCTGCGGCAGACCTGATGAGGCAATTACCCTTGCAAATGAAGTATTTAAGGCCACAGGAAACGATAAGGCTCTGAAGCTCAACAGAGAGCTTGTAAACCTTTACGAGACAAACAAGGCCGGACAGGCTCAGGTAGAAGGAAATAAGACAACTTCTGTCTCACCTCAGCAGGACGTAATTCTGTAATAGAAAAAGGAGAACTGATTAAATGGAAGGTGTAGCAACCCTGCTTTATGGACTTGCCCTCATTGCATGCTCAATGACTCTTGCGCTTTCAATTGCTTCAAACGCAGTGAAATTCAGGTCATGGAATGCCTGGTATATTGTGTTCCAGTCATCCCTGCTTGCCATCTGTTTCTTCAGTTTTCTTAATCTTATAATTCCGACCTTTGCAAGTGCGGGGGTTGCGGTTGTCTTTGACTACATTCTTTCAATCTCAATCCACGTACTTATGGGTTTCATCTATGTACTCATCCCGTTCTTCATAAACTGGATTATGGGACTGAAGTGGAAGCCGTCTCACTCGGTATTTTTCTTCATACTGGGTCTTGCATATTTTGGGGTAGGCCTTGCTTCCGTGATTATCGGAGACAAGAGCTTTGCTTACAGAATACAGAGCATATTGTTCATAGGACTTATGGCTTACTGTGAGCTGATCCTCTGGAAGAACCTGGGAAAACTTCAGGACGTACACAGCAGGAATATCTGCATGACAATAAACATTGTCGTTCTCTGCCTTATTCCTACTTCCGTACTCCTGTACCTCCTGCCGGACGCAGGAATACTTACCTTCCCGGTCTACATTCTGGCCATCTCAATAATTATGCTGGTGTTCTACATGATCAGGTTCTCCGTGGTAGGCACAAAGCTTAGCCGTGGCCCGGAGCTTTCCAAAAAGACTTTTGAAGAGTACAAGATTACCGACAGGGAATTTGAGGTAATAACCCAGGTCTGCAAGGGGCTCACAAACAAGGAAATAGCCGCAGAAATGAATATTTCCGTAAATACTGTTAATAATCATATTGCAAATATTTTCGGAAAGATGAATCTTAATTCAAGAATGGAACTCCTCAGGTTCGTTAAGCAGAGCCCGTGGAGTTAATCTAGATAAAAGGAACAGGAAGAACTATGGAAGTTCGCGTAAGGTACGCACCCTCACCAACGGGATTGCAGCATATCGGCGGTGTCAGAACCGCCCTTTTCAACTACTTTTTCGCCAGAGCCAAAGGCGGAAAATTCATTTTAAGAGTAGAAGACACTGACAGAGAGCGCTACAGTGATGAAAGTCTTCAGGACCTTTACAGCACTTTGGACTGGCTCGGAATCAGCTGGGATGAGGGCCCTGTAAAGGGTGGCCCGAACGGTCCCTACATTCAGAGTGAACGCCTTGAACTCTATCAGGAATATGCTAAGAAGCTCGTAGAAATGGGTAAGGCCTACTACTGCTACTGTACACCTGAGCGTCTTGAGGCCGTGAGAAAGAAGCAGGAAGAAGAGAAGAGTTCTCAGATGGGTTATGACAGACACTGCAGAAACCTCACAGAGGAAGAAAGGGCAGAGTATGAGAAGCAGGGAATCAAGCCTGTTATCAGACTCAAGGTTCCTACAGAGGGCAGCACAACCTTCCACGACATCCTCATGGGAGACATAACAAGGGAAAACAAGGACATTAGTCCGGACCCGGTTCTTCTCAAGAGTGACGGTTTCCCGACCTATCACCTTGCAAATGTAATAGATGACCATCTCATGGGAATTACACACATAATGCGTGCCCAGGAGTGGATTCCGAGCGGACCGCTGCATGTTCTTCTCTATGAAGCATTCGGATGGGAAATTCCTCAGTACTGTCACCTCCCTATGGTCATGGGTAAGGAAGTTGACCCGGTTACCGGTGAAGTTCATTTTGCAAAGCTTTCAAAGCGTCACGGCTCTACATCAGTTCGTGACTTCAGGGCAAAGGGATACCTTCCTGAGGCTCTTCTGAACTACGTAAGCCTTGTAGGCTGGAGCTATGACAGTGAAAGAGAGTTCTTTACAAGAGAAGAGCTTGAAAAGGTTTTCTGCCTTGAAAAGATCAATACTGCTCCCGGAGTCTTTGACTACCAGAAGCTTGACTGGTTCAACGGCCAGTACATGAGACGCAAGAGTGACAGTGAGCTCACAGATCTTCTTCTGCCTTATCTTGTAAATGCAGGAATCCTCACCGTGGCTGACAGGGATAAGCTTCTGGCCTTTGTTCCGGGAATCAAGGAAAGAATTACACTTCTTTCTGACATTGTCCCAATGTGCAGCTTCGTAAAGGACTATCAGGCCCCATCAGTTGAAATGCTCATTCCAAAGAAGATGGACAGAGAGGGAACACTCAAGGCCCTTAAGGCTGTCTATGAGACTGTTAAGGAAGGCATGGAAAAGGGTCTTAATGATGAAGAGCTGCAGCAGAAGCTCATTGACCTTGCAAAGGAACTTGGAATAAAGAACGCAGGAGTGTTCAATCCTTTGAGAATTGCCCTTACAGGGCTTCAGGTAAGTCCTCCGCCGTTCTCATGTCTGAGACTGCTGGGTTGTGAAGAAAGTTACAGAAGAATAGAATGTGCAATTAAAGCGCTGGAAGCATAATAAGGAGCTAATAATGGGTAACGTAACAATGGATAAGATTGTCTCTCTCTGTAAGAGACGTGGATTTATCTTTCAGTCAAGTGAAATATATGGCGGACTCAATGGAGCCTATGACTACGGTCCAATGGGTGTTCAGCTTAAGAACAATATAAGAGACATGTGGTGGAAGGAGATGACTCAGCTCCACGACAGCATAGTAGGTCTTGATGCAAGTATCCTCATGCACCCGAGAGTATGGGAAGCAAGCGGACACGTAAGCAACTTCACCGATCCTATGGTTGACTGTAAGCAGTGTAAGAGCAGATTCAGAGCTGACCAGATTGATCTTAACGCTCCGTGTCCTGTATGCGGAACAAGAGGCAGCTTTACAACTCCGAGAAACTTCAACCTTATGTTTGCAACACACATTGGTGCAGATGTAGATGCAGCTTCTACAATCTACCTCAGACCTGAAACAGCTCAGGGTATCTATGTAGATTTCAAGAACGTTGTTTCTTCTTCAAGAGTAAAGATTCCGTTTGGAATTGCCCAGGTCGGAAAGAGTTTCAGAAACGAGATTACAACAAAGAACTTCATCTTCAGAAGCTGCGAATTCGAGCAGATGGAAATGCAGTTCTTCTGCAAGCCCGGTACAGACGAGAAGTGGTTCCCGTACTGGAGAGAGCAGAGAATGAAGTTCTACGTAGAAAAGCTCGGTATTGTTGCCGACCATCTCAGATGGCACCAGCACGGACCGGATGAGCTTGCCTTCTATGCAAAAGATGCCTATGACATTCAGTTCCTCTTCCCGATGGGATGGCAGGAGCTCGAAGGCGTACACAGCAGAACAGACTACGACCTCACCCAGCACCAGAAGTTCAGCGGAAAGGATCAGACATACCTCGATCCTGAGACAAACGAGAGATACATTCCTTACGTTGTCGAGACTTCCGCAGGTCTTACAAGAAACGTTCTCATGGCCATGTCAGATGCCTATGAGGAGCAGGAGCTTGAGGGCGGAGATACAAGAACAGTTCTTCACTTCCATCCGGAAATTGCACCTGTTACAGTTGCAGTTCTTCCTCTTGTCAAGAAGGACGGTCTTGCAGAATTTGCAAACAAGCTTGAGCACGAGCTCAGGGAAGACTTTGCAACCGACTACGACCAGAGCGGAGCTATCGGAAGAAGATATCGCCGTCAGGACGAGGTTGGAACTCCTTACTGCGTAACAGTTGACTACGACACACTTCAGGACAACACAGTTACCCTCAGATTCAGAGACTCAATGGAGCAGGAGAGGGTTGCTATTCCTGAGCTTGCCAACAGAATCAAGAAAGCTACAAAGGAGTACAAGAGAGTATGAACGAAGCCTTGAAGGTTCTCTACGACAGAGAATTTGTAAAAGACTGCACTAATCTGGATGCTCTTTCAGACCTTATGGACAAAGGGCCTGTAACCTTCTACTGCGGTACAGACCCGACAGGTCCTTCTCTCCATGTCGGACATATTGTTCCTTTCTTTGCCATGCACCATCTTCAGCAGTTCGGCCACAAGCCTCTTGCCCTGGTAGGAGGCGGTACAGGACTTATCGGAGACCCCTCCGGCAAGACTGAGATGAGAAAGATTCTTCCGTCCGAGCAGATTGCCGAGAATGCAAAGAACATAGAGAAGCAGCTCAGACGTGTTGTCAATTTTGATGAAGTTCCGCCTGAGGGCTACGGCAGGGGCAGGGTTGTAAACAACGCAGACTGGCTTGTAGACCTTAACTACATTGAGTTCCTCAGAGATGTAGGTAAATACTTCTCAGTAAACAGAATGCTTACCTTTGAAGGTGTTAAGCAGCGCCTTGAGAGGGGACTGAGCTTTATTGAGTTTAACTACCAGCTTCTTCAGAGTTACGACTACTGGATGCTTTACAAAAAGTATGACAACCGTCTTCAGATAGGCGGCGCAGACCAGTGGGGAAATATTGTTGCCGGAATTGACCTGATTCAGAGAATGGGTGGACCGGAGTGCTTCGGCCTTACATTCAACCTGATTATGCGTTCTGACGGAAAGAAGATGGGTAAGAGCGAAAAGGGAGCCGTATTCCTTGATCCTCAGATGTACTCACCTTATGACTTCTATCAGTACTGGCGTAACGTTGCCGACGCAGACGTAATCAGATTCATGAAGATATTTACATTCATGGAACTTGATGAGATTGCTCTTTATAATAAGCCGACCGTCAACATCAACGAGGCCAAGGCCCGCCTTGCCTATGAGATAACAAAGATTATTCACGGTGAGGAAGAGGCTGAGAAGGCTGTAAGCGCAGCTAAGGCTGCCTTCGGTGGAAGCGGAGACACTTCCCAGATGCCTACTGTTGAAGTTGAACTCGGAGACGGAATGAACGTGGTTGATCTCTTCTCTCTTGCAGGCCTGGGAGCCAGCAAGAGCGATATTCGCCGTACCATTCAGGGAGGCGGAGCTTCAATCAACGGTGAGAAGATTACCGACTTCAAATTTGTAGTTGAGCCTTCTCTTGCAAAGGACGGAGAGCTTATTCTCAAGTCAGGCAAAAAAAACTTTAAGAGAGTGATACTTAAGTAATGAATATTTCTGTTCTTATCGCACAAAGCGCCCTGCTGGGAGTAGGCCTGGCTATGGACGCTTTTTGCGTATCTATAGCAAACAGTCTGGCAAACCCCAGGATGGACATGTTTCACAGAAACCTGATTGCCATCACATTCGGGGTTTTCCAGTTCCTAATGCCTCTGGCGGGATGGTATCTTGTTACCTCACTGCTTCATGTTTTTAATGCACTTCAGAACTATATACCGTGGATTTCCATGTCTGTACTGTGGTTCCTTGGTGTAAAGATGATAATTGACGGAAGGTATAAGAAGAAGGAAGAAAGCAAAAAGGAAGTAATTGTATCCTTTCCCATGCTTCTCATGCAGGGCGTTGCAACATCAATAGATGCACTCTCAGCCGGTCTCACCTTCACAGAGTATTCACTCAAAGAAGTTCTTATCTCCTGCTCCATAATTGCAGTTGTTACCTACATTATCTGTATGATTGGTCTTATAATCGGTTCAAAAGCCGCTACAAAGCTTTCTAAATATGCTTCTGCCCTTGGCGGAGCCATCCTTATCTTTATAGGTGCATGGACATTCCTGGGTTGAAACCCTTCAAGGAGGCTTGATTCACCCCATGATCATAGATAAAAACACGTTAAGTCTTGAAGATACTCTTTTCTCCGGTCAGTGTTTCAGGGTTTTAAAAAACCCCGATAATCCTGATGACCCGCTGTTTACCGTCTACAGCGGGGTGGGAGAGAATGTCAGGGAGTTTTCCTTAAGGCAGAGTGAACTTGATACAGATAGTCTTGATCCTTACTGGCACAACTTCTTTGACATGGACACGGACTATGAAAGTCTTAAGAAGAGCTTCTCGGAGACCTCAGATATCATGAAGCAGGCCTGCGCCTTTGCTCCGGGAATAAGAATCCTTAACCAGGACCCCTGGGAGGCTCTCTGCTCATTTGTAGTATCACAGAACAACAACATAAAAAGAATAATGGGAATAATTGACAGGATGTGCACCTTCTTCGGAAGCGGTGAAGTAATCCACGGTTTTCCCACACCTGAACAGCTTGTAGACCTCTCTGAAGAGCAGCTGAGGGCAGTAGGGCTCGGTTTCAGGGCTCCCTACATAAAGAACACAGCCAGGGCTGTTCTTGACGGTAAAATTAATTTTGATGAAATGAAGAGCCTTCCCATAGATGAATGCAGGCGCATTCTCATGCAGGTGAAGGGAATAGGTATAAAGGTTGCAGACTGTGCGCTTCTGTTCGGCATGCACCGCCTTGACTGCTATCCCATGGATGTGTGGATGAAAAGGGTCATGGCTGAGTGTTACGGGTGGAACGAGAAGACGGACTGTGCCTGTGAGGCAGTAAGGCTTTTCGGTCCGTGTGCCGGTGTGGCCCAGCAGTATCTTTTCCACTGGGCAAGAAACGGCGGTCCCGGACAGAAGGTCTGAAAAAGGAGTGAGTTATGATTTTTGATATTCTCGGCAAACTTGAGATGTATATTCCCGTGCTTCCAAAGCTCAGGACAGTAATAGATGCCATGGACCATGACGACGTCTATGACAGGGAGAAGGGCAAGTACACAACTCCGGATCCCGATGTTACATATGAGATTACCACCTACACTCCGTCTTCTGCCGCTCAGCCCTTTGTTTTCCACAAGCACCACACCATGGTTGAAATAGTCCTCTCCGGTGCCGAGCTCATGTCCACCACCTGGAGGGAACTCAAGGATGAGGCTCTTGCCTACGACAAAAAGACAGACACCGGGGTGTTCACAGCCGAGCCTCTCTCCGTTTTCCAGGGTGCTCAGGGCCGTTTTGCAGTCTTCTTTGCAGGGGAGCCATACAAGTGCGGTGTCTCCGACGGCTCTACTTCTCCGGTGAAAAAAATCACCTTCAAAATCAAAGACTGACCTTTGTGAAGAAAAGTGTTGTTTATTTCCTCTTTGTTGCCGATTGTTTTTAAAAAGACTATTTTTCACCTGTAAGATAAAACAAAAAAAGGGAGGTTTTTCTTATGAAAAAGATTTCAACAGCAACACTTGTACTGGCTATCATAGCTCTGGTTGCAGCAGTAACCCTTATCACTCTCGGCTTCCTCTATGGAGCTCCAAGGGTAACAACAGAACGCTATGGTATGTATGAAATGAAGACATACACTGTAAGAGATGTTTCCTCAGTTCCTCTCTTCTTTGAGATCCTGGGTTCAGCTCTTTTGATTGTATCTACCCAGCTTTTCCTGTTTACTGCAAAGGTTAAGGCTATGGCATGTCA
>JAIKXP010000134.1 GCA_024684115.1 Sphaerochaetaceae bacterium | reverse complement strand
TTCCTTACAAAGGAATCAATGGTTAGAAGGGCTAAGATTGAATTTAACAATGTTATCTCATACCTTTCAGGCAAGCCTGAAAATGTATGTAAAATCTGAAAACACCCCATAGAACAAGCAAAAGGACTGTCGGTTCAGAATTCCGGCAGTCCTGTAGGAAAAAAGAGCAAAAATACGTAGTTTTCCTATTTTTATAGGAATTCTGATAGAAATTGAGGGATATCTCCTACAACTTTTAGGAATCCAGAGGGAAAAGAGGGATTTTTCCTGCAAACCTGTATATTCCCTGAATATGAGGAAAGAGCCTGATTCGATGTGAACCAAGCTCTTTCCTTTCTGTTTTAAGAACAGGAAACTCCTATTCCTTCTGGGTTTCTCTTGCAACCACAAGTTCTTCATCTGTAGGGATGACGAGAACCTTTACTGATGATGAAGGGGAGGAGATAATCCTTCTATTCTCAAGATTAGCTTTGTCATCCAGAACAAGTCCTATGTGGGCAAGCTTCTCACACACTGCCTTTCTCACAAGTGGAGAATGCTCTCCTATTCCTGCAGTAAAGACAAGATAATCAAGACCACCAAGCTCCATGTAATAGGAACCAATATAGCGGACAATCCCCGTTACATAGACGTCTATGGCAAGGGCAGCTCTCTTATTGCCTTTTGCAGCAGCTTCTTCTACATACCTTAAGTCACCGCTGACTCCGCTGAGCCCTTTAAGTCCTCCGTTTACCTGAAGACCGTCTTTGATCTGCTCTCTTGTAAGACCTTCCTGTTCAAGGTACCAGACCATGGTTGCATCCATGCTGCCTACCCTGTTTGCGTGGACTAGCCCGGTTTCGAGTGACATGCCAAAGCTTGTATCCACGCTCTTTCCGTTCTCTATGGCACAGATGGAACCGCTGCCGCCGAGATGACAGGAAATGGCCTTGTATTCAGTAGATTCAGCATTCAGACACTGGGAAATGTAGGTATGGGAAGCACCATGAAAACCCAGTTTCTGAACGCCGTATTTTTCATACCATTCATACGGAACGCCGTACAGTTTTCTTTCAAGCGGAATATCTTTATGAAATGCTGTTTCAAATACGCCTACCATCTTTGCATGGGGAAGAACTTCTTTCATTGCTGATACGGACTGCAGGTAGGCCCTGTTATGAACCGGAGCCAGGACAAACCAGTCCTTCATTCCCTGCATTACTTCATCAGTCAGTTCTGAAACACCCATACATGTGCGGCTGAGTACCGTCTTGAACCCGACCCTCTCAATCTCTGAGACATCAGAAAGAATCTTTCTTTCATCTGAGAGAAGACAGTCAAGGAACATGCGGATACCGGCCTTATAGTCAGGTATATTCTGTTTTTCCAGTAAAAGAGACTCATATTTAAAAAGTGCATCAGACTCAGAACCAACCCTCTCTACACCACCGCGGGCAAGAATCTTCTCGGACGGCATATCATAGAGCTTGAACTTCAGCGATGTACTTCCGGCGTTACATACCAGTACCAGCATCAGTCAAGGCCTCCCATTATCTTGAGAAGCTTCTGCATCTGTCTGTCACCGCCTGCAGGTGGAAGCCAGTCAACCTGAACAGCCTTGAAATCCTGGTTCTTTATTGCTTTTGAAAAAGCCGGAGAACCGACATTTATAACAACCGGTCTGGTCTTAAAAAGTTTAAGAGCTTTTTCACAATCCATTATGCGTTCCTCCCCTGAAGTTTTACAATCTCACATGCAAGAAGAGATGCAGTGCAGTTTGTCTTGCACATATATACTCCTGCTTTTCTGAGTTTCTCAACCTGAAGAGCCTTATTCTGGATATCTGCATCGGTACCGAGAACACAGCCTATGAATACAAGCTTTCTTCCCTCTGCTGCAGCTGCCTCAGTTGCACGCTTAATTTCAGGAATGATATCCCCTGCCGGATCCGGATGTCCCGGAGGAGTAAGGATAAAGTCAAGGATAATGACCGCAGTCTCAGGATCCTTAGCCTCCCTCATGATTTCCATCTTTCTTGCACCCGGGTCAATTGCAGGGTGCGGACGGCCAAGGGTAAACTCTTCTTCACCGTAGTCAACACAGCAGTTGCCCTGGCTTACAAAGGAGTCTTTAAGCCTTAAGTCCTCACTGAGCGGAGCGTTTGACCACACAGGTCCTATCTCCTTTTCCATAACCCTCATGGCTTCATCCATGTAGGTTCCGCCGGCATACATACCTCTGAGGTATTTCTGGCTCTTTGCCATACCCTTGACGGCATCAAGAGCCATCTTATGGATTTCTTCCCCGCTTTCTACGGTAAAGGTCTTTCCAATGAGCTCAAGAGCCTTGATTCCGCAGTCATCAAGAGTTGAAGCATAGATACCGCCGGCCTCTTCAATTATCTCCCTCTCGCAGCCCATGAAATAGACTACAACAGGCTTTGAGCAGGCCTTGATCTTCTTAAGCACATCAGGCAGTACACTCTCTGCAGGTTTTCTCGAGATGAGGATTATGTATTTTGTCTCAGGGTCCTTATCAAGAACCTCTATACCCATTTTCATCATAAGTCCGCCAACCGGAGCCTTTAGGTCGTTTCCACCTGTACCGATTGCCTGACTTATACCACTTCCGCATTCATGAAGAATGGCAGCAACATGCTGGATACCTGTTCCTGAAGCTCCGCAGATTCCGAACGGACCGCTGTTTGTAATACTTGCAAGAACAAGGGCCAGGTCATTTATG
>JAIKXP010000100.1 GCA_024684115.1 Sphaerochaetaceae bacterium | reverse complement strand
CTTTTGTTACAGCCTTTCAGTGTTTTGAAAGAGTTCAATCAGCAGACAACTGCGAGAACATCTTTGACCTCAAGAATAAGATAATCTTCGTTATCAATCTTAAGGGCTGTTCCTGCATATTTGTCATGGAGAATCTTATCTCCCTTCTTTACGGTCTTAACTTCCGGACCTACCTCTTCAACAAAGGCAAACTGTGTCTTTTCCTGTGAAGTCTGAGGAATAAAAAGACCGCTTGCAGTCTTTTCCATGGCTTTTTCAGCCTTAACAAGAACTCTTTCACCAAGTGGTTTAATTGTCATGTTGTACACTCCCTGTGCAAATATAACTTCATTAATTCTTTTCGGCAAGTAATTCACTCATTACTCTTGATGCCAGGTGCCATTTCATGGACTTAAGTCCGTTATCAGGATAGAAAACCCTGCAGTGCCCGAATCTGTACGGAAGCTCAAAATGTTTGCCGACCTTAAGGGTTGCAAGGAAGACCTGGCCAGGATCATCATGCTCGTGAATCTCCTCCCCGTTATAGGTTCCCCTGTAGTCCCAGCCCTCATGGGTTAAAGTCATAACTCCCCTTCCAACCTTCACATAGTTGTTCACACCAGGCTTGTCTATTCCGTAATCAACTTCATCTTCAAGTTTGAAGTTGCTCTTCCTCATTTCATTTTCAAGTTCCTTTTTCTGCCAGTCGTACCACTGAATATAGTTGTCAAAGTACTTTTTACCTGAGTTCCACTTGAACCTGAAATCTTCACCTATAACGGCCTTTGTACCGCAATTTGTGCACTCAATTACATTTCCTTCCGTTTTCAGTGTGAATTCGCTCTTGCAGCACGGGCACTTGTAATACATGGTTTCAAAACCTTCTGCAAGATTTCTGCTGCGGGAAGTAATGCTGTTCTTTCTCTGGTAGGTGAAGTCATTATAGGAAATGTTTTCAACTATCCTGTCCATGATCTGGTCAACAGAGAGCTTTCCCGCCTCTTCTTCCCTGACAATCTTTCTTGTGGTGACAGTCACTCTGGTCCTGCAGAGTTTCTCTGCCCACTTGGACATGCCAAGTCCGGCTCCTTCTATCTTTGCAGCATACACAGGGACCCTGAACATACGTATCATCTTGGCAATTGAAGGGGAAATGAAGCCCAGCTTTCCATTTGCAAAAATGGTGCCCTCTGGGGCAATGTACACCATACCCCTGTTATTGCTAAGTACGTACTTCATCTTCCTGAAGGCCTCAAGGTCGGTAGCGAACTGGAACTTCGGAATGACTCCAAGCCTTTTGAAGAAGAAGTTAAGTAATTTGAATGTAAAGAAATGATAGGTACAGAGGAAGTTTATCCTCCTGCCTGAATAAGCTGCTATAAGCAGAATGAAGTCAACATTCGAAGTGTGGTTACTGACTATTATTGCAGGCCCTTCAGGCAGTTCACCCTTAACCTTTATCCGGCAGAAAATCCTGCTGACGGTTTTACAGAGAAACGTCAGTATTCCGTAAAGGAAAGGTGATGGACTTCTCTGTATTGAATCTTCATGTTTTACGCTCATAACATAGATTCTACCACAGTTTGAGCGTTTTCTAGTAAAGGAATTGCTCTATATTGGAACTAATGCTTTCCAGGCGGCACTGCGGATGGTAACTTTCAGGAAGATTTGAGAGCATTATGGCTCCGTAGCCCTTGCTTGATATTCTTGAGTCAAGAATCAGAACAATTCCCTTATCCGTTGCATGCCTCATAAGTCTTCCATAGCCCTGCTTAAGCTTCATCATGGCCTCAGGAAGGGAGAGATACATGAACGGGCTGAAGCCCTTCTCCTTTTCAATCTTTTCAGACCTTGCCTTGAAAACAGGGTCGGTTGGCATGGTGAACGGAAGCTTGGTGATTATGACAAGCCTCAAGGTGTTTCCGGGAGCATCTACACCTTCCCAGAAGCTGTTGGTTGCAAAAAGTACGCTGTCTATGTCCTTCTTGAATTTCTCCATGAGGCGGTACCTCTCAAGCTGACCCTGAACATAACAGTTGACTCCCGTCTCTTCCTTTATTACCGGAGAAAGCTCTTCATAGACTTCCTTCATAAGCTTTGCATTTGTAAAAAGAACAAGAGCTCCTCCGCCGCTGCTTGAAACGGCATCTTTAATTGCATTTACAAGGAAGGCCCTGTAGGAGTCAATATCATCATTATTATAGGCAAGAGAGTCCACCGGAGTCAGAAGCATGAGGTTTTTTCTGTAGTCAAATGGAGAAGCATATCTGTGCCTGACAAATTTCTTGTTACCGGCAGGAAGTCCCGTTTCCCTGCTCCAGAATGCAAAATCATCATTAAGGTCCATAGTGGCACTGGTGCAAAGAACGCTGTCTATCTTCTGAAAGAGGTGTTCACTAAGTATTGGAGCAACTTCAATCGGGGCTATGTTGAAGGTAGCCACGTTTCCCCTCTTTGTCCTTATGTTCTCAATATAGTGAATGTCTTCTGACCAGGACTGTGGCTGGGTAAATTCCTTAAGCACTTCTACCATGGAGTTTATCTTTGTAAGCCTTGAAGAGAACTGGTTTCTTGAAACTTCAGTCTCCTCAGTATCAGGAACTTTTCTTAAGAGACGGGACATGAGGTCAACAAGGTTTGAGCCGCTTAGTACCATGTTGTTACAGACTGTTCCCACACTTTCCATTACCTTCCCCACATTCTGTCTGTTCACATAGAGATTTGAAAGGTTGTGTGAAAGCATGAAGGTAACAACCTCGGTGTTAAGGTAGTCTGCCTGTGAGTTAATTGAATCAATGGTGTTGATTATATCCTGTACAAGATCAGCCTGATTTACGTAGGACGAGAGCTTGAGAAGTATGTTTCTGTCTGAGTCGTTCTTCTTCTTTGACTGCACCGGGTTGAAAATATAGTCAAGCTGCCTGTGAACAGCATTGCTGCTGAACTCTTTGGTAAAGAGGTCCGTAGCGTTCTTTTCAAGGTTATGAGCCTCATCAATTATGAGATGAGAAAAAGGGGGAAGCACGGCCTCATCAGAGTAATCAGCCTGGCTTTCCATTCTTGAGAGGCAGTCGGTTAACAGAAGATGGTGGTTACAGATAATAACAGATGCATCTGAGAGTCTTCTCTTGGCCTTAAAGTAGAAACAGCTTGAATAATAGGGGCACTTAGGTCCTCTGCATGTGTCTGAATCCGAGCTGATTTCAATTGAAATTTCAGGGTCCGTGTCTCCCTTGTAGTCGGTAAAAAGTCCCGTTTCTGTTGTTCTTGCAAACTCAAGGTAGCCGGACAGCTTTCCTATTCCGGCCTGCTCTGCAAGTTCGTTTACCCTGTAGAGCTCCATCATCTTTCTTTTGCACAGATAGTGGTTTCTTCCGACTGCAAGTTCTACCCTGCACTCCTGAGAGAAAGCTTTAAACAGAGCAGGAATGTCATTTTCAACAATCTGCTTCTGAAGGTTTATCGTTGAGGTTGCAACAACAGTTCTGTCATCTTCATCTGCAAATGCTCTGGTAAGGGCGGGAACCAGATAGGCAAAGCTTTTTCCTATTCCGGTACCAGCCTCAACAGCATATACTGAAGGCTCCTTCATGCAGTTAAATGCATCTGTAGCCATAAGCTGCTGGCCTTCCCTGTATTCAAAGCTGCTGAGCATACGGCTTAAGAGACCGTCTGCATCGAATATGTCAAATATCTCTTTTTCCGTCATGTCAGTTTTCGTATTCAGAGAGTTTTCTGAGTACCGTTTTCCTTCCGAGTTTAAGCACGTCTGCAGTCTTGCTCTTGTTCCCCTTGCAGTAGCTGAGGGTGCCGAGAATTATCAGTTTCTCGGCTTCATCCATTGGCGTACCGACAGGGATTATGATATTGCCGGCATTTCCGGCGCTGGAAACGGCGGGAGGAAGGTCCTCTATTCCTATTATATTGTTCCTGCACATGACAACTGCACTTTCAATGCAGTTTCTGAGCTCCCTTATGTTTCCCGGCCAGCTGTAACTGTTTATGGCACTCATGGCTTCATTTGAAAAGCCTTCAATCTTCTTGTTGTTCTCTTCGCAGAACTTCTGCAGGAAGTGGGTTGCCAGGAGGAACACGTCTTCCTTCCTCTCCCTGAGTGGCGGAACATTAAGTCGCACAACATTAAGCCTGTAGTACAGATCTTCCCTGAAGTTTCCTTCCTTAATTTCCTTCTCAAGATCCCTGTTTGTGGCAGCTATTACCCTGACGTCTGTCTTTATGGTCTTCTCTCCGCCAACCTTCTCAAACTCATGTTCCTGAAGAACCCTTAGAAGCTTGATCTGGGTGCTTTTATCAATCTCTCCTATTTCATCAAGGAAGATTGTGCCTCCGTCAGCCTGTTCAAAGCGTCCCTTTTTATCCGTTACGGCTCCTGTAAAGGCTCCCTTTACATGGCCGAATAGCTCACTTTCAAGGAGGTTTGAATTAAGTGCTGCACAGTGAACCTTAACAAAGGGCTTGTCCTTGCGGTCACTGAAGCTGACAATAGCATCTGCTACAAGCTCCTTTCCAACTCCGCTTTCACCTGTAATCAATACTGAAGCCTTGGTTGGAGCTACCTGTGTTATGGTGTCAAGAAGCGCCTGAACCTTTGTGCTCTTTCCTATTATTTTTGTAAAGCTTGTCTGGTTCTTGAGTCTTTCAAGTTCTTTCTGGAGTTCAAGGTTCTTTTCTTCTATATCCCGGCTTCTGAGGGTTTTCTTAATCAGTACAAAAAGATGGTCCAGGTTGACCGGTTTTGTCAGAAAATCAACAGCGCCGTTCTGCATGGCCTGGACAGCATCTTCAATTGAGCCGTGACCGGTTAAAACTACTACAGGAAGGGTCGGATAGGATGAATAGACCTTCTTGAGAAGCTCTGCTCCGCTCATTACCGGCATTCTGAGGTCGGTAATAATCAGGTCTGCTCCCTGCTTCTGGACTATCTCCCAGGCTTCTTTTCCGTTCTCAGCACAGACACTTTCATAGCCTTCGCTTTCCACGGCGGCAGCAAGACCGGTTCTTATATTAAGCTCATCATCTACAATCAGTATTCTTCTCTTCATAATCACCCCAGTCTGTATCTTTCACTGTCCGGTACCGGAAGTGAAATGGTAAAGACGGTACCCTCATTGAGTTTCGAGTTTACCGTAACCTCTCCACCGTGTTCCTTAACTATTTTATAGATATTTGTAAGTCCAAGTCCCGTGCCTGAGGCCTTGGTTGTGTAATAAGGTTCAAAAATTTTAAGCATCTGGTCTTCACTCATGCCGCAGCCGTTATCCTCAACAGCCATACACACGGTGTTTGAGTCCATGTAGCTTCTTATATTT
This sequence comes from Sphaerochaetaceae bacterium, assembly GCA_024684115.1. Taxonomy (GTDB): domain Bacteria; phylum Spirochaetota; class Spirochaetia; order Sphaerochaetales; family Sphaerochaetaceae; genus UBA1265. Next base: position 29,935 of record JAIKXP010000100.1, on the reverse strand, counting down.
ATCTTAAGCTCCTTCTGACCTTCCTTCCTGGCCTGCATGGAGTTTCTGATAAGGTTCAGAAGACACTGTTGAATCAGTGCCGGGTCCATCTTCACATTGGGAAGAGAAACTGCAAGGTCAGTTTCTGTTATAATCCCGTTTTCCTCCAGTTCCGCCCTGGCAAGGTCCAGAGATGAGAGTATGCACTTATTAACGTTCTCCATGGAGAATGTTGCATTTACAGGTTTTACCGCATACAGAAAGTCAACAGCCATCTTGTTGAGTCTTTCAATCTCCTCGTTTAAAACCTCTATGGTCTTCTGAGCTTCTTCTTTTGTTATGCTGCCGTTCTTATCCAGTTTTCTGGCAAGAAGCTGAACATATATGGACATGGAAGCAAGAGGGTTCTTAATCTCATGGGCTACCCCTGCTGCCATGGTTGTCATGGCTGCAAGACCTTCATTACGGGTGTATTCCCTCTTGAACTTAAGAATGTATGTAATATCCCTTATCTCAAAAATAGCTGAACCGTTTTTCGTAAAACTGATTACGTTTATGCTTATATCTCTTTCTCCGTAGAGAGGGCTTCTGTCCCTGTATTCATATTTTGCTGTAACGTCCCTTGTCTGGATACAGTGCTTTATGAATGCACATATGGACTTGTCCTTGATAAGGGTGTTCACATATACCGGTTTTCTTATGCTCTGGCTGTTTATAACCGGAAGAATTGTACAGGCCGTTTCATTAAGATAAACAACCCTCATTGAGCTGTCTGCAAGAAGATAGCCTTCCTGTGTTGCATCCAGTACAGTGTCCCTGTTTTCAATCTCTTCCGTAAGATTGTCCATGTATGTGAGAATCTGCTCATCTGAGAGTTTTGATATGTTCTTAAGTACTTTTGAACTTATTCTGCTCATCTTATAAACTCCCTTGTCCTGAATATGACAAAATCAAGCAAAAGACGCATGTTCTGGTTGAATGTGTCTCCCTGACTCACCGCCCTGTCTATTTCCCTGTACAGATAGGAGATCCTTTCATACGATGTTGAGTCAGGATCTGCAAGACTTCCAATATTTAAAAGAACCAGATGGAAGAACCTGTCCCATGACTGGGATTTTTCAAGCTCCCTGATAAGATCCGGAACCGGGAAATCCTTAGCGTGGGTAAGGTTAAAGGCGCATTTCTCAATTAAAGCCTCATCACAGCCGCTGAACTTCCAGATAAAGGCTTCAAGGTCCTTAAACTCCCCTGCAGGTGCTGATATGGAATTAAGAATATAATTTATGGCCCTCCCGTCCGGGATCTTGAAGTTAAAAATCCTTACACGGCTTAAAATTGTCGGAGGAATTGAGGAAATACTGCGGGAAATCAGTATGAAGGCAGTGTCCTGAGGCGGCTCCTCAAGAATCTTCAACAGGGCGTTTGATGCAGAAGAAAGAGCGTTTTCAAGGCCCTCGATAATTACTGTCTTTCTTCTCTTCTCAAGGGATGAAGTGCTGCACCAGCTCTTTATGTTCCTCACCTGAGACACGGTAATTGATCCGGTTGAGTTTTTGTTTCCAAGGATTGCTGAAACGGATTTCTCAAGGGATGAGCAGAATGAGTTAACTTCTTTTTCATCAAGGTCCGGAAGCTTTGCAATAAGCTCTGAACAGTTTCCTGCTTCGGTGAATTTCTTCTTAGCCGTTCCTGTTGCGCTGTCAAGCATGGCCCCGTTGAACTCTCTTAGCATGACTGAAACAGTGTTCTTAAGGAAAATAGCTGCACGCCTTGTCTTATTGTTTCTGTAAAGCTCTATTGCAGCAGCAATTATCCTCTTATGCTCCCTGTCTGAAATTATGATTGTACTGCTCTCGTCTGAGCCCAGTTCTTCCGCAATGGAAGTGGCTGCAAACATTCTTCCGCTGTATGCAGGACCCGAGAACAGACTTACAAGAGGAAAGGACTTTTCCTTAAGCAGTTTACTGAAGAGTTCATATAATTCAGGCTGTGTTTTCTCCAGTGAGGAAAGCATTACCACAGTCCCTTTACAAATGATGAAATGAAATTCATGAAAGGAAGGAGGATCTTCTGAGAGAAGAAGCTTCCTTCTATGTAATTGCTTATGCTTATAACCGACTGATTTAATAGTAACCTTTCAAGGACTCCAAGAATGATTATGGCTTCAAAAAGACCGAGGAAGAAACCGAGGAAGTTATCAAGAACGCTCAGGTTTGCAGTCTTGAAAATGGTCTGAAGTACATTTCCTATCACCTTTATGAAAAGATAACCCAGGAGAAACAGAATTACATACGCAGCAAAAGCCGCAATCCAGTAAGGGATTGAAAGTCTTTCTTCAAAGAAGCCTGCCAGTGAAGCGGTGAACATGAGACCGGTCAGAAAACCGATTACATATCCAAACTTCTGGGACAGCTCTTCCAGAAAGCCTTTTATGGCTCCCCAGACGGCCCAGATCATGGCAAAAACAAATATGATGTAATCCAATGTGTTTAATGCACTCATTGCTTTAATTATACTACTTTCAAAATGCCCTATCAATTCTATACGGTTTTCTTTTCTAAGACGGAGAATTTTAATATACTTCTCTTATGAGCATATTTACAAAACTGTTTGGAACAAAAAACGACAAAGATATATCTAAGCTTAACCCTGTTGTAGAAAAGGTTAACAGCCTTTCTGACTGGGCTTCTTCCATAAAGGCTGAGGACTTCCCTGCCGAGACCGAAAAGCTGAAAAAGCGTGTTTCAGGCGGAGAGAGTCTTGACTCCATCCTTCCTGAAGCTTTTGCACTTGCAAGAGAAGCTTCCTCCCGTGTTCTTGGTGAGCGCCACTATGACGTACAGATTATGGGTGCTGCAGTTCTTCACCAGGGAAAGATCCTTGAAATGAAGACAGGAGAAGGAAAGACCCTCACCTGTGTACCTGCAGCATACCTGAATGCCCTTGAGGGTAAGGGTGTGCATGTTGTTACCGTTAACGACTATCTTGCAGAAAGAGACGCAGCCTGGATGGGACCTGTGTACAACTACCTGGGTCTTACTGTCGGTGTAATTGTTTCCAACATGGACAATGAACGCAGAAGACAGGCCTACTCCTGTGACATTACCTACGGAACAAACAACGAGTTCGGTTTTGACTACCTCAGGGATAACATGAAGTATCGCTTTGAGGACAAGATCCAGCCAAAGCACCACTACTGTATTGTTGACGAAATAGACTCCATCCTCATTGATGAGGCAAGAACTCCTCTTATCATCTCAGGTCCGGCAGATGATGATACGGAATTTGCACGTAACGCTGAAAAGATTACTTCTTTCTTCCGTGAGTGTGAGAAAGACCCTGAAACAGGGGAATATCCTGAAATCTCTCAGTTTGCAAGATTTGATGACGGTGCAAAGCTTGAACCGGAAGGCGACTTCAAGATTGATGAAAAGAGAAAGCAGGTTACCTTCACCAAGGAAGGTATGGTTCACATGGAGGAGCTTTTAAAGCGTACCGGAGCCATAAACGGTTCTCTTTATGATGATGAGAACTTTGAATACATTCACTACGTAACCCAGGCCATGAACGCAAGGCATCTTTACAAGAAAGATGTTGACTATGTTGTTCAGGACGGTCAGATCCAGATAGTTGATGAATTCACCGGTAGAATCCTCTACGGCAGACGCTATTCAGACGGTCTTCACCAGGCAATTGAGGCTAAGGAACACATCAAGGTTCTCGGCAAGAACAAGACCCTTGCAACCATCACGTTCCAGAACTTCTTCCGTATGTATGACAAGCTCTCCGGTATGACCGGAACTGCAGATACAGAGGCTGGAGAATTCAGCTCAATCTACAACCTTGATGTAGTAGTAATACCTACAAACGTCCCGGTACAGAGAAAGGACCTTGATGACTACGTATTCCTTAACGACCAGTTCAAGTTCAAGGCTATCTGTGAAGAGATTGCCAGGGTTCACTCCACAGGTCAGCCTATCCTCGTAGGTACAGTTTCAATTGAAAAATCAGAGTTCATCTCTGCCCTTCTCAGAAAGATGGGAATCAAGCATGAGGTTCTCAACGCAAAGAACCATGCAAGAGAAGCTGTGATTATCGAGAACGCAGGTGCTGAGGGAGCCGTTACAATTGCTACCAACATGGCAGGCCGTGGAACCGACATAAAGCTTGGCGGTTCAATAGATTACCTTGCAAGAAGAATCTGCGGCTCAGAGGCTTCCGAAGAAGAGATGAAGGAAGCAAGGAAGAGGGTCTATCCTGAATGGAAGGCTCAGTATGAAAAGGTCAAGAGACTCGGCGGTCTGTACATTCTCGGTACCGAGAGACACGAATCAAGAAGAATAGACAACCAGCTCAGGGGAAGAAGCGGAAGACAGGGAGACCCGGGTACTTCCAGGTTCTTCGTCTCCTTTGATGACACCCTCCTCCGCCTCTTTGCAAAGGACGGCATTAAGTCAACGATCAGCAGGCTCGGAATGAATACAGGAGAGCCTCTTGAACACTCAATGGTAAGCAAGGTTATCGAATCTGCACAGAAGCGTGTTGAGGAGAGAAACTTTGAGATAAGAAAGCATCTTCTTGAGTATGATGACGTGTTGAACGAGCAGAGAAACTTCATCTATTCCCAGAGAGACGAGATTCTTAAAGATCCTGATATTACAGGGCGTGCACTTAAGGCTGCAGGTGACTATATTGATGAAATCTGTGAAAATGATTTTGCTCAGATTCATTCTCTCCTTCTGGAAAAGATATCCTTTGACTGGATTCCTTCAGAGGGAGATGAAAAGCTTTCCAGGGCTGAACTTTCTGAAAAGATAAAGGCTCTTGTAAAGGAACATGTGGATGAGAAGATAAAGCTCACAGGTCCTGAAATCTTTGCTCTGTTTACAAGGCAGACCTACCTCAGGCACATAGACATGAGATGGCAGAACCATCTTGAGGAACTTGAGGACTTGAGGGACTCTGTAGCCCTGAGGTCTTATGCCCAGAAGAATCCGCTTCTTGAGTACAAACTTGAAGGTTTTGATATCTTTGATGAGATGCTTGATAAGATTAAGACTGCTGTTGTAAGGACAATTGTCGGTGTTAAGATCAAGGCAGCTCCGAAGGCCGGTCCGGTAAGGAAGACTCAGGAGTCTCACTCAAGCGTAGAACAGTTTAACGACAGGGCCCGCGCTCAGGCTCAGCATGCACGTGATTCAAAAGAAAATGGAAATACTTCTCCGGTGCAGGTAATAAGAACCGCTCCCAAGGTAGGAAGAAATGATCCATGTCCGTGCGGGAGCGGCAAAAAATACAAGAATTGCTGTGGAAGAAATCAGGCCTTCAATTCGTGAAGAATCTGCCTGACTTCTTCATCCTTGTAAACCTCGTCAATCTCATCATTTGTGAGACCGACATATTCATGGCAAAGATAGTGAATCCATGTCTCGTCAGCCGGTGAATTCAGAACGTGTTTTCTGCAATAATAGTCCGGCTGAATCGGGAGCGGTTTGAACTCATCATTGTACTTGTACTGGGGGACCTTGTAGTCATATACGGCAATCTTAAGGTCTTCACGTGGAATTCCTTTGTCCATAATGACTTCTGCAAGTTTATTAACAGTGTTTCCGGTATCAAAGATATCATCTACCAGAAGAACCTTGTCTCCGTATCTGAGATAGTCAGGAGAATAAGTCCAGCCGTCAACAAATACCTTTGTTTCTTCTCCGGGAACTGTTGCATATCTGCTTCTTGCAACAACTGCGGCGTAAAGAACAGGTCTTCTCTTTGTATTCTTACATACAAGCTTGTAGAACTCACTCATTACATTTCCCATGTAAACTCCGCCTCTTAAAGAGACATAGATTACATCTGGAATGAAGTTGTCTTCCTTGTACATCTTGTAAGCCAGTTTCAGTGCACTGTCTCTGATAACATCATGTCTAATAAAATCCTTTGACACTTTTTCCCCCCTGTTATTTTCAGATCTGAGTCAGAATCTCAAGTCCATTATGTGTAATGGCTACGGTATGCTCGAAATGCGCAGCCGGCTTGTGATCTGCAGTAACGACAGTCCATCCGTCAGGCATATCAATAATATGTCTTGATCCCATTGTAATCATGGGTTCAATAGCAATTACCATACCTTCCCTCAGTCTTGGATTTCCGAGGGAATGACTTACATAGTTAGGAACTTCAGGGTCTTCATGAAGCTCCAGGCCAACTCCATGGCCACAGTACTCACGTATTACTCCGAAACCGTTTCTGTCAGCATGTTTGAATACGGCGGCTCCAATATCCATGATTCTTGCATGGGACTGGGAAGCGGCCTCAATTCCCTTGTAAAGACACTCTCTGGTGACTTTTACAAGTTTCTCCTCCTGAGCGCCGGTCTTGCCTACAATATAGGTTCTTGCACTGTCAGAGATATAACCCTTGAGGTTAATGCAGAGATCTATACTGACCAGATCTCCTTCCTTGATTATGTGATTTGATTTCGGGATACCGTGAATAATCTCATCATTTACGCTGATACAGGTTGCAGCAGGAAAACCTTCGTAGTGCAGACAGGCGGGCTTTGCGTTTCTTTTAAGGATCCATTCATGACAGTACCTGTCAATATCCTTTGTACTCATCCCTTCCTTGATTTTGCCATCCTCAAGTGAATCAAGAAGTTCACAGAGCATGTGGCAACTCTTTCTTATTCCTTCTATCTGCTCGTCAGTTTTGAGCTGAATCATGCAAGTACCTCACTGCTGTATCAAGTAATCCGTTAATAAATCTGTAATTGACTTCTGTGCTGAATTCCTGTGAAAGCTTAACGGCTTCGTCAATTACAATGTTTGAATGCACATCCTTACAGTAAAGCAGGGAAAAAATGCTGATTCTGAGGATGTTTCTGTCAACAATGCTTATGTTTTCAATGCTTCTTCTGGATGAGAATCTGCTGATCATCTCATCAATCTCATCAAGATGCTCTATTACGCCGTTTATAAGAAAAAGAGCATAGAGAACTACGTCTGATTCAAGCTCTCCCTGCTCTTCTTCTGAAAGGCCGGGAAACCCCTGAGAATAAGGCACACTCATCTCATGGATTTCCCCCTTGATGTCAAAAGCATATAGTGTCTGTAATGCCAGTGACCTGGCCAAATGTCTTGACTTCATATAATCAATTGTAAACTACTTCAGCTGTTGCTCTGAGGTCTGAAAGCATCTGAGCAACTGCCTGGTTGTAATACTGCTCTGAAAGTGCTTCAGAAAGTCTGAATACAAGGTAATCATTTACTGTAACACCGACTTCAGGATATGCAGCATCAAACTGTCCGAGACTCTTCTCTTCATTGCGTACGATAGCCTTGAAGATATGATAACCGGAAGTGCTCTTAAGAGGCTCTGAAACCTCACCTGCGTTCATAGCAATAATCTTATTGTATGTATCTTCAGTGAAGAGCTGCTTGTGGTACTCGGAACTTGCAATATTGTAGTTTCCGAGAAGTACTGCGAGTTCCTTCTCAAAATCTGTCTCAGCGCTGTTTACCCATCCGAGAATTCCGGCGTTGTTATTTGTATCTGTATCATCAGAATAGTCAGATACAGCCTTTTCAAATGTTACTTCGCCATTCTTGATCTTTGCGTAGACTTCATCTGCCTTAGCCTTAACGTCAGCTTCAGCTGTGTCTTCCTTGATCTCGAAATAGATGTGGGCAATCTTAACCTTCTCTGAATTCTTGAAAAGATCCTTGTTGAGGTTGTAGAGCTCTGCTACTGCTGATTCTTCAGGAGTTGTGGTCTGGCTGAGAATGTCATTATAGTTCTCTGCAAGATAAGCCTGAAGGAAGTACTGGCTTGCAAGTGTGCTTACTACGTTCTGAAGGTCAATCTGGTACTGCTGTACAAATGCATCGAGCTGTTCCTGACTTTCAAGAGTTACTCCAAGATAGTTTGTGAAATAATAGTTGATAAGGTAGCTTGTAAGCTCATCGGTAAGCTGATAGTCCTTGACCTGGAATTCAAGATTTATAAGGGCCTGGCTGATGAGTTCATCGAGCACCTGCTCATCAGTAGCTTCAACACCGTTCTCTTTGTAGAGAGCCTTAAGCTCTTCAACATCTGAGCTCATGATTTCTGACTTGAAGTCTCCGAGAGTAACAGTAGCAACAACCTTATCTTTGTTTTCTACTACAGTATCAACGACTTCAACAACCGGTTCTGTAACTGGTTCAGTCTTAGCCTCTTCCTTTGCGCCAGCGGCAAATACAGGAAGGGCAAGAATTACAAGGAAAACCAGAATGAGTGAAAAAAATTTTTTATTCATATCCAACTCCATGTTTTCTTATAGATATACAATAAGGCCGCACATTTATTCTGGCGGCCTTAACAAGAGTACTTTAGATTCAGTTCTCAGCCTGAACTGTTGCAGTTGTTGTCTTTGCTGTGCTGAGGATTGAATTCTCAGATGACTTGTTGACGATTGCAACAAGAACAGCAAGAACAAAGAATGCAACGACAAGGTAAGCTGTAACTTTGTTAAGAACCTTGTTTGTGTTTCCTCCGAAAACAGATGTGCTGTTTCCTCCGAATACACCACCGAGTCCTGAATCATCTTCGCTCTGAATAGCAATGACAAAAATCAGAAGAAGACTTACAAGTACAAATAAAACAAGAAGAATTATGCTTAATGCTGCCATTTTTTAAAACCTGCTTTTTATTTATTACAGTTTATTATAGGAAGAAACTGCTCGAGTGTCAAAGAAGCTCCGCCTACAAGTGCACCGTCAATATGCTCTCTGGACATAAGGTCCTTTGCATTGGACGGCTTCACCGAACCACCATACTGTATAATTGTATTTTCTGCAACAGATTCACCGAACTTACGTGCAATAAGGGATCTGATAAAAGCATGTGCAGCGTTTGCATCTTCAGGAGTGGCTGTCTTGCCGGTTCCGATTGCCCAGACAGGTTCGTATGCAATTGTAACCTTTGACATCTGCTCTGCAGTTACTCCTGCAAGACCGACTTCAATCTGTCTTGTAAGAACTTCCTCAAGCTTTCCACCTTCACGTTCAGTGAGGGTTTCACCGACACAGAGGTCTACATCCATACCGTTCTCAAGAACAAAGAGTACCTTCTTATTGATGAACTCATCTGTCTCTCCATAGTACTGTCTTCTCTCGCTGTGTCCGAGGATAACTGTGTTTACACCGATATCCTTGAGCATCTTGCAGGAAATCTCGCCTGTGTAAGCGCCCTTCTCGTGGTCATTTACGTTCTGAGCTGCAACAATAACGCCGCTTCCCTTAACTGCTTCAACAACAGCAGGAAGACATACGAATGTAGGAGCAATCATGACCTTTACTGAAGGGTCTTTTGCTGCCTTGGCAAGTGAAGCTGCATATTCTGCTGCTTCACTTGGTACCAGGTTCATTTTCCAGTTTCCGGCAATATATAAATTTCTCATATTACTTCTCCAGAGCCTTGATTCCCGGAAGTACCTTGCCTTCGAGGAATTCGAGAGATGCACCGCCGCCTGTTGAAACATGGCTGATCTTTGATGCAAGACCAAACTTGTTGATGGCTGCAACTGAATCTCCGCCGCCGACAACTGTTGTTGCATCTGAAGCTGCGAGAGCCTTTGCTACATCTTCTGTTCCCTTTGCAAATGCTGCAAACTCAAATACTCCCATAGGACCGTTCCATACAACAGACTTTGCGCTCTTAAGTTCTTCAACAATAGCTGCTGTTGTCTTAGGACCAATATCCATACCCATAAGGTTCTCAGGAATATCCTTTCCGTCTACACATACAGGCTCTGCATTTTCAGCGAACTCTGCTGCACAGACATGGTCAACAGGAAGGATGACCTTGACGTTCTTCTCTTCTGCTGCCTTGAGGAAAGCTCTGGCTGTATCTGCAAAATCATCTTCAACAAGAGACTTACCGACCTTATAGCCCTGAACCTTGAGGAAGGTATATGCCATACCGCCACCGATTACGATTGTGTCACAGGTCTTAACGAGAGACTCAAGAACTGTAATCTTTGAAGAAACCTTTGCACCGCCGATAATAGCAACAAACGGCTTGTCCGGATTCTCAAGAAGAGGAGCCATGAACTTGACTTCCTTCTCAATAAGGAAACCGGCGTAGCTTGGAAGGTAGTGTGAAACACCCTCTGTTGTAGCATGAGCTCTGTGAGCTGTACCGAATGCATCATTTACATAAACCTGAGCATATGAAGCAAGTTCCTTTGCGAACTCAGGATTGTTCTTTTCCTCATCAGGATAGAATCTTGCATTTTCAAGAAGAAGAACTTCACCGGCCTTAAGGCTTTCAACTTCTTTTCTTACTTCTTCACCGATAACGTCTTTGGCAACCTTAACAGGTCTTCCGAGGAGCTCCTCGAACTTCTTTCCGACAGGAGCCATTGAGAAATCAGGATTCTTCTGTCCTTTTGGTCTTCCGAAGTGGCTGACAACAACAAGAGATGTTCCCGGCTGCTCAAGAATGTAATTGATTGTAGGAAGTGCTGCCCTGATTCTTGTGTCATCCTTTACAACACCCTCTTTCAAAGGAACGTTGAAGTCAACACGGATAAGGACTCTTTTATTTTTAAGATCAGCTTCTCTGACTGTATTTAACTGCATGATATACCTCTTATGAAAGATAAGGCCTGCGCTAGGCAGGCCTGAATGATTAAGTTAAAGATTAACCGTTGACCTTCTTCATGTGAGCGATCAGGTTAAGAACCTTGTTGGAATATCCGATTTCGTTGTCGTACCAGGAAACAACCTTTACAAATGTATCTGTAAGGGCAATACCTGCCTTAGCATCGAAAATAGATGTTCTCGGGTCGCCGAGGAAGTCTGAAGAAACAACTGCATCTTCTGTGTATCCGAGAATACCCTTGAGCTCGCCTTCAGAAGCCTTCTTCATAGCTGCGCAGATCTCTGCGTATGTTGCCGGCTTGGCAAGGTTGACTGTGAGGTCAACAACTGAAACATCAAGAGTAGGAACTCTCATTGACATACCTGTGAGCTTTCCGTTAAGTGACGGGATAACCTTACCTACAGCCTTTGCAGCACCTGTTGATGAAGGAATGATGTTTCCTGCAGCAGCTCTTCCACCTCTCCAGTCCTTCATTGAAGGTCCGTCGACTGTCTTCTGTGTAGCTGTTGTTGAGTGAACTGTTGTCATAAGGCCGTCTGTGATACCGAAGTTATCATTGAGAACCTTAGCGATAGGAGCGAGACAGTTAGTTGTACATGAAGCGTTAGAAACAAACTGTGTTCCCTTTACGTATGTGTCTTCGTTTACGCCGCAGACAAACATTGGTGTGTCATCCTTTGAAGGAGCTGACATAACAACGTACTTGGCACCGGCATTGATATGAGCCTGAGCCTTTTCCTTTGTAAGGAAGAGACCTGTTGATTCAACAACATACTCAGCTCCGACTTCATCCCACTTGAGGTTGTTAGGATCCTTTTCTGCTGTGACTCTGATCTTCTTTCCGTTTACAACGAGAAGTGAGTTCTCTACATCTGCTTCAACTGTTCCCTGGAAAGCACCATGCATTGTGTCATACTTGAGCATATAAGCAAGGTAGTCTACCGGGCAGAGGTCGTTGATACCTACAATTTCGAAACCTTCACGTTCCATAGCTGCGCGGAATACAAAACGTCCGATTCTTCCAAATCCGTTAATACCAATTTTCATAATCTGAATCCTCCATAGATCCTAATTTTTCTTTAACGATATAAATATACTGAATAACGTTTTTTGATGTCAATAAACCGTAATTCACCAAGCTATTTTATATTGAAAAAAGCCCGTTAGTAAAGCCTTTCATTTTGTTTAATACATCAGAAACCGTAACAGTTTTCATGTCTCTCGGGATGGATCTTCCGAAAGCCATGAATTCAAGAGGAATTTTCTTTTCATAGCTGAAAGACACTACATTTCCAATGGTCGTAGTCCTGTCAGTTCCTGTAAAGGCAAGAGAGTCAAATTCAAACGGATAGTAGAGAACGCTCATGGCGTCCATGTCGTTGAATTTCATTGCAGCAGAGAGTACAAGAACAAACCTCATCCTGTCCTTGCAGGCTTTGAGGGCTTCAAGTATGCTTCTGTCCATTTCGCTCTGCTCCATACTGTTTCCGCTTGTATCAATGAGTATGCTGTCGTAACTGTCAAATGAAGCAAGGGCGGCCTTAAGAGACTCACTGTCAGCAGCTTCCAGAAGTGAAATTCTTGCAGCCTGACAGATTCTCTTCATTAAATCAGGACTGTCGTTTTTTGTATGAAGGCTTATGATTCCGACCTTTGAGCCGTTTTTGGCAAGTGCTACTGCAATCTTTCCTGCAGTTGTAGTCTTTCCGCTTCCGGCAGGACCGAGGAAAACAGTTGTCTTTGAGGCAGCCGTTTCCTTCTTGATCTTAAGAAGGCCGGCCATATGGTCCATTACTGCAGTTTCAATATCTTTTCTGGAAGGAACATCTGGAAGGGCCTTCATGGCCTGCTCCCTTACGTTGTCCATAAGAAATCTTATGTAGTACTCGGAAAAGTCGTTTTTCCTGAGTATTTTCGTAACATCTTCAAGCATGGCCAGAATCTCAGCCTCAGCTTTTGAGTTGTCAACCTCCACAACAGGAGGCTCTACGTGAATTTCCGGCTCCTTTTTGATTTCATCAGGATTTGGAGTTTTGGCTTCATTCTCAAATCTCTTTATGAGAACACTGTCTTCCTTCTCCTCCGGAATGATTTTCTGAGCCGGTTTTTCCTCTTCACCGGTGAGGTAACAGGTGATTTCACAGGAGGTAACATGCCCTATTCCCATGAAACCAGGTTTTGTATTGTCTTTTCTGCTGTGAATGCGGAGCCTGTCCCCGTACTGGGAACGGGCTCTCTTCACTGCTTCTTCATATGTCTTGGCTTCAATTGTTATGTAGTTCATAAAACTGATGATACCTGAAATTACAGTATATATCTAGACAGGTCCTGATTTCCGACTACATCAGAAAGCCTTTCATTCACATATTCAGGAGTAATTGTAACCTTCTGGCCCTTAAGCTCGTTTGCACTGAAGCTCAGCTCCTCAAGAAGAAGCTCCATAATAGTGTAAAGTCTTCTGGCTCCAATATTTTCTGAAGTTGAGTTAACCTCATAGGCTATCTCACTGAGTCTTCTGATTGCATCATCAGTGAATTCAACCTCAACTCCTTCTGTTCCCAGCAGCTCCCTGTACTGACGGGTAATTGCGTTCTCAGGCTCCTTGAGGATCCTGAAGAAGTCTTCAGCCTTAAGGTCATCAAGTTCTACCCTGAGAGGGAATCTGCCCTGAAGCTCAGGAATCAGGTCGCTCGGCTTTGATACGTGGAAGGCGCCTGCGGCAATGAACAGAATATGGGATGTATCTATTACTCCCCACTTTGTAGATACCTTTGTACCTTCTACTACAGGCAGAATGTCTCTCTGTACTCCTTCACGGGAAACATCAGGACTGCCGGAACTCTTTGCAGCGCCTGCAATCTTGTCTATCTCATCAATGAAGACTATTCCCATCTGCTCGGTTCTTTCCTTTGCAAGATCTACAACCTTTTCCTGGTCAACAGACTTATCAAGCTCTTCCTCAGTGAACAGCTCTCTTGCCTTCTTGATGGTAATTTTGTGCTTCTTTCCCCTGTTCTGGGCGTTTCTGAAGAGGTCAGTAATGTTGTTCATGGCATTCTGAATGTCATCTGGAGAAGCTCCCATTACCCCTATTTCAAAGCTCTTCGGGGTTCTTGAGTACATAACTTCAACTTCTGTGTTATCAAAGTCGCCCTTTCTGAGTTTTTCACGTGTAAGCTCCCTGACCTTTGCAACGTCTTCTCCGAACTTATCCCGGGAGGCGTTTACGCTTGGAAGAAGGAGGTCCAGAAGCCTCTCCTCTACCCTTGCCTTAACCGCATCTTCATTCTTCTCGGAAAGCTCTTTCTTGACCATAAGAACAGCGCTGCCCATAAGGTCCTTGATCATGGATTCAACATCTCTTCCGACATATCCGACCTCGGTGAACTTGGTGGCTTCAACCTTGATGAAAGGTGCATTTGAAAGCTTTGCAATCCTTCTTGCAATCTCAGTCTTACCGACTCCCGTGGGGCCTATCATGATTATATTTTTCGGAAAGACTTCTTCCCTGATTCCATCAGGCAGTCTCTTCCTTCTGGTTCTGTTTCTGAGGGCTACGGCTATGGTTCTCTTGGCCTTTGCCTGACCTATAATGTACTTATCCAGTTCACTTACAATCTGGGACGGTACCATGTCATCCAGATTCATCTTAACCGGATTATTTATCTTCATTACTGAATTATTCTCCATCTCATATCTCCTCTACGGTGAATTTGGAATCTGTGTAGATACAGATTGAAGATGCAATATCCATTGATTTGAGGGCAATCTCTTTTGCAGAGAGGTCTGCCTTTGAATCAAGGTAGGCCCTTGCAGCAGAAAGTGCGTAGTTTCCGCCGCTTCCGATTGCTATTGCATCATACTCAGGTTCAAGTACATCTCCGACACCGGAAATAAGGAAAATCTTCTTTCCGTCACTTGCAAGAAGCATGGCTTCAAGTTTCCTCAGAGCTCTGTCCATTCTCCATTCCTGGGCAAGCTTTACAGAGGCACGGGTTATGTCTCCGTTGAACTCTGCGAGCTTTTTCTCAAAGAGGTCAAAGAGTGTAAAAGCGTCTGCAGTGCTTCCTGCAAAACCGATTATAATCTTATCGTTGAAGATTCTTCTTACCTTGCGGGCGTTTCCCTTCATGATGGTGTCGCCGTTTGTGACCTGTCCGTCACCTGCTATTGCTACGTGTCCGTCTTTCTTGACGGCTACAATTGTTGTTCCTCTGAAACTCAATCTTTTTTCCTCCTGGCATGCGGATGTGTATTTTTGTACACAGCCTCAAGTCTTGCTCCCGATACATGGGTATAGATCTGGGTTGTTCCTATGTTCTCATGTCCGAGAAGTGCCTGAACGACCCTTATATCCGTGTCCTTGTCAAGTAAACGGGTAGCAAACGTATGTCTGAATACGTGTGGTGTGAACTTCTTTGTAATTCCAAGTTCATCCCTGTACCTATCAAAAATAGCGTGAACTGATGAAGATGGCAACTTTTTGCCTTTTTTATTTAAAAGTAATATTCCCTCATCTTCTTTTCTAAGCTCATCAAGCATCTGTTTTCTTGCAGGAAGATAGTCTTCAAGACACTTTACTGCCCTTTCGGTCAGAAAAACAAACCTCTGTTTTGAGCCCTTTCCCATGACCAGTGCACGTCTTCCCCTTATGTCCAGATCCCCTGTCTTCATATCCAGAAGCTCCTGCAGTCTGCAGCCTGTTGAGTAGAAAAGGTTGAACATTGTCACTTCCATAAGTGACGTGTAGTCAGTTACGGGAATTGAGAGAAGTCTTTCAATCTCAGAGTCGGACAGCACTGAGGGCAGCCTTCTTCCCTGCTTGACCTGAGATATGCGGGTGAAGGGCTGGACTGCGGTAAGGGAGTTCTGTAGAAGGTAGTGATAAAAGCTTCTGCAGCCTGAGATTATCCTGTTGATTGATGCCGGTTTGTAGTTCTCTTCGTGCAGCTTGAGTGAAAACTCCCTTGCGTCCTCAAAGACCATGTCGGGAAAGTCCATTTTCCTCTCCTTAAGATAGTCTTCCAGGATCTCCAGGTCGTGCCTGTAGGAGACAGCTGTCTTTTCAGAAAAACCTCTGACTTTAACAAGATAATCAAGGTATTTTTCAACCGTTTCGTTCATGGGTTTATTTTATCATTATCAGGTTTTAGGAACAATCTTATAAAACCTGTCTCCGTACCTTGCCTGATAGGGACTCTGACGGCTTACCTGAAGTATGTCAAAGGAGCTGTCTATTCCGTTTAAGGCGTAATCCGAGTAGCTGTTTATGACCTGCGCCCCGTCTTCTGCTAGTCTTCCAGTGCCTCTTCTGCACATCTTATCCCCTATTCCTCCGACACTTACGCACACGTCCCGGCCAAGTTGAAGTGCAAAATCTGCTGTCATAAGTGCTCCTGAGTGGCTTGGAGACTGGATTACAAGAGTCATTTCGCTGAGTGAAGCAAGAATCATGTTTCTGAATATAAAGTTGTACCTGAGAGCCGGAGTTCCGGGGGTAAAACAGCTTATTATGCAGCCTCCGCAGTCCAGAGAGAGGTTTCTGTAGTAGGCGCTTCCCCTGGGGTACTCTATATCAAAACCGTTTGGAAGAACCAGCAGAGGCGGAGCAAACTGAGTATTCTGCACCGTATAGGCAGAAAGAGCTCCTGCACAGGAGGCCTGGTCACAGCCTTCGGCAACACCGGTTACTACCGACAGTCCGTTAACCGAGGCTTCAAGACCCAGCATGAAGGATTTCTGAAGTCCTAGATAGTCAGCCCTGCGGCTTCCGACTATGGTAACCCTTCTAATTATGTTCTCAGGTCTTTTACCCTGGTAGAAGAGCATGTAGGGGCAGTGCTTATCAAGTTCATAGAGAGGCGGGAAATCCGGGTCCGTAAACCAGATTATTCCGCTGTTCTCAGTTTTTTCAAGCCAGTCAATTACCCTTGATGCAGCCCCGTAATCCGGGTGTTCTATCCTGAGCAGTTTCAGAATCTGTTTCAGGGACAGGTTACTTTGAATCAGTTCTTTCTTTTTAACTGCATCTACACCGGGAAGCAGGCCTGTTACAATACGTCTTTTCAGTTCGGTAAGGTCCATGGTAAAAATCTCCTTTACCCTTTAAGACCTCCATGCTGAGCCCTATGTTGTTATTTTTTATCAAAATCTGCCTTTAAAAATGCTTCATAAAGGTTATCAGTGTTAACATGTGTATAGATTTCCGTGGTTCTTATGTCGCTGTGGCCCAAAAGTTCCTGCACGGACCTCAGGTCTGCACCACCCTGAAGCATGTGGGTTGCAAAGCTGTGTCTTAGTGTATGGACCTTTGCTTTGACTCCAGCCTTCTCTGCATATATCTTAAGTCTCTGCCAGACGGCTTCCCTTGTTAACGGACGGCCGAACCTGTTGCAGAAAAGGTACGTTACCCTGCCCTTTGCCTTCATTGAAGAGATGAGTTTTTCAAGGTAAAAAACAGCATCTTCCCCTACGGGAATGTACCTCTGCTTGTCCCTCTTTCCTGTGACTATTATTCTCTTCTCCTCCCTGAAATAGTCGGAGAGCTTCAGGTTTATGCACTCGCTTACCCTGAGTCCGCAGGAATAGATGAGTTCAAACATGGTCCTGTCCCTCAGACCTGTCTCCGTTTGTGTGTCTATCTGACTTAAAATCTTATCTATGCAGTCATAGTCCATAACTTCCGGCAGCTTTCTTGCCATTCGGTTTTTTTCAAGAAGCTCGGTGGGGTCGTCTTCCCGGAAGCCCTCGGAACTGAGGTATCTGAAAAAGACCCTGAGGGTTGTAATTATCTTTGCGGTTGTTCTGGACGAGAGTGAAGATTTTTCAGAGCGGTTTATTAGGTAATCCCTGAGGTCTCCGGTAGTTACGGTGTCTACATCAAGGTTTTTATCAGAGAGAAAAGAAAGAAAGCATGCTATCTCCCTTCTATAGGTTTCCCTTGTAGCGGAAGATGCATGCTTTTCTACGATAAGGCTCTCTTCAAAAGCCTTAATCAGTTCCTCAGCGGTTTCCTTCTTCATCATGGCGCTGGTAACGAAGGATAGCCGGGTAAGAATAATCTGAAGTTGAAGCGGAAGGAGTATTCTGTCTTCTTCCGATCTGCTGCTGGAGATCCTGCCATCTGTTGACGGTAATAACCTCTTCCTGCTTCTGTACCGGTTCTGTCTTTTCAGCCGGTGCTTCCTCTGTTCTGGAGGTTTCCGGAGTCTGGTTCATGAACTGGTCAAAACGCTTTTTGGGCTTCTCGTATTCAGGCATGTCAACAGTGATTGCATCCTGCTTGAAGCCTGTAGCAACAACGGTAACCTGTACCTTGTCTCCGAGGTCCGGATTATATGCCTGACCGGCAATGATCAATGCGTCAGCATCACAGTTCTCAGTGATGAGCTCGACAACATCCTGATACTCGGTAAGGGTGAGTCCGTCACCTGCTGTGAGGTTGACAAGAACGCTCTTGGCTCCATCAATCTTGGCATTTTCAAGAAGCGGGTTATTAACTGCAAGTCTTGCAGCATCAATAGCTCTGTTGGCTCCTTCTCCAATACCGATACCCATGATTGCATCTCCCTTGCCCTTCATGACGGTTCTTACGTCAGCAAAGTCAATGTTGATTTCACCAGGTTCGGTAATGAGTTCTGAAATACCCTGAACACCCTGTCTTAAGACGTCATCAGCAAGGAGGAAGGCCTGCTTGATAGGTGTGTTGTTTTCAGCAACCTTGAGGAGATACTGGTTAGGAATAAGAATCAGTGTATCTACCTGCTTTCTGAGCTTTTCAATACCCTGGTTTGCAAATTCAAGTTTCTTTCTGCCTTCAAAGGCAAAAGGAGTGGTTACAACGGCAACTGTGAGGATGTTCTCCCCTTTTGCAATCTCTGCAACAACAGGAGCAGCACCGGTTCCGGTACCACCGCCCATTCCGGCAGTGATGAAGACCATATCAGTTCCATGGAGCAGTTTCTTGATTTCTTCCTTGCTCTCTTCTGCAGCCTTTTCTCCCATCTCAGGAATTCCGCCTGCACCGAGACCGCCTGTAAGCTCCTTTCCTATCGGAAGCCTGATACTTGCATTTGATCTCTGAAGAGCCTGAACATCTGTATTCATGGCTACAAAAGTAACCTTTTTAAGTCCGGCAGAAATCATTCTGTTGACAGCATTTCCACCTGCACCACCTACACCAATTACCTTGATTTCGGTCGGCTGACTCTGTTCATCACTCAATAAATCTTCAATCGTTGTGAAATCCATATATTTCCTCTGATTCTATTATACATTAAACAATCGTTTTAATAAAGTTTGACAGCTTGGTGAAGAATCCTGACTTTGAAGAATTCTTACCGCTGAGAGTCTTTGAAGAACCGCCTCCGCTTCTTCTTGCCTCAGACTTGAGAAGTCCGAGAACAGTTGTATACCTCGGATCAATGTATGAGCGGTCAAGTCCGGGAAGAGCCTCAGGGAAACCAATTCTTGCCTGCATCCTGAAAATCTCATTTGCAAGCTCAGTAGCTCCGGAGATAAGTGAACCGCCTCCGACAAGAACAACTCCACCGCCAAAGGAACCGCCTATTCCCTTTGATTCCAGGTTCTGCTTGAGAAGTGAGAAGATTTCAGCCATTCTTGGCTCAATTATCTTACTGAGTTCAACTCTCGGCATCTGGATTGAAGGAAGGCCTCCGATCTGCGGGATAATGATCTTATCCTCCGGTTTGACGGAAGGAATGAAGCAGGAGCCGTGCTCACACTTAATCTGCTCTGCAACAGACTTAGGCTTGTTCAGCAGGTAGGCTATATCATTTGTGACACTGTTACCTCCAAGGTCTACTCCTCCGACATAGCAGGGAGATCCGCCCTTGTAGACAATCATGTTCGTTATGTTTGAACCTATGTTGATAAGTACTGTTCCCATTTCTTTTTCATCAGTACCGAGAACTACTTCTGCATCTGCAAGCTGTTCCAGAACAAGACGGGAATTATTCATGCCTGCCCTCTGAAGGGACTTCTTGGTGGCCGAACAGACTGTCTGGGAACCGAGAACTATGAGGGCCCTGCTTTCAAGTCTGTGACCTGACATGTTGATCGGGTCCTTAATTCCGCTCTTTCCGTCAACGCTGAAATCCTGAACCAGTGTATGAAGGATGAATCTGTCCTGGGCAAGCTCAAAGGTTCTTGCAACTTCAAGGGATTTGAATATGTCGGAACTTGTAATCTCAAGTCCCCTCGTATTGATTCCTATTACTCCTTCACTCTGTCGGCCTTCAATTGAAGAGCCGCCTACTCCGGCAATTATGGACTGAACTTCAACTCCAGCCTGAAGTTCTGCTTCCTGAATTACTGAATTAATGGATTTTACGGTCTGCTCTACATTTACAACAACTCCATTGCGCACTCCCTCACTCGGGCGTTCACAAAGAGTATCTATCATAAGCTGTCCGTCTTTTGATAATGAACCTATTGCGGCACGAATCCAGGAAGACCCGATATCCAATCCCATCATTATCTTTTCTGAAGCCATTAAATCACCTCACTTTCTCTTTACAAGTGCAGTTGAATACAGATCATATCTTCTCTCTCCGCCGGATATGTTTCCGTCATCTGCAATAATACGCAGTGCCTCATTCAGCCTCTGCGGCGTTACAGGTTCGCGCACATATAACACTGAATTAATACTGCTCATTTCCAGTTTGAGTAAACCGAAAGAATCACTGTTATTATTATCGTATTTTATGGCAGTTATCAAGGTCTCTGAACCCAGAGAACCTGCCAGGTTCATCATCTGAATGAATCCCTGGTCATAGCCCCATTTTTCAATCAGCAGTGCGTAAGCCGGAAAGAGTTCTACTTCAGCAAGATTTGAATAAAGCCTGTAGGTCTCTGAATCTGTTTTTTCCATACTGCTGCTTCCTGCAAGGTAGAAATTTTCTGTTTCTCCGTTATCGGAATAGGCCCTGCATATGTAGTTCTGATAAACAACTTCTATATTAACGGTAGACGGGAAGTAGCGTGTTACGCTAACACTCTTAACCCCGCCCATGGATCTGATTGTGTCCTTTATGCTTGTCGTAGATATTTCAAGTATGTTTCTTCCCTTTATGCCGGAAACTATATGTTTTATGCGGCTGTTAGCCTCTTCGCTCTGTCCCGTTATTTTAAGGTTAACGGTATTTATATTGAAGTAGGGAACATTTCTTGCAGCAAAATAAAGGGCAACAATTACAATTACAGTAAATAATAAAACCAGAAGAAGTCCGGCAAGGTGTTTATTTTTCATAAGGTACCGGATCCTCCGAATAGTCATATTTTTCGTATACAGGCATTTCTGATTTCTCTTTTTCTTTCTTGAATGTCTTAAGCAGCAGGAAGAATTCTATGATTACAAGGCTCACATCCGGACCGTAGGAAAAGAACGGCATGGACAGGAACGAGAAAGGCAGTACCTCAAACACTGCGGCACAGTTGAAGATAAAGTGCCAGACCAGAAGGGTTGTCATACCGTTACAGAGGTTTGAGTAATAGTAGTTCACGCTCTTGAGGCTGTTGCTTCCGCCGTAACCAAGAATTGCTATGACTATGAAAAGAAAGGCTATAAGGCAGAAGCCGGCAAAGCCGAACTCTTCAAAGATGCTGCAGAGAATATAGGGGCCTGAAATACCGTTGATAACACCGTATTTGTAGACTCCGAGGGCTGAGCCCTTTCCCATAAGTCCTCCGGAAGAAATGCTCTTGTATCTTAATACTGACTGGGCGGCATCACTTCCCGTAAACAGACCCGGAATAAAGAAGTTAAGCAGTTCCCTGATCTCAGCCGGGTTTGAGAGGAATGAACAGACAAAGGGAACCGCTATGAAAAGAATCAGAAGACTGACTCCCCCAAGCCCTACTCCGCCTACTGCAAAGAGATAGACTACGAGGATTATGTAGACCAGGGAAAGCATTACGTTTTTCTGAAGGGTTATGATTCCGAAAAAAGCCGTGCTGAAAAGAAGAGGCAGTGCTATCTCCCTCAGTCTGTCAAACCTGTTGTTTCTCTTTCCGAAGTAGTGCGTGAGGTACATGGTTATTCCCAGCATAGCCATATGGGAAACGAGAGAACTCTCTGCATTCATGCCCAGTTCCGATGCTGCACAGAAGGCAAAGATGACAAGGACAGTAAGAGGAGAAAGTGTTTCAAATGCTTTCTCGGAAATAAAATAAAAAACAGAACCAATTCCAAGGCCTACAACAATGTAAAGGAGCTGGTTCTGAAGATAGTAATAATGATTCTTCCCTTCGGTTATTGCCTGGGGATAGGTTGTGGAATATGTACAGACAAGGCCGTAGATTATGAGAACAAGAAAAACCGTGAATAAAACGACAGAGTTTCTCCTGTAATTATAAGTCTTTGTTTCGCCCGGTACTGTTCCGGTGAGAGACTTGCCCATGAAATTCCAGTCGTCATAATTATTCCTGTTCACAATGCTACCCTGAGAAGTACACTTAAATTATAAAAAATTCAAAATGCACTTGCAACAGTTACGTTGGTTGACTCAGAAATCTGTGTGAAATTTATATTCTGTACGCTGGCCTGCTCGATAAGGAATTCAGGAGTTGTTTTTCTGGCAATACTACCCTTAACAGACATCTTTTTTTCGTTGAGGGCAATAATGTTTTCTCTGGACTCTTCCATCTTTGAGCTGATACCGGTACTTACGGCGCTCTGCCATACGGGAATAAGCATGCAGAAACCGACTATAAGAAGAATAATTACAATAGCCAGGCTTTTTCTGTTTTTGTTCATTGTCTCATTCATTTTCCACACCTCTTTTTTCAGCAACTCTGAATTTTGCGCTCCTGGAAGGAGTATTTGTACGGCACTCCTCTTCAGTAGGAATTACCGGTTTTCTGGTCAGTATATTTACTCTGTCTGTATGGTTTCTGAAAAACCATTTGACAGGTCTGTCCTCCAGTGAATGGAAGGTTATAACTCCTATCCTTCCTCCCGGTACAAGTGCATCTATTGCATTGTCCAGGGCTGGTTCTATTCTTCCAAGTTCTCCGTTAACCTCAATCCTTATGGCCTGGAAGGTCTTTGTAGCCGGGTGAATTCTGTGGTGTCTGTATTCTCCCGGGACAGCTGAATAAATTATGTCAGCCAGCTCATCAGTCTTCCTGATGGCCTTTGTCTTTCTGTATTCACAGATTGCTTTTGCAATCCTTCTTGAATACCTCTCCTCTCCATAACCGTAGATCAGGTCAGCAAGCTCTTTTTCACCGTAGGTGTTTACAACATCTGCAGCGCTGAATCCTTTATTTCTGTTCAGCCTCATGTCAAGATCTTCTGACTTTCTGAAACTGAACCCTCTTTTTGACTCTTCGTAGTGGAAAACACTGATTCCAAGATCAAACAGTATTATGTCTACCTGTGGTCCTTCGTAGTTTTTCCAGAACTCGTCGAACCAGGTTGCCTTAGCCTCAAACCTGTCCCCGAAAGGTGAAAGTCTGTTTATGGCCTTAGCCCTTATCTCATCATCACGGTCAAGTCCAATGACTTTAAGGTTGGGATACTTCTGAAGGAAGGCCTCACTGTGTCCGCCTTCTCCAAGAGTACAGTCAACCATGATCGGATTCTCTCTTTTCGGAACAAGATACTCGAGAGCTTCATTCTTCATGACCGGACAATGAACGTACTGCATCAGACACCCATCCTCTGCTCACTCAGATTGTTTCCGGCCTCAGAAATAGTACTTCTGAAACCTTCCATGAGCTTCTCGTAACACTCAACGCTGAGAATCTCTACATGGTTCTTTGAACCGAGGATTACGCATTCTGTCTTTGCTTCAAGTCCTGCATACTCCCTGAGAACCTGCGGAATACTGAGTCTGCCAGCTTTGTCAAATTCAACTTCTCTTGCCGGGGCAATAACTGCCATATCAAGAGCTCTTGAGTTTTTGTTGAACATGGCGAGCGGACCGTAGTTGATCTCTGCATCAAGAGCATCAAAATCTGTTCTGGTAAAAAGCCAGAGGGAGTTGTCCATGGACTTGGTGAGCATGAGTTCGGTAGCAGTACCGAGCTGTTCTCTGATTCTTGGAGGAATCATGAGTCTACCCTTTTCATCCATTGTATTTCTGAACTCACCGTTCATTTTCAGGCTCCCACTTTTTTACCAAAAGTTTCCAGTTTTTGGGAATTTCTCCCACCTACCCACAACTTTAAGCCACTTTTTCCCACCTAGCAACACACTTAATTAAAAAAAAAGAGGAAAATCAACGTGGATTTTCCTCTTATACTTAACATGTATTAAAGTTGTATAGTTCTTTTACTTCAGATACTCGGGAATTTCACCCCTGTTTTCAAAGATCCTTCTCTTCTGGCTGTCAAGAATCTTCTTGCAAATTCTTACAGCACTTGGGGTTACTTCAACAAGCTCATCATCTTTTATGAAACCGATTGCCTGTTCAAGGGTAAGCTTCTTAACAGGTGTCAGGGTAACGGCATCGTCATGGCCGGAAGCCCTGAGGTTGGTAAGTTTCTTGGTTCTGGTAGGATTCAAGAGAAGGTCTCCTTCCCTGTTCCTTTCTCCCACAACTTCCCCCTCGTAGACCGGGTCTCCCGGGACAATGAAGAATCTTCCCCTGTCCTCAAGTTCCCACAGTCCGTATGCAACAGCTTCTCCTGCCCTGTCACAGATAAGGGATCCGGATGATCTGTCCGGGAAGTCTCCCTTGTACTGCTCGTATCCGCGCAGGCTGCTGTTCATGATTCCGTATCCGTGGGTGTCAGTGAGGAACTCATCTCTGTATCCGATAAGGCCTCTGGCAGGAATTGAGAACTGAATCTTTACCCTTCCGTTTCCAGGATAGTTCATGTTTTCAAGTGTAGCCTTTCTCTTTGAAAGCTTTTCCATAACGGTTCCGGAGTACTCTTCAGGACAGTCTACAAGAAGTTCTTCAACAGGCTCTGTCTTATGTCCTGCCTCATCGGTTCTGAAGATAATCTTAGGTCTACCAATGCAGAGTTCAAAGCCTTCCCTTCTCATCTGTTCGACAATGATTGCCATCTGGAATTCTCCGCGGCCCTTTACTATAAAGCTTTCATTGTCATGTTTTTCGATTGAGATTGAGACGTTCCTGAGTGCCTCTCTCTGGAGTCTTTCCCAGATTTTTGCACCTGTAACCTGCTTTCCTTCCTTTCCGGCAAGTGGAGAAATGTTCTTTGAGAAGAGCATGGATACTGTCGGTTCATCAACATGGATTCTCGGAAGGGCCTTTACGTAGAGTTTGTTACAGATTGTGTCTCCGATGGAAACATCTTCAATTCCTGAGAGAACAACTATATCTCCACTCTCAACTTCCTGTGCTTCAGCAAACTTTGGTCCGTTGTAGACCTGAAGTCTTGTAACCCTGAGCGGTATGTGTTCGCCCTTTTCATTTATACATACAAGTGAGTCATTTACGGATGCACTTCCGTTAATGATCTTTCCGACTGCAAGACGACCGAGGTAGTCACTGTAGGAAAGGTCTGATACGAGCATCTGGAAAGGCTCTTCCGTGTCGTAAACAGGTGCCGGTATGCTCTCAACTACCGCATCAAGAAGCGGATGAAGGTTTTTAGCCTGAGGATCCCCGAGTTCCCTTGAGCAGATTCCTTCCCTTCCGTTTGCAAAGAAGACCGGAACCTCAAGAAGTGATTCATCATTTCCAAGTTCAATCAGAAGATCATAAACCTCATCAAGAACCTCTTCAGCCCTTGCATCCTGTCTGTCAATCTTGTTGATTACAACTATGACGGAGAGCTTTTTCTCAAGAGCCTTCTGGAGAACAAATCTGGTCTGTGGAAGCGGTCCTTCTGCTGCATCACAGAGAAGGATGACTCCGTCAACCATGCTCAGTCCTCTTTCAACTTCTCCACCGAAGTCTGCGTGGCCCGGAGTATCTATAATGTTTATCTTTACTCCCTTCCAGCTGATTGCACAGTTCTTTGCGTTGATTGTAATTCCGCGTTCACGTTCAATGGCACCGCTGTCCATAATGCGGTCCTGTCCGTCTTTTGATGCAATTCCGCTCTGCTTGAACAGGGCATCTACAAGCGTAGTCTTGCCGTGGTCAACATGCGCAATAATTGCAATGTTCCTAATTTTATCGTTACTTTTAATCATTTTCTGTTACTTCTTGTATCAAGATAGGAATCAAGTGCTTCAAAGGTCTGTTTCAAGTCCCTGAAAAGAATTGAGGCGGTACTGTCCTGATAAGTTTCCTGAGCATTGACAATAACTACTTTTGCACCACTTTGTCTAGCCAGAACAGGTAAAGATGCAGCAGGTTGTACAAGAAGTGATGAGCCTAGAACTATACAGAGGTCCGTATCAGAGAAATCCCTCCAGGCACTGTTGAGCACCTTTTCATTTAAAGACTCTTCGTAAAAGATGATATCAGGCTTGATGACTGATTTGCACTTGCTGCAGTAAGGCACTTTTCCATCCCTTACTATGGGTGCTATTTCATCATAGGTGTACTTCTTTCCGCAGCCCTGGCAGGTGTGAAATTCCGGGCTCCCGTGAACTTCATAGACGTTCCTGCTTCCTGCCCTCTGGTGCAGCATATCAATGTTCTGTGTATAGACATTTCTCAGTAGCCCCATCTTCTCCATTCTGGCCAGAACCCTGTGTACAATATTCGGTTCATAGTCTTCCAGATGGTACCAGACATCTTTTGCCCACTTGTAGAAAATATCAGGCTTTCTTCTGAAGAAGGTCATGGAAATAATCTCTTCTACATCCATGCCCATCCAGGGGTCCGTGTAGACGCCGTGCTGACCCCTGAAGTCCGGAATTCCGCTGAGGGTAGATACTCCGGCTCCTGTAAAGACCGTAATTCTGCTTGATTTCTCAATCAGCCTGGTAAACTGATCAAATTTCTTCCTGAATACTTCCGGGTTTTCAGCATAGCTGTCATTAAACATATCAGACCTGCCTTCCTACATAAGTGTTTCCGTTGAGGTACAGGAATTCAACCTGAGTCATGCTTCCCGGCTCAACCGGCTTGATAAGATCGAATACAACCATTTCATTATGCTCGTTTCTTCCGAGCATCTGAGACGAGTTGTCCCTTGAGACTGACAGAGCCAGTACATCTTGAATGCCGCCTGCCCTCTTTTCCTTTATACCGGCAGCCTTTTTAAGCTGGAAATCAATGAGCTTCTGAAGTCTTTCCTGTTTTTCTTTCTCGCTCAACTGTCCGTCCATGGTAACGGCACGTGTTCCTTCTCTGGGGTTCCAGTAGTACATGTAGGCTTCAATGTAGCCCACGGTGTCCAGGGCCTTTATCGTATCATTAAAGTCTTCCTCAGTTTCTCCGGGGAAGCCGACCATTACATCTACAGCAAAGGTAATTTCAGGTATTTCTTTCCTGATCCTGTCAATGAGGGAGAGGTACTGCTCTGCTGTGTACCTTCTGTTCATGTCCTTAAGAATCTTTGTACTTCCGCTCTGCATGGGAACATGGATGTGCTTTGCAACCTTCTTTTCAGTCTTTATGACTTCAATAAGCTCATCTGAGAAATCTTTCGGATGGGGACTTTCAAAGCGTATCCACTGTATGTTGCTGCACAATGAAGCAACCTTCTTCAGAAGCTCCGGGAACCTAATTCCGTTGTAGTTGTAAGAGTTTACGTTCTGTCCGAGAAGTGTTATTTCCTTAACGTTTTTTGAATCAAGATAGCGCACCTCATTCAAGATACTCTCAACATCTCTGCTGACTTCCCTTCCCCTGACATATGGAACAATGCAGTAGGAGCAGAAATTATTGCACCCGTTCATGATGGGAACAAAGGATGAGAACTCTCCTTCTCTGTAGTATGAAGAAGCAAAGTCATAGTTCTCGCTGTGTTCATACTCAGGCTTCTCATCTTTCTGAACTGCTCTGGCTATTTCAAGAATCTTCATCTTGTCATTTACGCTTACAACGTAATCAAGCTGAGGGGCACTTTTCTTTATGTCTTCCCCGAGCCTCTGAGCCATACAGCCCGTGAGGATAAGGGTCATTTTCTTCTGTCTTTTAATAGGAGTGTAAGAGCCGAGTCTTCCCCAGATCCTGTTCTCTGCGCTCTGTCTTACCGAGCATGTATTGATTATGGCTACATCACAGTCCTGCGGTCTTTCAGCTTTTTTCATGCCGGCGCCCAGAAGCAGGGCCTCCAGTGCATCTGATTCAGCTGTGTTCATCTGACAGCCGTAGGTTTCAATGTAAAATGAACTCATAGTTCTTCAACCTCTATTCCCATCCTGCGGCAGGCAGAGATGAGTGTGTTTTCCATAAGTGAAGCAACCGTCATAAGACCTACTCCTCCCGGAACAGGTGTTACGCTGAGTTTTCCGCCGTCTTCACGGCTGTAGCAGAAATCTCCCTGAAGGGCGTATCCGCTCTTCTTTGAAGCATCCGGTACTCTGTTGATTCCTACATCTATTACAACAGCGTCTTCCTTTACCATTTCTTCCGTAACAGCGTGTGCTTTACCTATTGCACAGATAACAATATCTGCATTTTTCAGATAAAACTCTGCGTTCTCTGTCTTTGAATGGCAGAGGGTTACAGTTGCATTTCTACTCTTCTGTGTAAGCAGTGCAGCTATTGGTTTTCCTACAATCCTGCTCCTTCCCATGACGCAGATGTTTTTTCCTGAAGTTTCAATTCCGTAATAATCAAGTATGTAAAGTATTCCCTTAGGAGTACAGGAAACAAGTCCCTTTTCTTCAGAAAGAAGGCAGCCAAGGTTGTAGTTTGTAAATCCGTCAACATCCTTCTCTGGAGCAATGCAGCTGATAATCTCAGTCTCATTCAAATGTTTTGGAAGCGGAAGCTGTACAAGTATTCCGTCAACCTTCTCATCCCTGTTGAGTTCTTCAACCTTACCTATCAGTTCTTCTCTTGAAATATCTTCTTCAAGGTTTATGTCCAGATGGTCTATCTGACACTCCTCACAGGCTTTTTTCTTGTTTCTGACATATACGGCACTGGCCGGATTATTTCCTGCAAATACTACTGCAAGGCAGGGTTTTCTTGAAAATTTCTGTTCAAAAAGCTTAGATTTTTCCCTCACGCTATCTTTTAAGCTCTGGCTTGGTTCTTTTCCTGAAAGCAGCATTTTCTTCCTCCGGCTTATGTATTTTTGTTTTTATTACTATACTTTATTTGTAACTTATTGTGAACCTTCGTGGTTTTTCATAAAATGAATCCAGTTATTATAACGAGGTAAAACATGAAAAAATTTACTATTGTTTTATTGCTTCTGATTTTAGCCTGCTCGGCAGTGTTTGCAGACAGCTATTATGAGAAGGGTGATACAATGTTCAGTGTCAATGCCGGAATTACTTACCCTGGCTTCCTTTTCTTCCCGAACAGAACCTCAGGTGATAAGTTTGTTGCCGGTGTTTCAGGTACACATATGGCTATTGGCGGATATGCTTCCCTCTCCTATCAGGTCTTCCTGAACAGGTCTCTTGCCCTTGGCGGACAGATAGGTTATGCATTTAACAATTCACAGGCAGGCATTATTTTTGCAACTGTTCCTATTACCGGAAAACTTACATTTGTTCCAGTTCAGAGCAGTACCTTTGATCTTAAGTTCAGTTTCAACGGTGGTGTTTCAGTTCTCAGATACAACACAAACCGCTTTCTCTCACCGTTTGCAAGCATTACAGTCAATCCGACCTACTACTTCAACAACTCCTGGGGAGTCGGCATAGAAGCCGGTATGTGGGCCTGGTATGAATCCTATCCGGAGTCTTCTTCAAACAACAAGTATGAAGACACCTGTCTCGGAGCCATGGTTCCAATCACTATTTCACTTACATACAGACACTAAGGAGATAAATCATGAAAAAAGCATTAATAATTCTTCTTGTCAGTCTTTTCGCGGTTCTTTCATTTGTTTCATGTAACGTTGATGCAACAGACGGTCTTGCAGACCAGGTAAGTAACTCTGCTCCTTCTTCAAATACAAGAATCCTTCAGTATCTCGGAACAAACGATGCAGGTGCATTTGTAATCCGTGCAGAAAACGGTATCTACACAATCACTGATGGAGTTATCACATCAAATAAGGTCTCAAACGACATTAAGAGCGCATGTATGCTCAAGCACACACCAGTCTCAACTACAGAAGTTAAAGAGTGCATCTTTACTCTTGATAATGATGGAGACCTTAACTACTACACCATGGATGATCCGTCAACAATCCATGATTCTTATGATGGAACCTATTCCTATCTCGATGATAACGGCTTCCTCATGCAGAAGATTGATGATGATAACGGCTGCTACATCTACATGCTCTA
>JAIKXP010000095.1 GCA_024684115.1 Sphaerochaetaceae bacterium | reverse complement strand
CCGTTATTGTCAAACAGAATATGTCCCTGATCCCTCAGAATACCGAGCCCCCTGCTGACAGAGGGTTTTGAATAACCGCGTTCATGAGCTACATCAATTGAACGTACAACGTCATTTTTCTCAGAGAGAACCAGAATAGATTCAAGATACATTTCACCGCTTTCTTTCATATTTCTATAATACTACAAAAAAAGTGTTTTAGCCACAAAGTTCAGGCCAAAGGTGAGAAAAGTCTCATAAACTGATCAATCAGATAGGAAATTCCCCTCTTCTGTTTTTTATATTTTTCTGTAACTTCTTCACACTGCGGGAATAACTCGTCAAACTGACTTTTAATGTCTGAAACAGCTTTACAGTTAAAGAACTGAACACCGTTTTCAAAATGATGGTAAAGACTTCTGAAATCAAGGTTAATGGTACCGCAGGTAGCAACCCTGTCATCAGAAACACACTGTTTTGCATGACAGAAGCCGGGAGTATATTCGTATACTCTTATACCTTCAGTAACGAGCTGATGGTAGTTTGAACGGGTCAGGTAGTAGACAATCTTCTTGTCCGGAATTCCCGGAGTTATTATTCTGACATCTACTCCCTTCCTTGCAGCCAGCTTAAATGCATACTTTAACTCGTCTGAAATAATTAAATACGGAGTAATAAAATAGACATATCTGTTAGCACCGGTCAGTATGTTTGCATAGACATTTTCTGCTACGTGTTCATCTGTCATAGGACCATCTGAATAAGGCTGAATAAAGCTGTTCTCATTTATGTTGATCTGAGGCTTGAGAAGGTATTTATCCGGATCTCTTTCCGGCGCGTCTGTCTTTCTGATTGCCATCCAGTTTTCCATGAAGGTTATGGTAAGACTCTTTACCGCCTCTCCGTCTATCCTGACACCTGTATCAAGCCAGTGACCGTATGGGCTTGTAATATTGAAGTACTCATCAGCTATATTAAAGCCGCCTGTATAACCTGTTCTGCCGTCTATTACGGTTATCTTTCTGTGGTCCCTGTTGTTGAGGAATATGTTGAAAAAAATTCCGAACGGATTGAATACAAAACACTTGATTCCATCATTATTCATCTTATTGACAAAGTCCCTGCTGTTAATGAAAACAGAGGCTCCGAAGTAGTCAAAGAATAGTCTGACATCTACACCTTCGGCTGCTTTTCTTTTCAGTATTTCATGCATTCTTCCAAATGGCTCTGATTCTTCAATTGCATGGTATTCAATGAAGATGAATTTTTCAGCCTTCTCCATCTCTGTAAGCTGGTCTTCAAAGGCCTCTTCGGCAGACGGGAAGAACTTTATGTTTGAATTATTGTATACAGGAAACTTTGCAGCATTCTTAAGATACATGGCCTGGGAAGCTGAAATCTCACTGGTCTTTCTGAGACTCTCAAAGGCCTTTGTTTTGTCAGGAAGCAGCGGAAGAATGGTGCTGTTTATCTTTTCATAGCGCTCTTTTTTCTTCCTTGTGGCACCGGTTGATCCGGTAAGCAGATAAAGAAGAACTCCAAAGATAGGTATGGTTATTATGGCAATTATCCATGGTATTTTAACCATTGATGTAGTCTGACGGCCGGATATTGCAAGAACTACTATAACAGCCAGAACCTTGAACGCTGACTCAATCCAGAAGTACTTGATTCCGAAAAGAGTCATTATTCCAAGAATAGCAACAACCTGGATTACAAAGGAAGCAATAATGAGGAGAGTCGTTACAAACGAACGGCTCAATGATTTTTTCTTTTCAACAGTAATCTTTGAATTTCTACCCATATAGTGCAAAAAAAAGAGCTGTAACTCTCCCGTTACAGCTCTCTATTATAGCTTATTCCGGATAAATGTTAACCCTGAATTGCGGCCTGAGCAGCAGCAAGGCGTGCAATAGGCACTCTCAGAGGAGAACATGAAACATAGTTAAGTCCTACTGTCTGACAGAACTTGATTGTCTTAGGATCTCCACCATGCTCACCGCAGATACCGAGTCTGATGTCAGGTCTCACGGATCTTCCGAGCTTTGCAGCCATTGAAAGAACCTTTCCTACACCGTCAACATCGATTGTCTGGAACGGATCGTACTCGTAGAACTGCTTGTCAGTATCACCGACATAGTGGCTGAGGAACCTGCCGGAGTCATCACGGCTGAATCCGCATGTCATCTGTGTAAGGTCGTTTGTACCGAAGCTGAAGAACTGTGCACTCTTTGCAATCTCATCAGCTGTAATTGCAGCTCTTGGAACCTCAATCATTGTACCGATTTCATAAGGTACTGTTGCATTCTTCTCTTTGAAGATGTCCTGAATGACTGCTTCTGCATGTTCCTTACAGAATTCAAATTCCTTGTAGTGACCTACGAGAGGAATCATGATTTCCGGGAATACCTTAATTCCCTTTGCCTGTACATTGATAGCTGCTTCAATAATAGCTCTTACCTGCATCTTGAGGATTTCAGGATAGATAATTGCAAGACGGCAGCCTCTGAAACCAAGCATCGGGTTGAACTCATGGAGTGAAGCACACTTCTTTGCAATCTCTTCAACTGAGATACCGAGCTTAAGTGAAAGTTCGTGTCTTGTTGTTGAGTCGTTCGGAAGGAACTCGTGAAGAGGAGGATCGAGAAGTCTGATGTTTGCCGGAAGACCGTTGAGCTCTGTAAACATAGCCTCAAAGTCGCCTCTCTGCATAGGAAGGATTTCAGCAAGTGCATCTTCTCTTTCCCTGATGTTGTTGGCAAGAATCATCTTTCTCATGTTGACAATTCTCTGACCGCCAAAGAACATATGCTCTGTTCTGCAAAGACCTACTCCCTCAGCTCCGAGAAGAACTGCTCTGTGAGTATCTGCCGGTGTATCAGCGTTTGTTCTGACACCCATTGTCTTAATTTCATCAACATAGCTCATGAACTTCTTGTAGTTCTGGAAGAGAGTTGAATCTTCTTCCTTCATGTGTCCGTCGAGAACCTGAAGGATCTCAGAATCCCTTACCTGGATCTTTGCTGCATAAACAGCACCTGAGAATCCGTCAATTGAGATGTAATCACCTTCTCTGACAATTGTTCCGTTGACTTCAAAGTACTTCTTTGCAAAGTTAACAATGATTTCACCGGCGCCTGAAACACATGGGCAACCCATACCTCTGGCAACAACTGCTGCATGGCTTGTCATACCGCCACGGCATGTAACAACACCCTTTGAAACGGCCATACCACCAATATCTTCAGGAGAAGTCTCTGTTCTGACAAGGATAACGTCTTTACCGAGAGCTGCCTGAGCTTCAGCTTCTTCTGCTGTGAAGTAAACCTGACCGCAGGCTCCACCAGGAGATGCATTAAGACCTGTTGTAACAGGCTTGATTCCATCATTCTTGATCTGATTCTGGTCAAGGATAGGAGCAAAGAGCTTGTTGAACTCTGAAGCAGGAACACGGCTGACTGCTGTCTTCTTGTCTACGAGACCTTCTTCTACCATTTCAACCTGGCTTCTGAGCCAGCTGAAGATTGTTCTCTTTCCACTTCTTGTCTGAAGCATGAAGAGCTTGCCTTCCTGGATTGTGAACTCCATATCCTGCATGTCGTGGTAGTGCTTCTCAAGAGTTTCACGGATACCGCAGAGCTGCTGGTAAACATTTTCGTTAACCATTCTGAGTGTTTCAATTGACTGAGGTGTTCTGATACCTGCAACAACGTCTTCACCCTGTGCATTCATGAGGTACTCACCGTAGAAGTGGTTGTCACCTGTGGATGGGTCTCTTGTAAATGCAACACCGGTACCGGATGTCTCACCCATGTTACCGAAGACCATTGACTGAACGTTAACAGCTGTTCCGAGAAGACCTCTTATGTCATTCATCTGTCTGTATTTAATGGCTCTTTCGTTGTTCCATGAACCGAAGACTGCATTGATAGCTTTGAAGAGCTGCTCGTACGGATCTGTCGGGAAGTCTTCACCTGTGTGGCGCTTATAAATTCTCTTATAGCGCTTTACGAGACCCTTAAGGTGTTCTGTTGTGAGCTCGTAGTCCCATGTAATCTCTTCTTCATCCTTAACATCCTGGATTGCTTCCTCAAACTTTGAGTGAGGAACACCCATTACAACATCTCCGAACATCTGGATGAAACGTCTGTAACTGTCCCATGCAAATCTTTCGTTGTTTGTTCTTCTTGCAATTGCGTCAACTGTTGTCGGATTAAGACCGAGGTTGAGGACTGTGTCCATCATACCCGGCATGGACTGTGCAGCACCACTACGGACTGAAACGAGAAGCGGGTTGACCGGATCTCCAAGGTTTGCATCCATTGTTTTTTCAAGCTGCTTGAGGTTAAGGAGAACCTCTTCCCTCATTCCTTCAGGATACTCTCCGTCATGCTTTGAGAAATAATCACAAGCTTCTGTACTGATAGTAAATCCAGGAGGTACAGGAAGACCGATACTTGTCATCTCAGCAAGGTTTGCACCCTTTCCGCCGAGAATGTCTTTCATGTTGGCTGTGCCTTCGGCAACGCCGTTACCAAAGAAGTAAACCCACTTAGTTTCCTTTTTCTTCATTTGATTTCCTTTTTGAAAATAAATTTATTAATTAGTAATTTAAAGAACAGTTTATTCTCAAATAAAATCAGATGAATGTCAATGTAGAAGACTTAAGCAATATAGGCTTTCAGGTCCTGAATCTCGTTGTTTTCACGCATGCTGGAGAGAACCTTCTTTTCAATCTGTCTGATTCTTTCCTTTGTGACTCCGTAGAGCTCTCCGATTTCCTGAAGACTCATCGGCTCGGTGTCGTGAAGACCAAAGCGCTTAATGATTATGTCTCTTTCCTTTTCATTGAATGATGAGAGTGCTCTGTCGATAGCCTCGGTAAGACTCTGCTCTACTACGGTCTCTTCCGGAGTATCAACATCACTTTCCAGGACATCTCCAAGATTTGTATCCTCTTCATCATTGATAGGAGTATCAAGACTTGTTACGTCTATACCATAAATGTCGGCATCCTTGATCTTGTTTGCAGGAAGGCGGACCATTCTGGACTTCTCTGTCAGGGCCTTGAGTATGGACTGTCTGATCCACCAGATAGCGTAGCTGATGAAATGGTTTCCGGTTTCAGGCTCAAACTTGTCGATTGCAATGAGAAGACCAATGTTTCCCTCGCTGATAAGGTCTGAGAGTGGAAGTCCCTTGTTCTGGAACTGCTTTGCAACACTGATTACAAACCTTGAGTTTGCAGTTACAAGCTTTTCCCTTGCTGCAGAATCTCCATTCTTGGCCTTGATGGCAAGAGTGTACTCTTCTTCGCGGGTTAAAAGAGGTATTCTCTCAACCTCTTTGAGATATGTATTAAGTGAATTAGGTTCGTTATCAAATGTATTAATGTTCTTCATGCCTTCCAGTTAGCAAGAAGCGTGCCAACTGCAAATAAAGCGTTAATTTGAAGGTTTCTGGCATGTGGAAATAAAAAATAGGGTCAAAATGACCCTATCAAAAAAATCTAACCTTAAAATGCGTCATTTTGACCCAAGAAAGTCAATCGGAATGGATTTAAAGACTTTTTCAGGGTCAGAAAGACCACAACAGGACGGTCCCCACCACTCTTCAAGGTCCTGCCAGACATTAAAAATCATATGGTAGGCATGGATTGAATCCTCCATATTGATCTTAGTCCTGGTATGGGCAAGAAGATACATGGCCATCTGTATGTGGTAAAACCTGTTCCATGCAGGGTCACAGTTATTGTCATCTGCAACCGCAAGAACAAGATCACTGTATTCGCATATCAACCTTGGTATTACACTTCCCATGCACTGAAGTTACTAAAACATATTACCAAAGTCAAATTTTACATTAATTATTTTTCAGGAGCTCAGCCTCTCAGTATGAAAGCAGTCCTGAGGGCCACCACATGGGCCTATCTGTTTCCTCTTCATGAGGAGTAATACTTTACGGCAAAAAATTTCTCTTAAGAGGCTGTAACAAAAAGCCTCTTCATCCAATTCAACTGTTAGAAGTCAAATATCTAAAATTCTTCATCCATTAAATCTGGAAAAAATTTTTCACTGAAAGATAAAGGTAAATAGGGGTATTTATAGACAGCTTAAAGCCTTGCAAGCCTTACTCTCTTCATCCAATTTAAAATTCTGAGGTCGATTATCTAAATTTCTTCATCCAATCAACATGGAAAATAATATTTCACTGAAAGATAAATGGGAAAAGGGCTATTTATAGGCAGCTTAAAGCTTTGCAAGCCTTGTTTTCTTCATCCATTTTATAATTGTAAGGTCGATTATCTAAATTTCTTCATCCAATCGACATGGAAAAATATTTCACTGAAGATAAAAGCAAAGCAGCGTATTTATAGCCGGCTTAAAGTCTTGCAAAGCCTTATCTCTTCATCCATTTCAAGTTTTAAACAATATGATGAAGATAGACCTTACATGGCATAGATAAACAGAAAAAAGGCTGTAACTCTCAGCCGGCAATCCGGCTTTTGTTACAGCCTTTCAGTGTTTTGAAAGAGTTCAATCAGCAGACAACTGCGAGAACATCTTTGACCTCAAGAATAAGATAATCTTCGTTATCAATCTTAAGGGCTGTTCCTGCATATTTGTCATGGAGAATCTTATCT
>JAIKXP010000093.1 GCA_024684115.1 Sphaerochaetaceae bacterium | reverse complement strand
CCAGTATGTACTTGAAAGGTCTTCGTAAGCTGAAACGTATGAAGAGCTTGTAATGTCTCTTGTTATTGTAGAGGCGTTAGCAAATGTGCTCTCTCCGGTTGAAGCTACAGCTGAACTTGAGCTTGATGAGCTCGAAGAACTGGAAGAACTTGAAGAGCTTGATGAGCTTGATGAACTCGAAGAG
This sequence comes from Sphaerochaetaceae bacterium, assembly GCA_024684115.1. GTDB lineage: Bacteria > Spirochaetota > Spirochaetia > Sphaerochaetales > Sphaerochaetaceae > UBA1265. The sequence goes on along the minus strand of JAIKXP010000093.1, from coordinate 5,512 downwards.
CTGGAAGAGCTTGATGAGCTCGAAGAGGTTGAGGAGCTCGATGAAGATACGTTGCCGTCACATGAGACAGCAGCAAATATCATACATATGGCTGCCAGAAGAATCGCAGTTGTTCTGAAAAATTTCCTTATCATAGTTTATACCCTCCGTAAAACTATGCTTATAGTAGCCATAGATACGGAGGGTGATAATTAAATCAGGAAATTCCACACATTACTTCAGGTTTCTCCACATATCTTCACAAAAGACCGCGGTAGAGCTTGAATTCGTCGGTCAGCGGGAACTCGCTGTAAGGGTAGAAGGTTGGAAGCTTCACATCCTTAAGATACCTTTCCGAATTTGTAAAGAAGCTGCAGTTAATCCTCAAGACTCTGACCTGATCCAGATCTGCTTCTTTTGGATTGAGGCTCCAGGTAAGAAGCCTTTTGCCAATGCATATGTTGCTGGCAATCGTTCCGCGGCATACTTTGAAGACCCTCTGAAGGTCTGCAGAAGAGTATCCCAGGGTCCTGACCCTGTTCTCAATAAGATAGCTCTTCATCAGTCTTTTTCTCTGTTCTACAAGGTCCATTAACTCTGAAGCCTTTTCCTTCTCTCCCCTTATTATCAGGTTTCTGGCTTCAATTTCTTCCTGAAGAATGAAGAGATAATGGTCATTTCTTAGCTTCTCAAGGTTTTTCATGGCAGTTTCTTTTCCCGTTCTGTCGGTGTTTTCCTTAAGGAAGTTCTTGATTCTCTTTGTCTGGGCGTAGTCCACAGAAAGGTTCTTACAGTAGTAGTACAGGTTTTCTTCCGAGATAAGCGGAATGGAAGAGACAAGGAAGAGAAATACTCTTTTCCTCGAAAGACTGTTGGAGTAGAAAATGTTCCTCAGAAGGATCAGGGCAGGGCTCCTTCCTGGAGGCTCAATATTCCTAAGCGCTTCTTCTTCGGTGCCGGCCCTGTAACTGGACCCGGCATCTGAGATGAACTTGAGACTGTAATCATAGTTAATGACTTCCTCTTTTCTTCTGTCTCTGAGTTTCCTCTTGTAGAAGTTTGCAAGTCTGTTTCTTATACATTTCAACAGATAAGAATAAAAACTCCCACCTCTATAAGATGTGATTACCGAATCAAGACTGTCCTTGACGAACAGTACAAATTCGGACGCATCTTCTTCGCTTAGAGAGAACTCTCTCTGAGGAAGAAAATAGAAAGCGATCATCAGCTGCTGGGTTATGTGTTTCTTTAGAACGGCACATTCTTCACTGTCCGGCGAAACTCTAATCAGCTTCTGATACTTGATGATACTGTCGGATATAAAACTAAACTTATCAGTAAACATATATCCCTCCTTATGATGTGATATATATAGATTACTTTCTAAGTATCGTTTTTGTAAAAAAATAAACTGTAAAAGGTAAGAAAATACAAGAAGTTTTTACAGGCACGGGCAAAATAAAAAACCTGCTATGAAACATAACAGGTTTAGATAAACAAAATCAAAGATTTATCTTATTTTGCAAGAGTTTTCTTTGCCTGATCGCAAAGAGCCTTGAATGCAACTTTATCCTCGATAGCCATGTTGGAAAGAACCTTTCTGTTAAGGTCAATCTTAGCAAGCTTGAGAGCGTGCATGAACTGTGAATAGTTCAGGCCTTCTGCCTTTACTCCAGCTGAAATTCTGGCAATCCAGAGCTTTCTGAAATCTCTCTTCTTCTCTTTTCTGCCACGGTAAGCATACTGTCCAGCCTTAGCTACAGCATCTTTAGCGATACGGTTATTGGTAGATCTTCTTCCCCAGTAACCCTTTGCAAGCTTCATAATCTTCTTGCGTCTGTCTTTGTGTTTTGTTCCGTCAACTGCTCTTGGCATTCGTCTTTTCCTCCCTGATTAAGCGTATGGAAGCATTACTCTAACTTTTCTTGCTTCTGATTCGTCGAGAATACCAGTGGCGCGGAGATTTCTCTTACGCTTTGTGGTCTTCTTGGTGAGGATATGACGGAGTCCCTGCTTCTTGTATCTGACCTTGCCGGTTCCAGTCACACGATAGCGCTTTGCAGCAGCACGTCTTGTTTTCATCTTAGGCATAGTGCACCTCATCTTCACGTCCGGGAACAAGATACCCCGGAGCGTTGCTATTAAATCTCCATACGGAGACTTTTACTTTTTTCTTGCAGGAGAGAGCATCATGCTCATGTTCCTGCCTTCCATAGTCGGACGGGAATCAAGATTGAACGAAATTCCCTTTTCAGTCAAGGCCTCAAGGATTTTTTCAAGTACGTCCTTTCCGAGTTCAGTATGAGCAAGCTCTCTGCCTCTGAAACGGATTGTAACCTTACACTTGTCTCCGCCGCCTATGAATTCTCCAATGGCTTTAGTCTTTACTTCAAGATCATGGGTATCAATCTTAGGCTGCATTCTGATTTCTCTGACCTTAACGACAGTCTGATTCTTTTTTGCTTCCTTCATGCGCTTTTCCTGCATGTATCTGTACTTTCCATAGTCAGTAATCTTACATACAGGAGGATTTGCAGTAGGAGAAATTTCAACCAGATCAAGGCCTGCCTCTTCAGCGAGGGCAAGCGCATCAAAGAAGGACATAATTCCTTTCTTATTGTTCTCATCATCCAGTACAAATACTTCTTTTGCACGGATCTGTCTGTTAATTCTTAATTCCTTTACAGCAGCCAAAGCTAACCTCTGTTTAAATAAAGATTTGAAAACCTTTTTCTAGGAGAATATATCATTAAAAAAGGAGGTGTTGCAAGTGTTGCAACTCCCCCTCGTTCAATATTAATAATGAATCAGCTGATAACGTTATCAGGCCTTTCCTGCACTTCCAAGAACATCAATATTCTTGTGCATGTACATCTGCTTGAGAGCTTCTCTTGCAGGTCCAAGGTACTTTCTCGGGTCGAACTCGCCCGGCTTCTCATCAAGAACTCTTCTGATGGTTCCGGTCATGGCAAGTCTTCCGTCACTGTCAATGTTAATCTTACATACAGCGCTCTTTGAAGCCTGTCTGAGCTGATCCTCAGGAATACCTACGCTGTCCTTGAGCTTTCCGCCGTGTTCGTTAATCATCTTTACGAACTCCTGCGGTACTGAGCTTGATCCGTGAAGAACAATCGGGAATCCAGGAAGCTGCTTTTCAATCTCAGCAAGAATGTCGAACCTGAGTGGAGGCGGAATAAGAATGCCGTCTGCGTTTCTCTTGCACTGTTCCGGAGTAAACTTGTTTGCACCGTGGCTTGTTCCGATAGAAATGGCAAGTGAGTCAACGCCTGTCTTTGAGACGAAATCAATTACGTCTTCAGGCTTTGTGTAATGACTTACAGCTGACTGAACTTCATCTTCAATACCTGCGAGAACTCCGAGTTCGCCTTCAACTGTTACGTCAAACTGGTGAGCATATTCAACAACCTTCTTTGTTACTGCAACGTTCTCGTCATAAGGAAGGGCTGAACCATCAATCATGACTGATGAGAAACCGTTGTCAATGCACTCCTTACAGACTTCAAAGCTGTTGCCGTGGTCAAGGTGAAGTACGATTGGGATATCATAACCGAGTTCATGAGCATATTCTGTTGCTCCTCTTGCCATGTTTCTCAAAAGATTGATGTTTGCGTAGTCTCTTGCGCCTCTGGAAACCTGAAGAATTACAGGTGACTTTGTCTCAACGCAAGCCATGATGATTGCCTGAAGCTGCTCCATGTTGTTGAAGTTATAGGCAGGAATTGCGTAACCGCCCTTAACAGCCTTAGCAAACATATCTCTGGTATTAACCAGACCAAGTTCTTTATATGATGTCATATCTAAAAACTCCTTACTGCATTAATATACCCGCAATTTAAACACAGGTCAATGAAAGCCTACTTTGTTAAGCCGGCTAAATTTGTTACAATCCCAGCTATGAGTGAAGGAAAGAAAGACAGAATACTTGGCTGGGTTTTAATAGTTATGATTATCCTGGCCGCATGCATAGATATTTACAATGTAGCTTTTTCCAAAGCAGTCCTCGTTACGGATTCTTCCTGGGACATGCTTATGCCGGCTTCCGAGATAAGGGAACTTAAGTTTGAACTTGCCGGAAAGGGTTCAAAACTGGTCTGTGTTTCCTACGAAGACTTTTTTGAAAAACCGGTTGAAGCCTCCCTCTACATTTTCACTCCGGTGTCCTCTGCTGCAGCCATAAAAGAAGGAAAGACTTACGCACAGGAGCTTGGAGGAGTTGTAATAGGAATTACAGGGAGGGAGAACTTTGAAGCCTTTGATGTGGTTCTCATCTCGGATGATTCAGGGGAGCTTCCCGAAGGTGTAATTGACTATAGATACAGCGCAAATAAGAGTGCTGAAATGGTGCATTGTCCAGACCTGGACACTTCAATACTGCCGTTTACAGGCAAGTATAAGAGTCAGGTCCATGGGACGACAGGAATTCTTGTATATGAAACCAGAGAGAAGTGAAGAGTATTTTGACGGCATATTCAACTCCTTCAGGGACGCACTGGACCGCAGGGGTAAGGTTCTTCCTGCCGTAAGTTACGTTGCCATAACGCATAACGACCCGTACTGCGTGCTGATTTCGACCCTTTTGAGCCTCAGGACAAAGGACGACGTGACCCTTAACGCCTCCATGCGCCTCTTCGAAAAGGCCGACACCCCGCAGAAAATGCTCTCTCTTTCGCAGAAGGAAATCGAGGACCTCATCTTCCCCACCGGCTTCTACAAGACAAAGGCGCAGAGAATTCTTGAGGTCAGCCGGATTCTCGTTGACAGGTACGACGGCAGGGTCCCTGACACGGTAGAGGAGCTTTTGAGCCTGCCCGGAGTCGGAATCAAGACAGCGAACCTCACGCTTAACCTTGGCTTTGCAATAGACGCAATCTGCGTAGACTGCCACGTGCACCAGATCTCAAACCGCCTGGGCTGGATCAAAACGAAAACGCCTGAGGAGTCCGAGAAGGTCCTGCAGACAGTCATGCCCAAAAGATTCTGGATTCCGCTTAACGAACTTCTTGTCTCCTACGGGCAGGAAATCTGCACAAGCGTCTCTCCGCGCTGCTCTGAATGCCCGGAATCCGGGCGATGTCCTAAAATTGGCGTTACAAAGTCCAGATAAAACAATCAATACAAATCAGAACTGAAGGAAATTATTGAAGTTCTCAAAAACCCTTTCCCCAAGTTCCTCTGTGCTTATTCCCAAAACTGCAGCAGCACATTCGTAAGTGTGGATTATATAAAGTGGTGTATTTGGCTTTCCCCTCATCGGAACGGGGGCAAGGTAGGGCGCATCTGTTTCAAGAAGAAGCCTGTCCGAAGGTACATGTTTTAACGTATCCCTCAGGCTCTGATTTGCCCTGTATGTAAGGTTTCCGGCATAGCTTATGTAGTAGCCCTTATCCAGAGCCGTCCTCATCACATCCATGCTTCCGCTGAAGCAGTGTATGATTCCGCCCTTTGACGGGCCATATGTGGAAATCAGGGAGCACATCTGGCTGTCGGCTTCACGGTTGTGGATTATTATTTT
>JAIKXP010000036.1 GCA_024684115.1 Sphaerochaetaceae bacterium | reverse complement strand
CCAGTATCAAAACATAAAGTTTTTATGGAGATATTCTTGTTTCCACATCCAAGCGGCAGGCCTTCACAAGTACTTGATTTAACCTGGTGTATAAGTCCGGCCATTGAGAGCAGATCCAATACATTTTTGAATCTTGCAGCTCTCATACCGGGGACGGCTTTTGACAGAACAATTTGATTTCCAACATTTCTGGAAACAAACTGAAAAACCTCATTGATTTCCTCAGGATCAAGACTGTCACTGTATTTTCCGAAATCATTCTCAAAGCTATCTACAATATCTCTATGAATTCTTTGACATCTCAGGAAGCTTCCCGAATTTATATATTCAAGAACAGCTTCCGGCATTCCACCCACAACAAGAAAGCTTTTGTATAGTCTTATGAATTCTGCATGAACAGCATCTGAAATGATTCCATTATTCTTTTTCAGCTTCTCTGCTAAAAGATTTTTCCCCAATGCAGAGAGAAATTCACAGAAAGAAAGAGGATGCATGTATATACTGCGCACACGTCCAACAGGGAAACTGATTTTATTTTTTTTGTTATTCAGCGCAAATTCCAGCAGCGACCCGGCAGCTATCACATGCAAAGCCGGTTTTGTCTCCCGGAAATATCTCAACGCGGTTATGGCTTTCGGACAATTCTGGATTTCATCGAAAAACAGCAAAGTAGATTCATCTCGAATCTCCTTTCCTGTTTTAAGTTCAATTTCAGAACAGATTCTGTCAACATCGAAATCCGGTTCAAACAGTTCAGAGAAAGAAGGATCTTTTTCAAAGTTTATTTCTATAAAGACTCTGTACTCTTTACCGAGATTTCTTATGGAGGAAGTTTTACCACACTGCCTTACACCCCGGACAAGAAGAGGCTTGGCCTCCCTGCTGTTTTTCCATTCTGTCAAAGCGCTGTCAATTTCACGGACAATGTACATAAATCTTAATCTCCTACCATGATTATGACTTATGTATGAAAATTTGCCAATCAAAAACACACATTATAATGAAAATATGCCAACAAAGATTTACAGATAAAATGAAAATTTGCCAACCAGGATTAGGTTTGGACCTATGGTTTTCATCATAGAGAGTAAAATGAATGACAGAGATTTCTTTGTCCATTCTATGTTGAAAAGACACCATCTTCATAAACCAGTAGTTCTGCTCTTTCTCTCTCTTTCTTTACAGACAGATCAAGAACAGAATCCACAATTCCTGGTTCATACTTCATCATAGTTGAATGCTATCAGCGTTGTTGCACAACTTCTGTACTTGGATTCAGAGAATCATGAAAAGGAAATATCCCTTTACATCAATTCTCCTGGAGGAAGCGTTTCTGCCGGCATGGCCATCTACGATACCATGCGCCACATCAAAGCTCCTGTTCACACAATAGGAATAGGAATGGCTGCCTCCATGGGTGCTCTGCTCCTTGCTTCGGGAAACAGAAGATCAATCCTTCCACATTCCACTGTAATGATTCATCAACCACTGATTTCCGAGGGTATCGGAGGAAAGGAAAGCGATATCGGAATCATTGCAAAGAATCTTACGGCTACACGCAGAACGATAGCCTCGATTCTTGCAAAGCACACAGGAAAAACGGTTAAGACCATAGAAAAGGACATAGAGAATGACCGGTATATGAATTCAGAAGAGGCTTTGACATATGGAATATGCGATTATACAATTGAGACAAACTGAATTGGGGGGGGAGTTAATGATTAAAAAGGAGAAAAAAGTATCTTTCTCAGTAATAGAAAAAGATGAATTGGAGAAAGCTGTTTCCAAGCATTTCGGAACAGAAATAAAGGTGTCGGACATGGAGGTTGGTCTTTTTGATTGCGTCCCATTATTTGATATGAAACCTGAAGGGTTTTATTTTAACATCACAATCCCGGAAAAAGGATTGGATGATAACTTTACGGATTCTTTTGATTTGGCAGAAGAAAACAACTGGCCTGAGGACTTCGGAACCATCGCATTTACAGAAGAGGAGTATGTTTTTGACTTTGATGTTTCAGAGTTCAAGACTTATGAGAGAAATATAGACACGAGTGATTGAACCATTTGATGTGATAAAAGCCATGAAAAATCTGAGACCTCTATTCATCTTACTGGCAGTGTTGGTGGCAGTCTTTACCCTTTCATCCTGTGACCCTGAGACATCAGCATTCACTGTGCAGGTCCCTCAGTTTGCAGAAGGCAATGGTGCAAAGGATGTGGGGATAGAGATCACTCAGGATACCATAAATGACATTTCAACTGTCAAACGCTTCTTTGCATATAGGGTCGCACCTCCCATCACAGGCTTCAAGGAGCAGAAGATCGCAAAAGGTGACAAGATAAATACCAGTCTTCTGGGCAATCCCATAACACTTACAATGACGGTGTCCTCAAACGGAAACTATGTGTTCACAGGTTCTACGGACAGTGAATACATCAATGTTGAAATAAGCAAGGACAACAAGACATTCAGCTATGTCCACTCTCTGATTCTGGATGTTAATGGTGTGCAGAATGGCGAGGATGAGTTTGATGTGGTCATAGGGGAAGGGGAGATCCTGAGCGCAAACCACTTCGATTCCCACGGAACAGCATATTATCTTGGTCTCAGCGGGGATGCGGCCCGCTATGATTTTCTCCTCCATGGCAAGGAGGGCGGTAAGATGGCCTGGCTTTGCTATGAAGGCAAGAAGAAGGAAAACCAGGACAGCGTGGTGTTCACCAACGCATCCAACTATGACACCGAATGCGTTGGAATAGTGAACTCCAGAGTCTCAGGAGAAAGCGCTTCAATGTATGTTGCATCATTCGATAAAGACGGACTGGATTTCGATTCGGTTGTTTCGAATACCGATGCTTCGGAATCCGAGAAGTTCGAGGAGATATTCAACACCAACGGCTTGGGGCAGGCTCTTGAGAGCATGGATTCGTGCATTGACAAGATAAACGGCTGGTCTGGATTCAACAGTTGGGATATCAATGGTTCTTTTACCAAGTGGACCAGCAAGTGATAATCTTTCATGGTATTTCTATCTGAAAAAGAGAGAGCAAATCCATACTGCACAATCAGGGTCAGGAATTTCACTGTTTTCTATGTGGTGCTCTATGAAGGTGAGTCCAAGGTGATGGAAGTCAGAAGATTGCTTTATAGTCGAAGAGATTTTAAGAAACTGATTTCCCAGTGTTAAATTGGTGCAGGTTTTATGGAAAAATGGGCCTTTGATCATTTTGGAAATAAAAAGGAACCAAAAGTCAACCAAAGGCCTATATAAAGTGCAGGAACGAACTGTACCGCTACATCTGTGAATGTACGGGAAGATCGCAAGCCCAGGTTACCGAGGACTGCGACCGCAACCATTGGTTCAACGCGCAGGAAGCGCTTGACTACGGAATTGTAGACAAGATCGTCTACCCTGACGACAGGGACGACGGGCCAATATATCCGGCAGGCAATATTTGACTCCTCTTAGTATTATATTGCACCTTATTCCCCTAGTTTGATTGCCCGGCCACAGGTCTTTAAAGCCTATCGGGGTGGTTTTTAAAAAAGGGTGTTCAGGTTGTCCTGAAATAGGACATTCTGAACACCCATCTTCTTATTGCGAATATTTTTAATATCCAAATTATTTTTTTCAAAGAGAAGCCTTGCTCTCGTTGACTGCGCTTATGAAGTTCATGATGGCTTGGTATGCCGGGAGTGTGAAATTGTACTCACTTCCCTCGGAATTGTAACGCAGAATGAGCTTTGTATTTGAGTTCGGGTCAACCTTCTTCAGAAGCTCGTACATCTGGTCGACCTGGTCCTGTGTGATGTAAGTACTACCTTTTCCTGAAGCAAGAAATGTACCATAGAGAGCAACCTCATCTGATTCAGACAAAAAGAAATGATCATCTCCATAGTACAGGTCACAGGTATCAACTTTACTTGATGTTGCCTTTGTTAAAGTCTTAAGCAAAATTGAGCTGGAACCACTTGTAGCGGGAGGTTCAACTGTCAGATAATATAAATCAGGATTTGAGGATTCCCACTTCAACTGGATTGGAAGGTATGGAACAGATTTGTTTCCTTCCTGCATTGAAATAATGATATTACCTCTTTTATCAACTTCCTTTACAACAGCATTTGCAGCTGCTTCCTCCCAATTACCAATTGAAGCACAGCCTACCAACATGCAAACAAGGGCTATTGCCGAAATAACAGCAATAAAGCTTTTTTTCATTTTTATCCTCCAAAAAAACATGAAAGTCCGATTACCTTCATGAATAACGTTTTTAACTAAGAGTATACTAAAAGGAGACAAAAAGCAACACTAAAAGTGCATATATGCATTATTAGTTCGTTTATTGAGACATAGACAGGAAGTGATAATTCATATATGAAGAAAGAGAAATCAAATATTACAAGTCTACTTGCCTTCAATATCAAAGAGCAACGTACTAAAAAAGGATTTACACAATCTCAACTTGCAGAGAAAATCGGTATTTCAGTAAGGCATATGAGTGACATTGAGCGAGCGGATACATTTCCATCCCCTGAAGTCATAGAGAATATTGCTTCAGTTTTTAAAGTTCCTTCATATACACTCTTTCTTCCAAACGAAATGGCCAGAAAAGAACTTCTTCTTATGTCTGAAATGAAAATGATGCTTGATAAAGAGATTGGAAATTCCATTGAGAAGGTTTTCCGCAAGATAAGTGCAAAGGATTCCTTCAAAGGGAGATAGTATTAGGAAATATTACCATTCCGTCCCGTATTGGCAGGAAAAATAGGGGAAAAAACCGTCAGAAAGGGCGGAGATTCTTTGTGCCATCTCCGGAGGGCTTTTCTTTTAGCCGAACAGTTCCCCCGGAATACGGATTGCCCGTCGGCTCCACCTTCACATCAATCCACAGCATCCGGCAGATGCGGAGCAGCATCTTGAGCGACATCTTGTATTGCCCCTTCTCAATGCGGCTGTAATAGTCGTAATCCATTCCGAGAAGGATTGCTATGTCTTTCATCTTTTAGAATCCGAGTTCATTCCGACGCGCTTTCAGCACATCCACGATGTCCTGCATGGTTGAAATAGGGACATCTGCTCCTTTCGGATGAGAAACTTCCCCGACAGTGTATGGGGGCTGCAAAAATTACAACATTAAGTCTTACATAGAAAATTTGATAACTAATGAGAATGTTATGAATTGTGTTTTCTGCTTTCCGGGGAGGGCGGGCGGGAGGAAAGCAGAAATATACTAGACTCAGTAAAAAATGTCTAAATCTAATTATGTATTTTCAATTGAATATAACAAATACGACATAACTGGTGAATCATTATATTGGTATCCAAAAGGCAGACCGGTAAGAGTATATGACAGAGACCTCCTGGCGACTCAATATCAGTTAGAGGAAGTGATAGGACCAGCATTCAGAACAAAAGAGACATTTAGTTTTGCGTATTATAAGATTCCAAACAATGAGCTATATTTAAACAAGTTATCGGAGTTTCTATTCAGACAATAAAACGATATTTAAAAGAAGAAAAAAACAAATAAGCATGATAGTACAAATAATAGAAAAAATGAAAATTTGTACCATTTTTGTACCAACAAAGAAAAGGCCAGGGAGTAATTCCTAGCCTTATAAGAAAATACAAAATTATGCAATCATTCCCACTCAATTGTTCCAACCGGTTTCGGTGTCATGTCATAGAGAACACGGTTAACACCCTTAACCTCTTTGAGAATGCGGTCGGTAATATGCTGCATGAGGGAGAAAGGAATATCTTCAACTGTAGCTGTCATGGCATCTGTGGTGTTGACGGCACGGATAACAACAGGCCAGTCCCAGCACCTCTTTCCGTCTCTTATGCCTGTAGACCTGTAGTCAGGAACAACAGTGAAGTACTGCCAGACCTTACCTGCAAGACCGTTCTTAGCAAACTCTTCCCTGAGAATGGCATCTGATTCACGGACAGCTTCAAGACGGTCTCTTGTGATTGCACCAGTGCATCTTACACCAAGACCCGGACCCGGGAACGGCTGGCGGAAAACCATGTTGTCAGGAAGACCGAGAGCCTTACCGACTACCCTTACCTCATCCTTGAACAGAAGCTTAACCGGCTCAACCAGTTCAAACTGAAGATCTTCAGGAAGGCCGCCAACGTTATGGTGAGCCTTAACTCCGTCACTTTCAAGAATATCCGGATAGATTGTACCCTGAGCAAGAAACTTAATTCCGTCAAGCTTTCTTGCTTCTTCTTCAAAGACCCTAATGAATTCAGCGCCTATTATCTTTCTCTTGGCCTCAGGATCAGTTACTCCTGCAAGCTTATCCAGGAAGCGGTCAACTGCATCAACGTAGACAAGATTTGCCTTCATCTGATTGCGGAAAACTTCTACAACCTGCTCCGGTTCTCCCTTTCTGAGAAGGCCATGGTTAACATGTACACATGTAAGCTGCTTTCCGACTGCCTTAATGAGAAGTGCAGCTACGACTGAGGAGTCTACTCCACCTGAAAGAGCAAGAAGAACCTTCTTATCTCCAATCTGTGCCCTGAGCTCCTTAACCTGTTCTTCGATAAATGCATTTGCAAGATCGACTGTTGTAATGCGGACCATGTCTTCTGGTCTGACGTTTGACATCATGTTTTGCCACCTGATTTTAAGATGGTTGGAGTATAGCAAAAATGACGTTTCTTTGAGAATTATTTCTTATATATTTCAATTAAAACAAGGAAAATCAGTTATCCTGAGGCATTATCCTCGTAACGCCCTCACCATAAATGGTAGTCCAGTCATTCTTCATTGAAACAGGAATCCAGCCGTACTGTTCACACAGAGAATACATTTTATCTGCCTTAGCCTCGTTACCGTTCTCCCTGACAAGATCATCACAGCAAAGCATGAAGGCAAGACTCGGGTACGGGTTGTCTGTTATGACATAATTAGCCATGGCAGCATCACCTGTTGAATTACCGAATGAAAGAACAGGCTGAACACCGATCTCGCGCACAATTGCAGAAACCTTATTCATCTTAAGATTCTTGATAAGGAATTCTCCACCCAGAAGAACCTGATCATCAGCTGTAAACGTATAGGTTCTTCCGTCTTCATCTCCCTGTCCTGTTGCAACAAGAGACACATCTGAACCGATTATCCGGGAGAAAGGAATATCCACAGTATTGTTGTAGAAAATACCGCGAATTATGAAACGGTCCGTACCGCTGACAATATAAACAGTGAAGCCGTTTTTCTGCAGGTACTCAACAACCTGAACCATAGGATCGTAGAAACACTCTCCCCTCTTCATCCCCTCATAACCCGGCATAGGCATATTCTTGAAATCCTGAATGTAGGAAATGAACTCGTCAGGAGTCATGCCTTTAAACGCAGTAGCTACACCAATACCGTGCTCTACATCCATGCCTCCTACCGGAGACGATGTCTCATTTATCTCAAGCATCTTCTCTACTACAGAGAGCTCAAATTCACTTGCCTTCCCGCTGTAGTTCTCATCTTCAAGAACACGGTATTCGAGCAGCAGATGGTCAAAGTAGTCCATATCAGTCTCACAGAGAAGAGTCCCGTCCATATCAAAAACTGCTATTCTTCTTTCAACCGGAATATAGCCCGGATTATTCTTATCGGTGGCAGCTTCAACAAAGCTCACAAGGGCATTTTTAGCAGGAGCTTCATTAGTCCAGAGGTTAAGAGCTTCTCCTGAGTTTCCTTTTACGGAAGCACAGGAAACCAGAACAAAAATCATACACGCTGTCAGTAACACAGAAAAATACTTCTTCATTTTTTACTCACTATTCTTCAGAAACTATAAATTCAACCTTCATACTGGCAAGTCTGCCCGCAATCACTTTCTGTTTTTTATAATCAAAGTTTTCTATGAAAAGGTACCGTACAAACGAATCGGCAAAGAGCCAGAAAATAACGTAGAAGAACTCAAGAGGAACAGATACAAGAAATTGTCTTATAACAGCCAGTAAGATGCCTGAAACAACTGTCCCGGCAGTCATCCAGTGGAAAATTTTCCTCTTTCTGCGTATCTCTTTTTCTGTTCTTCCAAGAGAATAATCCATGTCAGCAGTTACAGTCTCTATAATCAGGGCCTTTTCTTCTTCTGTAAACTCAGGTCCGTGAATTTCAAGAACTATAGGATTCTCACTGGGAACAAATTCAGTATAGTCAATCACAAAATTCGCAAATTCATCATCAAGAGATTCACAGCCCTTTATGCTGAACCTGCTTATTATGTCTTCAATTCCTGTAACCTTAACCGGAATATAGGCAATCCCGTTTTCCAGAACATCTTTCTGAAGCCTTTTCTTCAGATAGGATTTCTTGTAATAGAAATCTTTTTCATTTTCATCGAAAAAGAAACCCATTTAACTCTCTCCCTCTATTTCCTCTTCAATACTATACCATTTTTTCAGTATTTGAAAATCCTTTTTAAGGACCCTTCTGTCTACCTCAATTTTATCGTTTCCAATATAGAGCACATATGGTTTTTCCCCGGTGAAATCCTTCCACACAAGCTTATTAACGCCTTTAACCTCATCATAAGCCAGCTCTGCCTTGTTGTTTGCAATAATATTGTAAATCAGGCCCTGGAACACGTTTTTGATCAGGGAACTGACAAGGTGACCAAGATCCTCCAGGAGAAGGTTGTTTCCGAGAAGAGCTCCTGTTGCAGACATGGAGTTGCCTCCGAGTTTTACTATAGGTGAATCAATATCCCAGAAAAACAGTTTGACGGGTTTTCCCTGAGCCGCAAGATCAAGAGAGTTTACCAGTGTATCATACCTGTAAAGCCAGAATTCAAGAGTATTTCTATAGGCATCATCTTCTTTCTTCTCTGTTTTCAGGTAGTACTCCAGGACATCATTGAACCTGTCTTCTTCAACCTTGCCCTTAATGCTGGCCTTAATATCATCAATAGTGGCTTTAGCCCAAATCAGCATGTTCTTCTCACTTCCGACAGTAATCCACGAACTCATTTCATTTGCAGGAACACAGAACAGGAACTCAATGTCTCCTGTATCTCCGTCCAGAATGGCCTGGTTTATATTTTTTTTAATGAGTCTTCCATCCCGATAAGGCAAGTACCATACGTCATTGATCTTTTCGTTCTGGAACAGTTTAAGTTTAGATGTGGGAATCTTCAAAAGTTCTTCTACGCTTGAGACTCCGAATTTTTCCATCAGGTCCTTGAAACCGACTCTCGGTATCTGAGAACTACTGTCAATGGCAGAAGTAATACTTGACAGCAGAAGAGCCCGTCTGAACAACCCTTTTGCCTGCTCAAGTGTGCTTATAATCTTTATGCAGGAGGCTGCCATTGTATCTCCGGCAAGCATGATATTATCAGGATCTCCTCCAAAAGCGCGGATATTGTCATGGACCCACTGCAGAGCCATTATCTGATCGTGAATGCCCAGATTGTTTGAGTCTTTAAACTCTTCAGGTACATCAGTATCAAAGTTACTGATAAAGCCAAACAGTCCGATTCTGTAGTTTATGCTCACTACAATAACATGCGGGTAAGTCTTTACAAAGTTATAGCCGTTATAAAGCGGTTCGGCACTGCCTCCAAAAGCAAGATTTCCGCCGTGAATATACATAAGAACCGGTTTCAGCTCATCATCACTGCTCTTCTTGTTTGACCTCCAGATGTTAAGCGTCAGGCAGTCTTCACTCTGGGTAAAGGCACTTAAAGATATTGTCTGATCATCTATCTGAACGGCTGAAGGCCCGAAATAATAGGCTTCCCATACTTTATCAGATGGTTCCGGCTTCTGAGGAAGCTTCCACCGAAGGTCTCGGACAGGAGGCTTTGCATACGGGATTCCAAGAAACTGCTGAACACCCCAGGACTTAGTTCCCACAAATACTCCGTTTTCAGTCTTTACAGCAAGATTTTCATCGTAACGGCCCTTTATCTCCCTGTTTTTCCCCTTCATGCTTTCCATGTAATCACGTTCTTTGTCGGTCATGGTGTGACCTTCACTTCCGTCATTGAACCTGGCTTTCATGTTGCGCTCTTTGATTCCGTTTCTTATCAAGGAAATAACAAAACTGACTACCGTCAATCCTACAGTCCCCAGAATCAGTTCAGAACCAAGGTCTCCGAAAATAGAATGATGCAGGAACTTCCAGATTATGATTGATATGGCTCCAAATATAAAAACAATAACCAGTATTATGGTAGCCTTTGATCTTTTGCTCTTCTCAGCCCATTTTGTCTTTATCAAGGCATTTGCAATCAGTCTGAAAATAGTTCCACCGATAATACATGCAACCAGACACAGAATAATTGAACAGCCATAGGATTGTGCAATTCCATAACCCAGTCCGTATCCCAGGGCAGCAACAAGAGAAACAAGAACATCTTCGATTCTGATAACCAGCTTCATATATCATTCCGTCCCGTATACAAGCTCTCCATCTACTATTGTAGCCAGACATCTTGCCTTTTCAATTTCAGAGAAATCGTCTCTCATAAAGTCCTTATCAAAAACTGTCATATTTGCAAGTTTTCCAATTTCAAGTGAACCCATGATGTCTTCTGCATGCCATGAATATGCAACATTAACAGTTAAAGCCTTCAGTGTTTCCTTCCTGCCAATGAACTGGTGATCACTACGTCTGCGTTCTATTCCATGAGAAGGAATGTATCCCTGGCTACCAATACATACAGCAAGAGGAACACTTATTGCAGGAGATACAGGAAAATCAGAGTGAGAAACAATTACGGCTCCGGCGTCAACAAACTCTCTCATTCTGTAACCGTCAGATGCTTTCTTTTCTCCGACATATTCAACTTCCTGCTTAAAATAACCAGGTTCCTTCTCTGCCCACATTATTCCTGCAACAGCAACTATATTATAGTCAGCAAATCTCCCTACATCTTCCTGTCTGACCATATGAAGATGTGCCAGAGCATTGCGCATATCCATGTTTCCTGTAGCTGTTTCAGCTTCAGCAATTGCATCTACCCAGGCTTTTGTGGAGGCATCTCCAATAGAATGAACATGGACATTCATTCCGTGTTTGCTTGCAGCTTTAAGGAGTCTCACCATCTTGTCATGATCATCAAATCTTGAAACTCCTTTATAGCCCGGCTGATCACAGTAATCATCAAGCATCCATGCGGTATGAGCCTCAACAACACCGTCACAGAATACCTTTGCACCTATAACGTTATAATGCTTTCCATTGTGCTTCCCGGCTTCCTCTGCAATGCGGTCCATATCTTCTTCAGGAGTGTCTGTGTTATCATGTACACAACTTCCTGAAAAAACATACTGCTTAAGCGTTCCTTCTCTATCCATTTCATAAAGGGCCACATGCTCATTTTTTGAAACCAATTCAACACCGGCATCATAAATACCGGTATAGCCCATGGAGAAGGAATAATTCTGCCACCACAACAGATAATCCTTCATTTCCTGAACAGACATTTTCACACGTGAACGTACATAAAAAACAGGATTTTCAGAGATGTACCCGTTTGGTTTGCCATTATCGTAAACATGTACACAAGATGTACCCCATTTTTTTACGGCTTCTTCATTTATGTCCATAATTTCCATTGCTTTTGTATTAAGCCACATTGAGTGACCGTCTACACTGGTAAAGAAAACAGGTATATCAGGACATACTTCATCCAGCATTCTGGCATCAGGGAGTTTTTCAGGAAAGTTAAATCCTGCACCGGAGTACATTTTTTTACCGGGATTTTTTTTAATATAATTTTTTAAAACCTGTACACAGTCCTCTGCAGATGAATCACGTTTCAGTAAAATCTCGCCTATGGCCTGTCGTCCTGCTCCACCCGGATGACAGTGAGCCTCGAGGAATCCCGGATAAACAGAATTCTTTCCATAATCAAGAATCTTTGTTTTCTCATCTCCCAGCTGTCTGGCAACATCTTCAGAACCTACATATATGATTCTGTCTCCCTTTATTGCAACAGCTCTTGCATAGGGCTTTCGATCATCCATTGTAATAACATTTCCGAGTACAATAAGGTCTGCCTTTTTTCCGGTGTTCATATAACGCTCCTTTCAGGGTTTTTTTCATAGTTGACAGTATAACATAGCATTAGTAAAGGTAAGAATTCTTTATTCATTATAGAGCAAAGATTTTCGACTCTTTACTTCCTTAAGGATTTAAAAAAACCCGCTGTTTCTGAAATGTCTTCCTGCCTTTTACAACCGTTTTTTATTATTGATTCTGAATTTTCACATGAAAGACAATTCTTTAAACATTTACAAATGATAAATTTCTCAGAAAAAGACTGTGCATGCGTTATTTTGAGGTGCAGTTTAGTCAAAAAAAACCACCTCTTTCGAGGTGGTGAAAGGAGAAGTTTTTGTATGAATCAGGCAACGAATCTCTTTTTTATAAGAGTTACGCCACCCGCAATGGCAATCATGTAAGGAATTTCATAGCTGTTGTGAACTCCATACTTCAATGCAGTTATAACTCCAATTGCGCAGATTGTGCTGAGGTTCTTCATACACCTTGTATTGAAGTCCTGTTTTTCCATGCTGCTGTAGTCTGATTCGGTGAAGACGTTCTGCTGATCAAGCATGCTGGCATACTGGAGGATAACTGAAAGTACATCTTCTGTAATATGGTAGTAGCCATACTTCTTCAGAATCACGGCTGCTTTTTTATGGTCATTTACACCTGCCATATCTCTGGCCATGGAAGCATCTCCGGCACATGAAAAAATGTCATTGATAAGGTCAAACTCTGCAGGAGTTGTTTCTACATCAAGCTTTGAAAGTTCATTGGAGCATCTGTAGTAATTCTTTTCTTTGAAAAGCTTTGTAAGCTCTGATGCATTTCTGCTTACAGTAAGACTGCGAAGAGCCATCCTGAGACTGTCATCGTCATAACCTGTAATTCCAGCCCTGTCAAGAAGAGCTCTGAGCTGGTCTTCATTTTCAGCTGCAGCGACTTTTATGATGAAGTCTCTGTCTTCCATGGTTGTACGTACCTGTGTTGCTACGTTTACAGCCGGCTCTGCCTTCTCTGTGACAGGTTCATCAAGTACCTTTACGTTACCTTTAATCTTTCCCTCTGCTACGAGCCATCTTGCCTCATCTCTGAGGGTCTCTGCATATGGACGAGTGTGGTAACCGAGCTCCCTTTCAGCCTTTGAATAATCAAAACAGTTGTTTCTGTCCAGGTTATATACCGCAAAGTTTGTCATAAGCGGTTTCTCGCCTGTCTTCTCAGCCTTCTTTTCCATCTGAGCTGCAAGCTTGTATGCAAGGGCAATAGGCACGTAGAACATGGGCTGTTTACATCCGCATGCATCATGAAGCATCTTTGCAACTTCCTTAAGCGTTACTTCCTTGTTTCCGAGAATATAGCACTCACCCTTGCGTCCCTTGTCACAGGCTGCGATTGTTCCGTATGCCAGGTCTCTTACATCACAGAGGTTGAAGCTTCCACCCATTCCGACAGGCATTTCGCCGTTCATGATCTTGATGATTGTTCCTGTTGTCTCGCTGATTGCATGGTCGTTCGGACCAAGAATTCCACTTGGGTGTACAACGCAGGCATTAAGTCCTCTGGCAGCTGCATCAAGTACCTTCTGAGTTGCAATTGCCTTGCTTCTGCTGTACCAGCCTACAACCTTCTTCTCGTCGTAAGGATCAAATCTTGTTACTTCTTTAATAACCTGTCCCTTCGGAAGCTCAGGTATGGCTCCGGTACTGGAGACATATACAAGTTTGTAACACTCCGGATGGTTTTCTGCTGCCTTTATTATATTTTCTGTTCCGCCAACGTTTACAGCCATGAGTTTCTCACTGTAATCAGGGTTGACGGTCACCATGCTTGCACAGTGAATACAGATTGTTTCGGTATTTTCTGGAACTGTGAAGAATCTGTCACAGTCTTCTTCGCTGCAAAGGTTACCTTCGCAGATTTCAACTCCCTTAGGAATATATTTAACTGCCGGGTCTCCGCTTAAGACAAAAGCTCTGACTTTATCACCTCTTTCAATAAGCTGTGAGCATATATTGCTGCCAAGAAATCCTGCAGCTCCTGTAAGTAAGTAAATTCTGTTCTTCATTTTCTTTTTCCTTTTTTTATCTTGATGAATCAACGATAAGGAAAAAGGTTTAATCAAATGCTACGGAAATGTTAATAAAATGTTATTTATCAGAAATCTCCGGATAAAATTTTCTCAATTATAGTTCTGTACTTTCTTCTCTGGTGTGTAAGAATCCTGTCCCGGCCTCTGAATGCAGCAATAATAAGTATGACTCCGACAATGCCTGCAAATACGGAAGGGACATAAAGACCAGAGACAAGGGCCATTGAAAGAGCTCCACCGAAAGTCAGTATTCCGATTACCAGTACCGTGTAGAAAAAAACAACTGCGGGCTTCTCAGCTTTTTTATCCATCTTAAGTATTATTCTGTACAGGCCCGTATCTGATAAATCTGACTGAATATCTGTATATTTTGAGGCAATCCTGCCAATCTCCCTGCTTTTCAGAGAGTCATAGGAATACTTGAATTTTTTTTCACTCATACGCCTGTATCCAGATACACCCTGAAGGTGCTGCCCTTTCCTATTTCACTCTCAACTTCAACGGTACCCCGGTGAAGATCAACAATCTTCTTTACCATGCTGAGCCCAAGTCCGTTGCCTTCGGTAGCATGGGAGGTATCTCCCTGATAGAACTTGTCAAATATATGTCTTCCTGTCTGTTCACTCATTCCGCATCCGGAATCAGAAACAGCTGCACAGACCTTTGATCCGTCTTTCTTCAGACTTACACCAAGCTTTCCGCCCCTATCCGTAAACTTTACGGCGTTTGAAATGAGGTTGTTCCAGACTATTTCCAGAAGTTCCTTGTCTCCCGAAACAAACACATCTTCATCAATATCTGCATCTATCTGCAGGTCTTTTTCTTCCCATTTCGGTTCATAGGACAGCACACATTCAACAAGCTGGGAAGAGAGGTTAAATCTTTCCCTTCTGTTGTTTATCTGCTGGTGTTCTATTCTGTTCAGCCTCAGTATGTTTGTAATGAGGGCAGAAAGATTTCTAACGCTCTTCATTATGGTCTGAATCCTGGCTGTCCTTTCTTCTGCAGAAAGAGATGGGTCCTGAAGTATCTCGCAGTAGGCACTTATGGTAGAAAGAGGAGTCTTAAGCTCATGAGATACGTTTGAAATGAAATCTGTTCTAAGCATCTCTGTATTTGAAAGCTCCTCCGCCATTCTGTTGATTCCATCAATCAGCGGGTTGTACATTCTGGATCTGCTCAAATCACCGTACGGTTTTATCCTGTAAGAAAAGTCTCCATTTGATATGGCCTGAACTCCGGTCAGAATCCTTTTAATAGGTTTTGATTCGTAATAAAGCCTGAAAACAGTATCAAGAACCGAGAGGATTGTGCTGAGCGCAAACACGTTGAAGAAAACAAGGGGAGCCCTGCTTTTTAGAAGCTCTGCTGAATCAGCTCCGTGGAACATAAGAATCATGCTGCATGTGATTACAAAGGAGCTCATCAGGAAAAACAGCAGAAATCTGAAACAGATGACAGATAAATCCTTTTTATTCATTTTATCACTGCCTTATAACCGAGTCCGTGTACTGTCTGAATTTCAAAATCACTGCAGGAGGAAAACTTGTCCCTGATTTTTGTCATATAGACATCTACGGTTCTTGTACCTGAGGTTGAATCAATATCCCAGAATTCATCCATGAGCTGCTGCCTTGAGAAAGTCTTTCTCGGGTAGGACAGCATCTTGAAAAGTATGTTGAATTCCCTCAGTGTGAGCGGCACCTGCTCCCCGTCTACATAGGCTGCATGTTCATCGCTGTCCAGTACCGTCTTTCCTATCTCTATACGTCTTGAACTTGATATTCCTGCTCTTCTGAGTAGTGCCCTTATCCTCATTGAAAGCTCTTCAAAGTCTATGGGCTTTACCATGTAATCATCTATTCCTATGGAGAAACCCTTGTGCTTTGCGCCAATATCATCACGGGCAGAAATAAAGAGAAGCGGTACGTTTGCGTTTATGGACCTCACCTGTTCTGCAAACTGGAATCCGTCTGTACCCGGCATCATTATGTCGCTGATAATCAGGTCAAATACAGTCCTGTACATAATTTCATATGCGTCATCAGCATTTGTTGCGGTCTCTACACCATAGCCTTCCCTAACAAGATAAGACTGCAAGGCTTTGAGAAAATCAGAATCATCATCCAGAAGAAGTACATTAAACATAAAGGCCCTCCACTATCCAATAATAATGAAGAGCCTAAACCATATATGTTGCTGAATTGTTAAACTTTTGGGAATTTTGGAATATTTTTTTTGACAGTTTTATTTAGCTTAATCAGGTAAAATAGGGTCAATAAATATTTAGTCCTGTTTGTATCAGAATTCATAATGAGACCATAAGCTGATAATCTTAACAACCTTCTGCTCTCTGTAAACCTGGTACACGAGCCTGTGCTGAATATTAATTCTCCTTGAGTAAGTGCCACTCAGAGGACCCACAAGCTTTTCATAGGAGGGAGGATTCTGAAAAGGATTCTCCTTCAATAATTCAATAAGGTTTTTAGCCTTTACCTCCAATCCTGCTGCCTTGAGTTTAGGAATATCCTTCAAGGCGTCTTTTGTATAAACAATACTATAGCTCACCACTGAGCTCCATTTTCAGCAACGCAATCTTCTATATCCTCTTCCATTCCTTTTTGTATCTTTTCGTACAGAGAAGAATTTGACATGATCTCTGCAGTAGCCAGAAGCCCGTTGTACTCTTCTTCGCTAAGCAATACAGCATTTCCTTCTTTGGTGCTTATATTAAGTACTTCATTGTATTTAATTGTCTTCTCCAGGAGATTAAAAAGGTTTTTTCTGAATGATGTTGCATTAGTATTGTACATAGAAACCTCCACACGTACATTATAACGTACAACCAAACAAGAGACAAGATAATTTCACAGAGCACGTCTTCCAAGTCCAAAACCAGAGGTTATTCCAGCCTGAACGCAACATAAATGGTCTTGATAACGTGAAGTGTAGAAGCAGATGAAATTTACAACAATGATTGAGAAAAGCGCCATACGGGAATCGGACCCGCGTAACAAGCTTGGGAAGCTCATGCACTACCATTGTGCTAATGGCGCAGTTGTTATTTAAATGTAAACTTTTTATTTTCTTTTGAAAAGAAGTAAATGGTTATTAAGACTCCTGCCACTTCGGCTATGAGGAAGGAGAACCATATTGTATTCAGTCCTCCAGCCTTACCCAGAAGCCATGCAGCCGGAATCAGGAAGACAATCTGACGCACAATAGAAACAAACATGCTCACCACTCCGTCACCGAGAGCCTGGAAAAGAGCAGAAAATATAATTGAAACTGCAGCAAGAGGATAGGACAGACTGATTATGCGGAAAGCCACACAGCCAATCTCAAGCATCCTGTCAGAAGCGTTGAACAGAGAGAAGAGTTTGTCAGGAATAATCTGAATTAAAACTGTGCCTGTGACCATAATAAACAGAGCCATGATAACGGCCGTCTTCAGAGCCTTAACCATACGGGTACGGTTTCGTGCCCCGTAGTTGTAGCCGAGAATAGGCAGAAGACCCTGATTTATACCGAAAACCGGCATGAAAACAAAGCTCTGAAGCTTAAAGCAAACAGCATAAACCGTTGTAGCAAGAACGTCATAGGCAATCAGGATGGCGTTCAGCAGACTTGTCATGACTGTACCTATTCCCTGCATGATAACAGCAGGAACACCGACAGTCATTATGTCCTTCGCACTTTCACGGTCAAAGCGCAGTCTTGTAAACCTGATGGCTATATAGCGGTTACGCTTCACACAGACTATTCCCATAATCATGGCCAGGAACTGGGCCAGAACGGTAGCAACGGCAGCTCCGGTTATTCCCATGGCCGGCAAACCCAGATAACCGAAGATAAAGATCGGGTCCAGGATAATATTGAATATTGCTCCTGAAGCCTGGATTATCATGGGGCGTATGGTATCTCCCGTACCCTGAAGAATCTTCTCGCAGTAGGTTAAGATGAAAATTGCAAAGGACAGGCCCATACAGATTCTGAGGTAAGTCGTGCCCATGGCATGAAGCTCAGGATCTTTTGTATAGAGACCAATGAACGGACCTGAAAGAAAGAGACCTATTAAAACAAACACCGCAATATGGACCAGAATAATTGCGTAACCGGTTTCGGTTGCCGTTAAAGCGTCTTTTTCCCTCTTCTGTCCAAGCCTTCTTGAAATAGCTGAGCATGCACCTACGGACAAACCGACGGCAAAAGAAAAGATGAGCGACTGCAGAGGAAAGGCAAGAGAGACCGCAGTCAGAGCCTTTTCACTTGAGCGTGCAACAAAGATACTGTCAACTATGTTGTAGAAGGCCAGAATCAGCATTGAGGCCATGGCCGGAAGCGACATAGAGACTAACAGCTTTCCTACGGGCATGACGCCCATCTTATTCTCTTTTTCAGCCATAGATCATTTTAATGAGTTCAGGTATGGCGAGCTCGAATTTTACACCGTAGAAATGGGATGGGTCATCCTGAGTCTTTTCAATACAGCAGACAGTGTAATCTGCAGCAATCTTTGCACTCTCATAAGGAGTCTTGCCATGCATAAGGGCACCGGTAAAGGCAGAAGCGTAAACATCTCCTGTTCCGTGGCAGCCCTTTGCTATCTTAACATGCTCGTAGTATTCGTATTTACCGTCACAGTAAACTACAACACCTGTCTTACCTTCCCTGTAACTCACGCCTGTGAGTATTACATTTGAAGATGGACAGATTTTTGAAAGAGCAGCAAGAAGCTCATCAACATAGGCCCTGTCATAGTTTTCCCTGTACTCGACACCGGTCATGAAGCAGGCTTCGGTAATATTCGGAAGAATGAAATCTGCCTGTGCACAGAGACCGGCCATTTCATCAGCATATTCCTGATTGAAGAGCGGATAGAGCTTACCGTTGTCAGCCATGGCAGGATCAACAATCTTAAGAAAGTTCTCCTTACCGCATGTAGCAAAGAGATTCTTTATGTAATCAATCTGCTTTTTGCTTCCAAGATAGCCTGTGTATATGGCATCAAACTTCAAGCCTTCCTTGACCCAATGGTTGTTGATAAGGGGAATATCATCAGTCAAGTCCCTGAATGTGAAACCGGTGAAACCTGCAGTATGGGTTGAGAGAACCGCACTCGGAAGAATGGCAGTTTCATGTCCGCATGCTGAAAGAATCGGAAGTGCAACTGTAAGTGAACACTGTCCCACACAGGAAATATCCTGAACCGTTAGAATCCTTCTGTAAGTTTTTTCCATTACTATACTTCTCCTTTCATGGAATCATATTCTCTCTTAATATAAGATTCAACGCTTTCAATCATGGCTGCACTCTGAAACCGGTCAAGACCTGCTGTTTCTGTAAACTCACCTATCTTCACATAACAGTCGGAACCGCTGAAAAAACCCTTTCTGTTTTCAAGCGCCCTTCTGGCTCCCTTGATTACAACAGGAACAACGGCAGAACCGCTGAGTGTTGCCAGACGGAAGGAGCCGTGCATGAATTCATGAATCTTTCCATCCTTTGAACGCGATCCTTCAGGAAAGATAAGCATGGGGTGACCCTGCTTTATAAGGGCAGCTCCTTCCTTTATTGACTGAATTCCCTTCTTGGGATTATTGCGGTTTATGAAGACGCAGTAGAGACTCGTGCAGCAGAGGTTAAGGATGGGAACATACTTATATTCCGACTTGGTAATGAAGCCGCACTTTATGCACATGGCCCCGTAAACCACGGGAATATCCAGCATGCTGGTATGGTTTGCAATTATGCAGACCTTCTTACCGCTGTTACACATTTCCCTAAGCGCATGTATGTCTCCGTCTATGTGGACACGGCAGCCGAAAAGAAAAAGAAAACAGTCACAGACAAGGGTGGCAGCGAAATAGGCAAACCTGTCAGAAGCCTTCCTAAGGCCCATCAGGCGCATGATCCACACGGGGATTATGGCAAAAATAAATGCAATCAGAAAAATAAGGATAACAAACGGTATAGCCCAGACTATTTTCAGAAGATACACACTTCCTCCTCATTCGAGGTTGTAGCGGTAAAGACCCGCATATCTGCCTTCCCTGGCAAGAAGCTCCTTATGGGAACCCTTTTCTACAACCCTGCCCTTCTCAAGGACAATTATCTCATCAGCATCCTTGACGGTGGTCAGCCTGTGGGCAATCACTATACTTGTCCTGCCGACTGACAGCCTGTCAAAGGCTTCCTGTATAAGTTTTTCACTCTCAGAGTCGAGAGATGAAGTAGCTTCATCAAAAATCAGAATGGGGGGATTCTTCAGGAAAACTCTTGCAATGGAGATTCTCTGTTTCTGACCGCCTGAAAGACGGGTTCCATGCTCTCCCACCTGAGTATCAATTCCATCCGGAAGACTTCTAATGAATTCTCCGAGATTTGCCCTCTCAAGGGCCTGCAGCATCTCCTCTTCGGTAGCATCTTCCTTACCGTACCTCAGGTTGTCGCGTATGGAAGCATCAAAGAGGAAGACATCCTGCTGGACAAAACCAATGTTGTCCCTCAGAGACTTCTGGGTTACATCCCTTATGTCCTGACCGTCAATTGTAATTGATCCGCTGTCTATCTCATAAAAACGCGGAAGAAGTGATGCGGTGGTAGATTTACCGGCTCCTGACTCACCTACAAGGGCAACCTTTGTTCCGCCCTTTATGTCAAAGCTCAGGTGTCCTATCACTTCTCCGTCCTTACTGTCGTAGCTGAAGCTTACATCTGAGTACTTAATGTCTCCGTTTGTAACCTCAAGCTTTCCAGCCCCTTCCCTGTCGTTGATATCCGGCTTTATGTCCATAATCTCAACAAAACGGTCAAAGGCAGCCATACCCTGATTGAGCTGCTCAACAAAGTTAATCAGCCTGTCTATAGGGTTAAGTACGACGGAAACAAAGAGGATGAAGGCCACAAGATCGTAGGCCTGAATAACACCCCTGTAAATAAGGATGGCTCCTCCGACAACAGTGCAGAAGTAGTATATGTTCCTGAAGAAACCTATTCCTGCCTGATAGAGGGCCATTACTGAGTACTGGTGTCTTCTTCTTTCCTTAAGGTCTGTATTTGTCTTGTCAAAGAGCTTGCTCTGAACCTTTTCAGAAGTGAAGGACTTAACCTCCCTGATTCCCTGAATTGAGTTTTCAACGTTTGCATTTACATCTGCAATGCTCTTTCTCACTTCCCTGAAAGTAGCCTTCTGTTTTCCACCGACATAGACGCCCCAGAAAACCATAATCGGGAACGGAATGAGAGAAACAAGGGCCAGAGGAACGCTGTAGTTGAACATGACTATGTAGGCACCGATTATTGTAGCAACGGAGATAAGGAAATCTTCCGGACAGTGGTGTGCAACCTCTGCAATCTGGAAGAGGTCGTTGGTAATTCTGCTCATCAGGTGACCTGTCTTGGTCCTGTCGTAGTATCCGAAGCTTAAGGTCTGAAGATGGTTGAAGCAGTCACGCCTCATGTCATTTTCAACATAGACACCAAGGTAGTGACCCCAGCGGATTCTAATGTAGTTGAGAATCATCTGAGCCACATAGATTGCAAGCATGATACCGAAGCACTGAATCATCATGTCCCAGTTCTTGTCGGGAATCCATGTCTTAAGCAGTTCTCTGGTCAGAGAGGGGAATATAATAGACAGCACTGAACTCAGTGCTGCTGCTATCATGTCAAACCAGAACAATCCTTTATATGGTTTATAGTATGAAAAAAACAGTTTAAGCTTTCTCATTTTTCCTTCCTTTAAAAAGCTTCCTTACAAAAGCAGCTATGAAGCCCTTCTTCTCAGGCTTCACCTCTTCGACCTTTTCAACCTTTTCTACCTTCTTTTCCGGTTTTGCAACAGGTTCAAAGCCGTACTTCTTCCTGTAGTACTCCATCCTCTCCTTCTCGCTCATCTGGCCAAGGCTCTTTCTTGGAGCAGGTTTCTTTGAAGAAGGCTTTTTCTGTGTTTCTTTCTTTGGTTTTTCCTTCTTCGGAGCATTTTTCTTTGAAGGAGTCTTCTTTTCGCTCACATTCAAATCCATGTTCAGCGACTTATCTTCAACCTCAGGCAGATTATCAGGCCAGATTACGGGAATCTTCATGTTTATATACTTCTCAATAGCCTCAAGACCGTATACAAACTGCTCATCTGCAAGGGTAATTGCCTTTCCGCTCTTACCGGCCCTCGCTGTTCTGCCTATCCTGTGAACGTAGTTCTCATAGTCCTCAGGAACGTCATAGTTGACAACCAGCGGCAGATCATCTATCTGAAGTCCTCTCGCTGCCACATCGGTAGCAACAAGAACTTTAATCTTGCCTTCCTTCATCTTCTTAAGGGACTCTTCCCTTGCCTTCTGGGTGAGGTCTCCTGAAAGACATGCAGTGGTGTAGCCGTTTGCAGACAGGCGCTTTGAAAGAGTGGTGGTCATGTAGCGGCTGTTGGTGAAGATAAGAACTTCCTCCGGTTTTTCTGAAGCCAGAAGCTGAAGAAGAAGATAGAACTTCTCTGACTTGGCCACGTGGTAGAGCTCCTGAGTAATCTTATCCACAGTAATGGAATCCCCTTCAAGCTCAATTACCTTAGGGTCATTCATGTACTCCCACGCCATATTCCTGACTTTTTCCTCAAGGGTTGCGGAGAAGAGCATGGTCTGCCTTTCTTCCCTCGGTACAAGCATGCCGAAGATTCTCTTGATATCCGGATAAAAGCCCATGTCAAAAAGACGGTCGGCCTCATCAATTACAAAAGTATTTATGCTCTTGCTGTCTATTGTGCCGTCCTTCATGAAATCAATAAGACGGCCAGGTGTTCCTACAAAGAAATCACAGCCCTTCTTAATGGTCTTTTCCTGTTTCTCGTAACCGACTCCACCGTAAAAACAGCCCACGGTAAAGTTCTTTATTCCGGAGGAAAGAACCTTTGCATCTGTAGCAATCTGCTGTGCAAGTTCACGTGTCGGGGCTATTACAAGGCACTTAATCTTCCTGCCTTCTTCCTTAGCCCTCAGGTATTCTTCCAGAAAAGAAATTACAAAAACTGCAGTCTTGCCGCTTCCGGTCTTTGACTGGACCATAAGGTCATATCCTGAAAGACCAGCCGGCAGAGCCTGCTCCTGAACACCCATGCAGGTCTCAAATCCTGCATTTTCTATGCCCTTCAAAACTTCTTTATGAAGGGCAAGTTCCTTAAAATTCATTAAAACTTCCTCATTCCTGTGAGTCTGGATATTTTATAACTTCTCTGGGCTTTGAACCGCCGCGTGCCGGGCCAATATAGCCGGCATCTTCCAGCTGTTCAATCAGATTTGCAGCCCTGTTGTAACCTATTGAAAGGCGGCGCTGCAGATAGGAGGCAGAAGCTTCTCCCTTCTCAGCCACAAGCCTCCAGGCTCTGGTGAAAAGGTCCTCTCCTGAATCCTGAGAACTGAGGGTACCGTTGTTCTCGGTCTCCTCTTCTTCCTCATCCTCAAAGAATGACTGGTCAACATAATCAGGTTTTTCCTGTTTTTTGACAAACGCTACAATATCTTCGACTTCTGTATCTATGTAAGCACCCTGAATTCTCTGAGGAACCCTGCTGGAGGAGCTTGCGTAAAGCATGTCTCCCCTTCCAAGAAGCTTCTCAGCTCCATTAGCATCCAGAATAATTCTGCTGTTTGTGGAGTTTGCTACCGCAAATGCAATCTGGGTCGGCATGTTACTCTTTATTATACCTGTAATTACATCTGCAGACGGGCGCTGCGTTGCAAGGACCAGGTGTATACCTGTAAATCTCGCAACTGCTGTTATTCTCTTAATATACTGTTCCAGCTCTTTTCCTACAACCTGCATGAGGTCGGCAAATTCGTCAACAATGACCACAATATAGGGCATTTTTGCACTCGGAAGACCGCGCTCCTCAACTTTTTTGTTGTAGTCCTCAATCTTCCTCGCTCCGAGTTTGGAGAAAATAGTCATTCTTCTCTGCATCTCGGATACACAGTAAGCCATGGCCTTGATGGCCTTCTTAGGCTCCGTGATAACCGGGGTGAGAAGATGCGGAACATCATTATAGACGGTAAGCTCTACCATCTTAGGGTCCACGAGAAGCATCCTGACTTCCCTTGGAGTCTTTGTGTAAAGGATTGAACAGATAAGTGAGTTTACACAGACTGACTTACCTGAACCTGTGGTACCGGCTATCAGAAGGTGCGGTGCCGAGGCCAGATCAATTACAATTGAATCATTCGTAATTGTCTTACCGAGAACCATAGGAACCTTGAAGTACTTTGCCTTAAGGGCCTTAAGCATCTCGTCAAAACCGATCGTGTACCTTTTCTTGTTCGGCACCTCAACGCCTACCGCTGCCTTCCCGGGGATAGGGGCAAGAATTCTGACTGACTTTACTGCCAGGTCCATGGCAATGTTCTCAGCATAGCTCGGAATCGTATTTACCTTGATTCCTCTTGCAAGAGCAAGTTCATAGAGCGTAAAGGTAGGCCCGTGCTTAACGTCCAAAAGCTGAGTTTCAATCTTAAACTGCCTGAGGGTATCAACAATAATCCTGCCGTCCCCTTCAACATCTTCCATGTTTGTGTCTTCATCAGCCTGCTCATAGTGAATGAGAAGACTCTCGGGCGGGAACCTGTATGAAATCTTCTTCGGGTCATAGTAGTAGTCCTTACCCTCAGCCTTCTTAAGACCCATGACGGAAACAAGCTCCTCAGGATTAACAGCCATTTCAGGTTCAACTTCAACATCAGGCTCTTCAGGCTCCTCTATGACCTCCTCAGCGGCCTCAACTTCAAAGTCTTCAACCTTGAAAGACTCACTCTTGTAAAGACCCTCAATCTTATCCGAGATGGACTCCTTCTTCTCTTCAACCTTTGGCTCTTCATTAACTTCAACAGGCTTTACTTCAACCTGCGGAACACTCTGAGGCTCTATCTGAGGCTGTACCGGAACCACCGGCTGAACCGGAGCGGACGGCATGGAAATCTTTGTTCCGCCGTTTTCAGTCTGAACATAGATAACCTGAGGCTGAGGTGTCTGGACATAGATGACCTGGGCCTGCTGCTGAGGAGCAAACTGAGGGGTCTGATTATCAATCCTTATGTCAACCTGAGGCTCTGAATCAGCTTTTATGCTGTCTGAGAAAATATCATCTTCTTCCTCATCTTCCTTGATGAATCTCGGCTGGAAGATCTTCGAAAGGCGGTCTCTTCTGGCCTGCTCACGGTTTCTCTTAAGCTCTTCATAGGAGTCTCTTTTTGCCTTTCCCTCCCTCTGAAGGTCGGAAATCTCATGGGCCATGGAGTAGAAGTTTGCATTTCCATCCCTGCCGGAGAAAAGAGCCCTTTCAGGAATATAGTTGTCATACTTGTCAAATTCAGGAACCGTGAGAGACTCAAGAATCTTGAGAGCCTCTTCATCAGTCATGTTCATGATCCTTCTCTCTTCCTCAGAGATATAGGGTTCCCTGACCTCTGTTTCAGGCATGAGAATCTCTTCAACAGGCTCTTTCCTTCCCCCGTAGACAGAAACTATTTCCCTGATCTGGAAAATCAGGCTCAGAAGGAAGGAGACTGCAGCCAGTGCTGCTCCGCCGTAGAAGAAATAAACCCTGCCGGCAGATATGAACGCATACTGCGTACTCTGGGCTGCCTCACAGAAGAAAAACACTCCGGCAAAGAACAGAAGATGAAAAAATCTTCTGTGAAACTCTATGCTGAAAATGCTGTCTGCAGTGAAAAGAATCAGACAGAGCATGGCCGGAACAAGGGTATAGGGAGTAAGGGTTGAAAAAATTCCTGAACGGAAAACTCCCGCATACCTGACCAGAATTGAATATATTTCAGGAAGTACCGCTCCAAAGAAGGAACCCTCCTCAAGAGGCATGTACGGAGTAAGCACCAGAACAATGAAAACAAGTGTAATCAGTGTGAAAACATAGGAGAAAAAATGTGTCTTATGCCTTTGTTTAACCATGCTTTGATAATAACATAAAACAGGTTTTGATTTACACCCCATATTCCCTATATAATCGCGGTATGAAAAACTTTGACGCAGACGACATAATCTTTGCACCGGCTACAGCATGGGCCATGGGTGCAATTGCAGTCATAAGGGTCAGCGGAAAGGGGTGCATAGACGCCATCTCCCCTGACTTCAAGACGGTAAGAAAGGACCACAGCCTCTCTACAAGAAAGACAGCCACAGCCACCTACGGAAACCTGGCAGGACTTGATGACTGCATAATAACCATTTATCGGGGCAGACAGAGCTACACCGGAGAAGAATCTCTGGAAATCTCCTGTCACGGAGGTCTTCAGACTGTAAAGGAAATACTGGACTACCTTCTTTCAAAGGGTTTCAGAAAGGCAGAAGGCGGAGAGTTCACCTTAAGGGCCTTCCTCCACGGAAGAATGGACTTAACCCGTGCTGAAGCCGTAAACGAGCTTATTAAAAGCCGCGGAGAGACAGCAAAAGCCATGGCTCTTGACCGCCTTAACGGTTCACTCTACAGAAGAATTGAAGACATAAGGGCCCTTGTGCTCTCCGTCATGGGAAAACTGGAAGTTCAGCTTGACTACTCAGAGGACGAGATTGGAGAAGACTTAAGCTTCCCGGAAGAAGATATAAAAAGTGCAATCGAATCCATAAAAAGACTCTCTTCCACTTTCTCCGCCGGAAAACTCTACAGTCAGGGAGCCAGCGTAGTAATCTGCGGAAGAACAAATGCAGGAAAGAGCAGCCTCTTTAACCTCTTTCTCAAGCAGGAAAGGGCCATAGTGAGCCCCATAAAGGGAACAACCCGTGACTTCCTTGAAGCTCAGTGTACGGTAAACTCCATACCCATAAGGCTCTATGATACGGCCGGCTTCAGAGACGCAACCGAAGAGATAGAAAAAGAAGGAATAAGAAGGTCTGAGGCCCTTGCGGAAAACGCAGACATACTTATCTACATGACAGATGCTTCCGAGCCGGTGGAAGACAGGGAGTACACTGAAAAAGATAACTGCATAAAGGTTCTCAACAAGGCAGATATAGCC
Source organism: Sphaerochaetaceae bacterium (assembly GCA_024684115.1). Taxonomy (GTDB): domain Bacteria; phylum Spirochaetota; class Spirochaetia; order Sphaerochaetales; family Sphaerochaetaceae; genus UBA1265. The sequence continues at coordinate 11,446 of JAIKXP010000036.1, read as the reverse complement.
TCTCTTGAGAGCTTTAAGGCCCCGTTTGACAGCTACCTCAGGCTCTCCGTTGCAACGGGAGAAGGCTTTAACAGGCTCTGCGACATACTCACGCAGAAGCTTGAAAGCACAATCACCCTTCCCTCTTCCGGAGACCCGGTTATTGAAAACCAGAGACAGAAGGACAACCTGGACCGCGCCTCAGGTGCTCTTGAACTGGCCCTGAAACATAATCAGGAAGGACTACCGGTAGATATAATTGCCCCGGATGTGCAGGAAGCTCTTCTTGCCCTCGGAGAAATTACCGGAGAAGTGACAACGGAAGACATTCTTGATAATATATTTTCAAATTTCTGCGTTGGTAAATAAATGGATTACGATATTATAGTCATAGGCGGAGGCCATGCCGGAATAGAAGCCTGCCTTGCCGCCTCAAGAACAGGGTTTAAAACCCTTCTTATTACTCAGAGCCTGGACGCAATCGGACGCCTCTCCTGCAATCCTGCAGTGGGCGGACTTGCAAAGGGTAACATTGTACGTGAAGTAGATGCTCTCGGCGGAGAGATGGGAAGACTCATTGACAGCACCATGATTCAGTTCCGCATGCTCAACAAAAGCCGCGGACCTGCAGTTCAGGCTCCAAGAGCCCAGGCTGACAAGTTCTCTTACTCACGTCTTGCAAAGGAAACACTGGAAAAGCAGAGCGGACTTGAGCTCTTCATGGACACTGTTACAGACATTCTCACCCAGGATGGAAAAGCCTGCGGAGTCTTAACACAGAGAGGCATGAGCTTTACTTCAAGAGCCGTGGTTCTTACAACAGGAACCTTCATGGACGGAAGAATCTTCATAGGAGAGTACGACCACAGGGCCGGAAGACTCGGAGAAGAAGCCGCAATAGGACTTGGAGATGCGCTTAGGGCTAAGGGCTTTACAACAGGAAGAATGAAGACCGGCACCCCGGCACGGGTGAGGCTCAGCTCCCTCCATCTTGAAAAAATGGAAAGGCAGGACGGAGACAGCGAGATAGTCCCGTTCTCATTCATGACTGAGAGCATTGACAGGGTCCAGATGCCCTGCTGGATAACCTACACCAACGAAAAAACCCATAAGATAATTATGGACAACATACACAGATCCCCTCTTTACGGCGGAAAGATTGTAGGAAAGGGACCCAGGTACTGCCCTTCAATTGAAGACAAGGTAGTGCGCTTCCCCGACCGTGACAGGCACCAGATCTTTGTAGAACCGGAAGGAGCAGGAACTGAGGAAATGTACCTTAACGGCCTCTCCTCCTCCCTCCCTGAAGAGGTCCAGAGGGACTTCATCCACAGCATGGAAGGTTTGGAAGATGCAGTTGTAATGCGCCCGGCCTACGCCGTTGAATACGACTACATAGACCCGCTTACCCTCAAGAGCTCCCTCGAATCAAAGGTTCTTGAGAACCTCTTCATAGCCGGTCAGACAAACGGTACAAGCGGCTACGAGGAAGCAGCCTGTCAGGGACTTATGGCTGGAATCAACGCCTGTCAGAAGCTTAAGAAAGCTCCACCTCTGGTTCTTTCAAGAACGGAGGCCTACATTGGTGTTCTCATAGATGACCTTGTAACAAAGGGAACAAAGGAGCCTTACCGCATGTTCACAAGCAGGGCCGAATACATGCTGAGCCTGCGCCACGACACTGCAGATGAAAGGCTCACAAGAAAGGGCTATGAGTGCGGTCTTGCAACTGAAGAGAGACTCCAGAGACTTGAGTACAAGCTCTCACGCACAGAGGCTCTTGAAGATCTTCTCCACCACAGGAGCTTTGAGCAGAAAAACGCCTATGAGGCCATAAAGAGACCGGAAATTACCATTGAAGACATGGTTGGAAAGGTGGAAGGCCTTGATGAATTTGAGAGTTCGGTGAGAAAGAGAACCGAGCTTAAGATCAAATATGACGGCTACATAAAGCTTCAGGAAAAACTGGTAGACAGGTTTGTCAGGCTGGAGAGCATCGTCATCCCTGATGACTTTGATTATGACAGTGTGGACGGAATTTCTGCGGAGTCAAGGGAGAAGTTCAAGCAGATCCGCCCTGAGTCGGTAGGAAGGGCTTCACGAATCTCGGGAGTCAGGACCTCGGACATAGGGGTGCTTCTGGTCTACCTCAGGAAATGATATGGAAGAGAAACTGAAAGGCCTTCTCAGGGAAGGAATAGAAATCTGTTCACCGGGTACGGAGAGTGCAAAGCTTGAGCGCCTCTATGATGAGATTACACTCTTCAATCCGGCTTACAAGCTCGTTGCTGCCTCAGGTGAGGAACTGGTCAGGCGCCATATTCTTGACTGTCTTGCACCTGTAACTATAATCCGTGAATACATTTGCTCCATAGAGAACCCTCACGGAGCGGATCTTGGATCGGGAAGCGGCCTGCCGGGTCTTGTTCTGGCTTCTGCCATGGAAGACGTTCACTTCACCCTTGTCGAAAGGATGGGCAGGAGGGCCGGCTTTCTGAGAAGCACATCTGCACTCTGCGCTCTTAAAGAGAACACCAGGGTGCTCGAAAAAGACCTGGCTGAGGTCAATGAAAGCTTTGATTTTGTTGTTTTCAGGGCCTTCAGACCGCTTAAGGACATAATCACGGACCTAAGGCGCATAGTCAGGTCCTATGTTTTCATCTACAAGAGCAGTGATGAGAACATAAAGGCAGAGATTGAGGCCGCAGGAGATGAGTTTGAGTGTACCGTAAGAAGCTACACCGTGCCGTTCCTTGAAGCCGAAAGAAACCTTCTGATACTTAAGAGAAAATAATATGAAATACAATTTTGAAAATGCCGGAAAGAGAAGCGAGCTTTACACAAACATACGCAGATACTTTCTTGAAAAGAACTATCTTGAAACGGACACCCCTACCCTGAGCCCCGACCTTATTCCGGAGCCAACCATAGACAACTTCGGAACAACCTTCATAAACGAGTTCAAGGGCTCAAGGGAAATGTACCTGATCCCTTCTCCGGAAGTTTTCATGAAACGCCTCATTGCTGCAGGCAGCGGCTCCGTGTTCCAGATTTCAAAGTGCTTCAGAAACTGTGAGCAGATCGGGGAAATCCACAACCCCGAGTTCTCCATGCTCGAGTACTACACTGTGGGTTTTGATGAGATGGACTCAGCTTCTCTTACCGAGGACTTTCTTAAAAAGACCGCAATCAGGGGCTGTCAGCAGTCAGTGCTGGCGCCGTGGCTTAAGATGAGCGTAAGGGAAGCCATGATAAAGTACGCTGACACAGATATTGAAAAGCTCCAGAGGGCAGCGGGCCTCAGGGAACATGCTCTCAGTAAGGGTTTCCACATTCCCGGACCGGAGAGCTGGGAAGACACGTTTAACAGAATCTTCTGCACCCTTGTAGAACCTTCCCTTCCCGTGGACAGGCCTGTCATGCTCTACGACTACCCCAGGCAGATAAAGTGCCTTGCCGAGGCAAAGGGATTCTACAGAAGAAGATGGGAGCTTTACATAAACGGAATTGAAGTTGCAAACTGCTACAAGGAAGAGACAGACAGCAGCCGCGTTCAGCAGTACTACGAGGAAGAGTACTCAAGACTTGTTCAGGAGAGATCGGACAACGGCAAGGTAATTCCTGATATAGACAGTGATTACTACAAGGTCTTTGACACCTTCCCTCCCTGCTCAGGGGTTGCAATAGGACTTGACCGCCTGCTTATGGCACAGATTGGAAGCCGTGATATAAGGGACGTGCTTCTGTTTGCGTTCTAAATCATTTTATGCTTGCTCTTGTAAAGAAATAAGGGCATGTGCTAATATTCTGCGAAAACAAATTTTTATTACAGAGGTAATACCATGATTAAAGCTGGACAGATTGATAAAGGTACAGCACTTCTTATTAAGGGCCAGCCGTTTATCTGTGTTGAACGTGAGTTCGTAAACCCGGGTAAAGGCTCAGCATTCGTACGTCTCAAGCTCAAGAGCCCTACAACAGGACAGACACTTTCAGAAACAATCAAGAGCCAGGATTCTGTTGAAGACATCAATGTTGAAATTCTTGACTATCAGTACACATACAATGACGGTGAGTACTTCCACATGATGAATAATGATACATTCGAGGACATCCCTGTTCCAATGTCAACATTTGAAGGTTACGAGTTCCTCATGAAGGACGGCGAAACCTACAGATGTACAACTTACAATGATGAAATTCTGGACATCCAGATTCCTTCAAAGGTTGTTTACCTTGTTGCAGAAGCAGAGGAAGCAATCAAGGGAGATACAGTTCAGGGTGCTACAAAGTTTGTTACAACTGAAACAGGCCTCAGAGTAAGAGTACCTATCTTCATCAAGCAGGGTGAAAAGATCAGAGTAAACACTGAGACTAAGGAATATCTTGAAAGAGTCAACGACTGACCTTCAGATTCTGATTTACGGGGCTGTGCTTACAGCCCTTTTTTATACCCTTTATGATTACAAGCCTTGAGCAGCTGCAGAAAAAACTTAACCTCACTGAAGAAGAAAAAGCCTGGAAAGAAAGCCCGCAGAGCCTGCCGGTGCTGATTACCGATTATTTCTTTAACCTCATTGACCCCTCTGATCCCTCGGACCCGCTCAGAAAACAGTGCGTGCCTACCTGTTTTGAAAACATGAGTGACGGACTTGAGACCCCTGATCCGCTCGCAGAAGTCAGCCACAGCAACGGGGAAAGGCTGATTCACCGCTACACAAACAGAGTGGCCCTTCTTACAACCGACATCTGCGCCCAGTACTGCAGACACTGCTTCAGACGCCGCTTTACCGGAAACATGCAGGGCCCGATCAGTGACCTGGAGATCTCTCAGGCCTGCTCATACATCTCCGAGCACCCCGAAATAAGGGAAATCCTCCTCACGGGAGGCGATGTTCTGACTCTCTCAGATTCCCGTCTCTCCCACCTCATCTCTTCCCTGCGTGAAGTTTCCCCATCCCTTGTAATCAGAATCTGCACACGTATGGCAGCAGTGAAGCCTGATAGGATAACGGATAATCTTATTAACATCTTTAAGTCCTTCAAGACCGCTCCGTTCTACCTTATGACCCAGTTCAACCACCCCAGGGAGCTTACCCCCGAAGCTGTTGCTGCGGTATCCAGGTTTGTAGACGCAGGAATCCCCGCCATGAACCAGACGGTTCTCTTAAGGGGAGTAAATGACAGTGCAGATACTCTGGAAGAGCTCTGTAACGGCCTCATCTCTGCTAGAATCAAGCCCTACTACCTGTTCCAGGGAGACCTTGTAACAGGCACTTCCTGCTTCCGTGTTCCCCTTGCAAAAGGACTTGAGATAGAAAAAGAACTCAGAAAAAGGCTCTCCGGCCTGGCCATGCCCGTATATGCAGCAGACCTTCCCGAAGGCGGCGGAAAGGTTCCGCTCTGCGGCTCCTATATTGAAAGAAAAGAGGGAAACAACTGGATTTTCAGGACTCTGGACGGCTCGTACAGAATCTACACAGACCCTCAGCTGTAATTTCATCAAGCTTACTGTAGTCAGGATTCCCCGAAGTATCAAAAATGTATACAGGGCAGCGGTAGGCATTGTCCTTTGGATCCACATCTGCCTGGGCCTGGTCCCTTAACTTAAACTCTTCAGCACTCACTCCGTCCCTCATCATTGCCCTGAAAAGCCTCACTTCATAGGGAGCATCTGTATAGATAAGAAAAGAACAGAGCTTATCCATACCTGCCCTGTGAATGGTAGCTCCGTTTATCACAAGTATTCCATCATGGTCCTTTATGCGTTTTTCCAGCTCAGGATAGATTATGTTTTCAAGTGCCTTTCTCTTTTCCGGGTTGGAAAAGACAATCTTCCCAATCTCCCTTCTGTCTTCAGTTCCAAAGGCCTTTATTATCTCGTCTCTTTTCTCTTCACGGATTTCTTCAGCCTTGCGGTCCAGGTCCCATACTTCAAAACCCTTTCCGGCAATGTGTTTTCCCACATAGTTCTTTCCGCTGCAGCTTTTTCCGCTAAGCCCTATTATAGGTCCCATCAGTGCATTTCTCCCCATGAATGGCCTGTTTCTATGCTCACTCCGAGAGGAACATTAAGGTTTGAAGCCGCTGTCATTTCCCTTTCAACCAGTTCATAAACCTTCTTCAGCTCTTCTTCCGGAACTTCAAGAATCACCTCATCATGAACCTGAAGGAGCATACGTGACTTGAAAGCCCCTTCCTTAAGTGCGCGGTCTATCCCTATCATGGCCTTTTTGACTATCTCTGAGGCTGTTCCCTGAATTACAGTGTTAACCGCAACCCTTTCAGCTGCGCTTCTGACAACGTGGTTTGCGCTTCTCATGTCAGGAATCTTCCTCAAGTGTCCGCCCAGGGTCCTCACTTCCAGAGTCTGTCTGGCCTCTTCCCTTGTCTTTTCAATGAAGGCAGAAATGCCCTTGTAGCGTTCAAAATAGGTGTCTATGAAGGACTTTGCCTCTTTCGGGGTAATATGCAAATCCTGGCTCAGTCTGTAGGGAGACATGCCGTAGATAACACCGAAGTTGATTACCTTTGCAACCCTTCTCTGGGAAGGAGTGACCAGGCCAGGCATTATGTCAAAGATGAGGCTGGCTGTCTGTGCATGTACGTCCTTTCTTTCTATGAAGGAGGAGCGCATCTCCTCATCTCCTGAAATATGGGCAAGAACTGCAAGTTCTATCTGAGAATAGTCGGCGGAGAGGAAAAGGCAGCCCTCTTTTGGAACAAAGGCATCTCTTATTCTTCTGCCGTCATCAGTTCTGATCGGTATGTTCTGCAGGTTCGGGTTCTTTGAAGAAAGCCTTCCGGTTGCAGTACCTGTCTGGAGGAAGGTCGTGTGAAGTCTCCCGTCCCTGCTGTCAATCATGGGGCCAAGGGCTGTAACGTATGTTGAAAGAAGCTTGCTCTTTGCCCTGTAATCAAGAATCAGTGCAGGCACCGGGTCCTCTGTTGTTGCTGCAAGGCTCTCAAGCACTTCAGAATCCGTTGAGAAACCACGGCTTGTCTTCTTAACTGTTGGAAGGTCCCTTTCTACGAACAGAACTTCCTGAAGCTGCTTCGGAGAGTTCAGGTTAAACTCGTGTCCGCACAGGGTATAGATGTCTTCTTCTATTTTGCCAAGGCTCTCTACAAGCTCATTCTCAAAGCTCTTGAGCCTCTGTGTATCAAGAATTATTCCTTCATCTTCCATTGAGGCAAGAACCGGGATAAGGGGCATTTCATACTCCATAAGAACCTTATCAAGGCCCTTCTGCTCCAGAAGTCCCTTAAGCTTAAAATAAAGCTCCTTCTCATTTTCGGCTTCATACTGCTCAAGAAGGTACTCCCTGTCATACTTTGCAGCTCCGCTGTTTAAAAGCCAGGCGGCAAGAGTCATGTCAAAGACAGGCTTTGCCTCTATTCCTTTCTCCCTGAACTGCCGGATTATTTCCTTAAGGTCGCAGCCTATGAGGTTCTCAGGGTTATAAAGCTCAACGCTCTCTTCTTTATTCTCTGTTTTATTTTCCGGTTTCTCTTCTTCTTTTTCCGGCTCTGAAAAAAGACTGTCCTCTTCTATCTTTCTGTATTTTACCTCAGGGTCGTAGAGACCTGTTGATTCAGGTCCACCCATTGCATCCGCTGCCTTTGCAAGCCTTGGGGATCCTGTCTTACGGAAGAGGAAGGCCCCGTCATGCCAGTTGATTCTGCCTGTTTCCAGGTCCTTAAGGGAGAAGAAGCTGCTGTCAAACAGATCATCCTTGAGGACAATCAGCCTGTGTGAAAGCTCAATATGGTCCCTGGCCTCTTCAAGCTTCTTCTTAACCGATGGAGTCATTGAATCAATGTTTTCATATATGTTTTTGAGGCTGTCGTACTGAGAAAGGAGGTTTACTGCACTCTTCTCTCCAAGTCCCCTGATTCCGGGCACATTATCAGATGCATCTCCAAGTATTGTGAGGTAATCCACTATCTGGTCCGGCCTTACTCCGAAGATCTCCTTAACCTCATTCTCTCCGCAGAGCCTGTAGTCATGAGAGCCCTTCTGTGGTGGACGCAGTGCAAAGATGTCTGAGTTTACAAGCTGCATGAGGTCCTTGTCAGCGGTAACTATTACAGTCTCAATTCCCATTGGCTGAACCGCTTTTGAAAGGGTGGCAATTATGTCATCTGCCTCCATGCCTGTCTCTTCAAAGTGCTTGAGGCCCATCTTGTCCATTATGTCCCTGATGACTTCTACCTGGGCATGAAGGTCTTCAGGTGTCTTATCCCTGTTTGCCTTGTACTCAGGGAACATCTCATGCCTGAAGGTCTTTCCCTTTGAATCCAGGGCTACTGCAAAGTAGTCAGGCTTATACTGTTTGATAAGGCCCATGACGGTATTGAAAAAACCGTATACCGCGCTGATGTTAACGCCGTTTCTGTCTCTCAAAGGGTTTGTTACGAAAGCATAATAAGACCTGAAGATCTGGCCGTATCCATCTACGACGAACAGTTTTTTTCTTTCCATCTTTTACCTGCTTATAAGATCACTGTAGTCAGGTTTTGCTGAACCCGCTCCTGTCTGTGAGGTGCTCTGGTTCTGTGTCTGACTCTGATTCTGTGTCTGACTCTGGTTTCCGTTGATTACGCTGGATATGAAGTCCTGCCCTGAATCAACAACAGTGCTGATTGTCTTGTCCACCACGGTTTCGGTACCGGACTTTACATGGGTTCCGAAATCCCTGATCATTTCACGGACCTCTTCTGCATTGTGTCTTATGCTCACACCGAAGTATCTGTCTGCAGTATCCGGGAAGAGAAAGAAGAGAACAAAAAAGCTTAGAACTGCAAGGACTACTGCAAGCAGGAATCCTGAAAGTTTTCCTTTAAACATTTTTCACTCCGTAATGACAGGAAGATTATAACATTAAATTCCACCGAGGTAAAATGCCGTGCTTTCAAAGACTCATATGTTGCAATATAATCTTCTTGAAGTCGGAGGTTTTTATGATTCACGGTTTTATCAAGGTTGCAGCAGCAACCCCCTCAGTAAAAGTTGCAGATACCTCATTCAACACCAGCAGAATACTGGACCTTTTTGAAATGGCCTCAGAAAAAGGTGTTCATCTTCTTGTTCTTCCCGAACTCTGTGTTACAAGCTGCACGGCAGGAGACCTCTTTCACCAGCAGGCTCTTCTTGACAGCGCAAGGGAAGCCGTCAATTCAATAGCAAACGGTACACCGAAAAACATGGTGGCAGTATACGGAGCCCCTCTTGAAGTTTCAGGAAAGGTCTACAACTGCAGTTTTGTTTCATGTGGCGGAGAACTGCTGGGAATAGTTCCGAAATCAAATCTCAGTCCCGCAGAAAAGAGATGGTTCGCCGAAGCCCCGGAAGAGGAAACAGCTGTACAGATCGGTGACTTCATAGTCCCGATGGGCTCTACCCTCCTCTTTAAGAATAACCAGGTTTCATCCTTCGTACTGGGCTGCTCCTCAGGTCTTTCGGACCTTGATGGAGTACTGACAGAGTGTGGAGCTACGGTTCTTGCCTGTCCCGAGACCTGCGATGACTACGCCGGAAAGCTCAAGAAAGTTGCAGGAAGCCTTGCCCATGAGAGTTCAAGACTTTTCACTTCATACGTTTTCTCAGGGGCTGGAGACGGAGAGAGTACCACAGACCTGGTCTACTCCGGTTTCAACATTATAACAGAGCTTGGAGAAGTTCTTGCATGCACATCAAGAAACGAAGACTCCCTTCTCATTTCTGAAATTGATACACAGAAGATCTGTTCAGAGAGAAGACGCTCAGGACGTGTTTACAGTGAGCCGGTTAACGACTTCATTGAGTTTAACCTGGAAAATGGTCAGACAGAACTTACAAGACACATTACAAGAACTCCTTACCTTCCGGAGAAAGCCTCTGAAAAGGCTGAAGCCTGTGCTGAGGTTCTTGACCTTCAGGCAAGAGGACTCAGAAGAAGACTTGAGCACACAAGAACAAAAACTGCCATCCTCGGAATCTCAGGCGGTCTTGATTCAACCCTGGCTCTACTTGCAACAGTTAAGGCCTTTGAAGACATGGGCATGAACAAGAGAAACATTTTCGGTATCTCCATGCCTTGCTTCGGCACAACCCACAGAACAAGGTCAAACGCAGAAGCCCTGGTTCAGAGCCTTGGATGCAGCTTCATGGAAATAGACATTACAGATGCCGTAAGACAGCATTTCAAGGATATTGAGCAGAGCGAAACAGACTACAACACAACCTTTGAGAACTCTCAGGCCAGGGAAAGAACCCAGATTCTCATGGACCTGGCAAACAAGTACAACGGATTAGTCGTAGGAACAGGAGACATAAGTGAGCTGGCCCTCGGCTGGGCAACCTACAACGGAGACCACATGTCCATGTACGGCGTAAACGCCGGCGTTCCTAAAACGGTGGCAAGGGAGGTTACTGCCTACTACGCCCAGAATCTTGCATCTGAGAGTACAAGGGAGACTCTTAAGTCCATCCTCGACACTCCTATCAGCCCGGAGCTTATCCCCGGCAAGCAGGAAACGGAAAACATAGTGGGCCCCTATGAGCTTCATGACTTCTTCCTCTACCACCTTGTCAGATACAGCTGCAGCCCGTCCAAGATTTACAGGATGGCAGTTCATGCATTCAGCGGCAGGTTCAACGAACAGACAATAGCCCTGTGGCTCAAGACCTTCATAAGGAGATTCTTCAACCAGCAGTTCAAACGCTCCTGTATGCCTGACGGACCTAAGGTCTGTGAGATTTCACTCTCACCGAGAGGAGCCTGGAGCATGCCTTCAGACTCTATCTCCCACATCTGGCTTGAAGAACTTGAAAAATACCTGAATTTTTCCTGAATCTTTAACAATTCGTAAACATAATTAGTGTACGGTACAGAAAAAAAGAAGGAGAAACGGGTGAAGAAGATATGTGTAATTACCGGAGGCGGAAGCGGCATGGGTCTCGCTACTGCCAGATATATGGGAAAGGATAAGGTCTACGTCCTTTCCGGAAGAACAGTATCAAAACTTGAAAATGCTGTTAAGGAACTCGAAGAAGCAGGTCTTGAAGCCCATGCCTTTGCATGTGACACATCAAACCGCGAAAGCGTCAGAAAGCTCGCTGAATACGCTTCGGGCCTTGGAAAGATTACAAACGTAATCAACTCTGCCGGTCTTTCACCCAACATGGCAAAAGGAGAGCAGATTTTAAGGGTTAACTCTCTCGGTACCGTTTATGTTAACCAGGAGTTTTCAAAGGTTATGGAGAAAGGAAGCGTAATTGTTGATATTGCTTCAAACTCAGCCTACTCCCTTCCAAAGTTCCTGATCAACGAGAAGGTTTATGCTCTTGCAGAGACTGATGAGGAAAAGTTCGTAAAGAAAATCCTCAAAAAGGCAAACCTTGCAAAAGGAGACTACCAGAAGGCCGGTTTTGCATATGCCCTGTCCAAGAACTTTGTAGTCTGGTATGCACAGAAGTGTGCCT
>JAIKXP010000034.1 GCA_024684115.1 Sphaerochaetaceae bacterium | reverse complement strand
GATACACATCCCAGCTGCAGGATATAAGCAATAGGAAAAATAAGAACCATAGGTAGCAAAAAAGGTTCCAATGTCAGTCTTGTTCGCCAGTGCTACGTTAATACTGTAATCAAAAATAGAGCCCACTATAATCCCTAAAATACAAACTACTATCACAAGATACGCACAAATCCTTGGAACAGCCATAACTTTCTTGTTATCCATTCGTCTTATCTCCTCCGATGCTTTATATACCTTCCCTCATTTTTCCTTCTCCGATTGAATTCAGTTGCTCCACTTGATCTTCCATATATTCTCTATTGTATCCTGTTTAGTCTTTCTGATAAGATAGCATCCTGCTACAAGAAGCGTCACCGAAACCGCCAGTATAATCACATAATACGAAATACCAACATTCCCGCTATTAGAAACTACAACACCCTTTTCATTGATGGTTGGATCTGTAACAAAATTGATAAAATCATACACAGCGTGAGCAATCATTCCCGGGATTACCGATCCGGTCCTCAGATATATTCCGGCGAGCACAAAACCGCCACAGGTTGCCATGAATGCCTGTATCAGAGTCATGACAGGATCTGCTCCTACGAATATATTTGTCAAATGGAGCGGTCCGAAGATGACAGATGAGATAATTACTGCTGCCACTGCCCTATTCTTCACCTTCAGATATCTCATTCCTATAGGAATAAGCATCGCCCTGAAAATGGTCTCCTCACTAATGCCAGCCATTAGTGCCAGGCACACGAAAGAAACTGATGGTTTAAAAGCAAGTCCACTATATATAGCATTTATGATTATGCATCCGATAATAAGGATTGCCATCGCAGAGGATACCATAAGTATCTCTTTTACCGGAACATGAGCCTTAAACACGCCATCAAATTCAGGCGAAAACCACTTATTATAAATGATCAGAAGAACCAGGGACAGAGCGGAGACAATAAGTGCGCTTACTACTCCCTGTGTCTGGCCGCTCAATTGAGTTAATAAACCCAGAGGAACTGTCAGTATCATTGCGATTACAGCATTTTTTTCACATAATGAATGTTTCCTTACTTTTTTGTTTTCCATAACCAATTCTCCTTACCATATCGGAGCCGAGTGATTTTTGAGCCACTTGAGCCGAGTGAAATTTGAACCACCCAGCGATGTGCATCAAGTTAGAGATGCACCCTTCAACAAATCAAGCTTTTCTTTAAAGCTGTAGCTTGGACCTTTGATGGTAATGATAACGCTGTGATGAACCAACTTGTCAACAGCTTCTGCACAATGCTCAGGAGTAAAGTTAACAGGCCATTCAGAAAATGGTTTTGTGCTAGTTACAATGATGCTACCTTTTTCATAGCGCCTTGCTACAATTTCAGCAAACAGTTCTGAGCCAGCACGGTCAACTCGTCTGTTTCCAACATCATCAATAATCAGGACTTCGGGTTTTGTGTATTAACAACATTGTAGCCTCATTGGGATGGCTCAATTATTGATTGGCTAAGTGGTTCAGTTTTCACTCGGCTCCGATAGAAATTACGCTTACTAAGCAGTTGGTTCTCTCCAATGGATCGTTTGTTTTCATAATGCAAATATTTATGCTGAAATATAATTGAGATGAAAAGCTGAGAGTGTTAGGGCATAAAGAAACTGCCGACAAAAATCGGCAGTTTCAGGTATTTCAGTCTACAAAGCCGTTGTTTTTCAGAAAGGTGTAGCTTTCTTTCAGGGCAGATGATTCTTTGACTTCAATAACGGCAGGACAGTCAAGTTCCTTAACCAGATTCATATAATGAACTACATCCAGAACCCCTGTTCCAAGGGCAACATGATTTGCCTTTTCGGTTACATCGTGAATATGAAAATGCTTTATGGCCTTTCTATGGGAGAGAATAAAGCCCTCATCATCTTCACTTGCCTTGTAGTTGTGTCCGACATCAAAAGTCAAACCGAAATTACTGAAAGAGAGCATATGTTCTATGGCGCTCTTGTGATATGGTTTAAAGCCTTTTGTGTTTTCTATACAAAAATAACAATCAGAACCGGAAAGCCGGGAAGAAACAAGCCTTGCCATGGAATCTACATAGGAGAGATATTCATCCTTACAGACTTCATAGGCATAGATTTTCTTTCCGGCAACAGAAGAATACATACCGCTCTGTAAATGCAGTGTTATCCTTTTTGATTCAGTTTTTTCTGCAAGTGAGAGTGCATATTCAATACTTTTCATGCCGGCTTCTCTTATTTCAGGAGAGAAATCGAATGGGTTGAGCTGGTCATGCAAATGGATTGTATATCCTATGCCGCAGTCTTTGCTGAGTTTTGTCATCAGATTCTGATTGATCCTGTCAGATTGAAACCAGGGGAAAGAGAGGTTCATCTCGAAAAAACTGTAATTATTGTTCTTACAGAATTCGAGTTGCTCTTTCACTGTTCTCATTTCAATCAACGACGGTATTCCCAATAGCATTAGCTGTTATTCTCCTTTTTTCTCTACCGAGCCTGAAGCTGCTCTGTTCCCTTCCTGAGAGAAGAGAAGTATCCTGTCTCCGGTAATAGAGAAATGAATCTCAGAGTCTACCTTATAGTCCAGAGAACCGAACATAACAGAAGAAAGGATTGTATCTGCAACCTTGATTCTTACAGTCGTTTCCATACCTGCCGGAAGAGTAGAGTAAGTAGTTCCGCTTATATCGCCCTTCTTTGAGATCGGAAGAGACTCGGGTCTGACACCTATAGTGACATCTCCGTTCTGCATTTTAATCTCTTCATTTGCATGGAAAACAAAAGAATGTCCCAGAGCCTCAAGCTCGGCGGTTTTTTCTCCTGTAAGTTTGATTTTGCCTGATATGAAGTTCATGGTTGGGTTTCCTACAAAGTCGGCTACAAAGCGGTTTGCAGGAAGAGCATAAACATCAAGCGGAGCATCATACTGCTGAAGTACACCGTCTTTCATGAGACAGATTTTTGTTGCCATAGTCATGGCTTCAAGCTGGTCATGTGTTACATATACAAAGGTGGAACCTGTGTCTATATGAAGGCGCTTTAATTCTGTTCTCATTTCACCCCTGAGTTTTGCATCCAGGTTTGACAGCGGCTCATCCATGAACAGAACCTTGGGTTTCGGAGCAAGAGTTCTTGCTATGGCAACTCTCTGCTGCTGTCCGCCTGAAAGTTCTGCAGGATATCTTTGGGCAAACTGCTTGATCTGCATGGTCTCAAGCATCTGGGCAACACGCTTTTCAATATCCGGTTTTTTCCATTTCAGTGTTTCCAGACCAAAGGCAATGTTCTGATAAACTGTCATATGCGGCCAAAGGGCGTAGTTCTGGAATAGAAAACCTACATCTCTCTTTGCTGCCGATATGTTTATGCCCTTGTCTGAGCTGAATACGGTTTTTCCATCTATAAGTATTTCTCCGGTTGTGGGCGTCTCAAGGCCTGCTATCATTCTCAGTGTTGTGGTCTTACCACAGCCTGAAGGACCAAGCAAAGTGATGAATGCTCCGTCTTCTATTGTCAGATTGAGGTTTTCTACAGCTGTAAAGCCACCCCATTTCTTGGTTATGTTTTTTAATACTATTTCCGGCATATCAGTTTCCTCCAATTCCCTTGTCTATAGATGCTCCGGTAAGTTTGTTGGTTGTGAAGTTTACAATCAGAACAACGATTATAATCAGCAGGTTGATTCCGTTTGACATCTGAACAACGTTTCTTTCGTCAAAGTAGGAAAGAAGTGTTGTAATCAGAGTTCCGCTTGAAGTCAGAAGTACGAACAGAGAAAGTTCTCTTATACATGAGACAAACGGAAGAAGATATCCGCTGATAAAGCTTGATTTCTGTATCGGGAACAGAATTCTTGTCATTCTGACAATCCACGGTGCTCCGACTATCACAGCTGCTTCTTCAATTTCTCCTGAAAGCTGCATCATGGCACTGGTGCCGCTTCTGGACGCAAACGGAAGGTACTTAATCGATGCAACAAGAACCAGGAGGAAGAATGTTCCTCTTAAGAACAGCAGCTTTGTCGAGACGGCCAGGAAGATCGATCCGAAGGCCATTGACGGTATGAGGTAGGGGAAGAAGGCAACGTTTGAAAGAAGTGTTGCAAGCTTGGAACCTCTGTTTTTTGAAACTCCATATCCGATAAGAAATCCGAGTGTTCCTACAACAAGAGAAACGACTATGGACAGCTTAAGACTTCCCCAAAGGGCACCCCAGATTTCGGAGTTGAAAAGAATACCCTTTCCGACTGCCACATGGAAGCCTCCCAAATCCTCTCTGCTTAACCAGTACTTTAGTGTGAGCGTTGAGTAATCACCCTGCACGCCGCAGAGTGACTCAAGAGCAAATGAGAAGATTGGGAATATGGCAATAAAGAACAGGAGAACGACAATGACTGTTGAAAGAACCTTGTTTCCCTTTAACCTTATAAATGAAACCTGTCCAGACTTTCCTGTAACTGTGGTAAAGGACTTTCTCTTTCCTATTACTGATTGGTTTAATGTCAACATGAGTATTCCTATAAGAACAAGAACAAGGGTCATGACATATGACTGGCCGGAGTATGACGAACTGTACAGAGATCTGAGCATGGTGGACATGACGTAGAAGTCTCCGGGAGATCCAACAAATACAGGAACAGCGTATGAGGCCATTGTACTTGAGAATACAAGAAGAACTGTGGAAATGAGGGCAGGGAGAACAATCGGAAGAGTAACTTTTCTGGTTATTCTCCATCTGTCGGCCTTCAGAATGGTTGCAGCCTCTTCAAGGTTTGCATCCATATTACGAAGTATGCCGCCTATGAGAATATATGCAAAAGGAGCATAGTGAATTCCCATAACAACTGAACACGGGAAGATTCCGTAAACAAACCAGGACGGAACACAGACTCCGGTAAGGCTTTCAAGCATACCTGTAACTCCTGTTCCTACCCGGGAATTTGCAAAAACATTTTTCCAGACCAGTGCAAGTGTCCAGGACGGCATGATATACGGGAAAACAAAAACAGATGAGATATACTTTTTGTATCTGATGTCTGTTCTTGTTATAAGCCAGGCTATCATTCCGCCGAGTATGAGGGCAATTAGAGATGAATATGTAGACATGCGGATACTGTTCCACAGAGGCTTCCAGAAGAAGGAAGAGCTGTACTCTGAGGAGTATTTTCCGAACATGAGCATATGAAAGTTCAGAATTGTGAAATCTCCTTTTGCGAGTTTGAGCCCGTAAAGGGAATTGTACATCATGGAATCCATCTGCCCTACAGTAAGGGAGGCATTCAGCACCGCATACATGGGGTAGACTATACATAACAGCAGAATTGTCAGTGAGACTATAACTATAACGTTTGAAGGCTTTGAAAAATAAGCCAGGAAACTGTTAAAAGCCCTCTGCGGTTTGGTAAGTGTCTGACTGTTGTTCATATGATTACCTTGGAAGATGGAAGGTACCGGCATTCAGAATTGCCGGTACCTGTAATCTGTGAATTACTTTCCTGCACACCAGGCTGCAATCTTTGTATATGCCTGAGCGTAAACAGTAGGAATGTAAGCGCTGTCTTCAACAACACAGTTCTCGAGCCAGAATGCAATCTCCTGGTCTCCGGCAGACTTTGCGTTCTCGCTGATTGAAACAGATGTGTTTGTGGAGTAAGCTCCCATATCTTTTCCGAAAATCTTCATGAATCCGTTCTCGCTGAGCAGATAGTTGATGTAAAGACATGCAGCATACGGATACTTTGCATTTCCGGCTACTACACTGTAGATCGGATAGAGCATGCCGGCAAAGCCTTCAACGCCTTCATTTGCGGCAACAGTAAGATTTGAGTAGTCAACAGAGCGGAACTTTGAGTATACGAAGAAACCTGTAGCTCCCTTGGCTCCCTTTGCAATATCCTTGGCAATTGTGCTGTCCTTGTTGATGAATGAGCAGTTCTGGATGTACTTGTAAATCCATTCATATGAAATGTTTGGATATGTTCCGTCATTTACCCATTCTTTTCCGTAGTAGCTCTTATAAGCTTCAGCGAGCTTTGCCTGCCACTGAGGGCTTGTGAGTGTGATAAGGAAGTTCATGGAGCACTTCTCAAGAAGCGGGCTCTTCATTTCAATTCCCTTGAATTCAGGCTCTGTTACCTGCCAGATGTTTGTAATGTAGTTCTTAAGATCTCCACCGTTGTTATAGATGAAAAGTCTTCCGTAATACAGGGCCACAAGCGGGTTCTCATCAGCATCTGCAATCTCGTCCTTGTAATCAGCGGGGACATAGTTCTTTGCCCAGCCATTTGCAAAAGCGAGATTCATAAGGTTGAAGCTGTCGGTTGTTACATATACGTCTGCACCGTAAATACCGTTTCCGGCTTCTGCCTGCATTTTTTCATAAATCTGAGTGTCATCAGGCTGTTCAGTCTTGATATTTATACCTGTTGCTTCTGTAAAGGATTTTTCCTCGACACGAGATGTTGTTCCGTAAATAACAAGCTCGTTATCGCCGATTTCTTCCTTTGCCTTTGCAAGAAGTTCGTCCCAGGTCATTTTCTCTGCAGCTTTGATTGCTGCCTGAACTGCATCTGTTTTTCCAGACTCAGCCGATCCTCCGGCAAAACAGGAAAACAGGATTCCTGCTACCAGTACTAAAGCTAGTAATTTCTTCATAATTACAACCTCCATTTATGTTTCAAGGATTCAAAATCCTTTTACAACTGCTTCGTTGTACAAGCACAGGCTCTGTGAAGTACTGCCTGGGTTCCCGGTAGGTTTCTCCATTGGCTTGTGTAAGAATAATGTCTACGAGCAATTCAGCTATTTTCTCTTTAGGAGTAGCGATTGTTGTCAGATTAATCATTGGGTAGGAAGAGACGTCTGCTCCGTCATATCCGATAACAGATATGTCATCAGGCACTGAGATGTTTCTGTCTTTAAGAGCCTGCATAAGGCCGGCTGCAAGCATGTCCTTAACAGCAAAGAGGGCTGTGTATTTCTCATTTGTCTGAAAGATTCTTTCTATTTGTCTGTATCCTGCTGCAACCAGGTTTCCGTCATCTGTTGTATCCGTAAAAATAGCAGGATTTAGGTTGTGCTTTTCCATTTCCTTAATATAGGAATCAATTTTCAGTTTTGTTGACTCAGTGCTTTTTGCATCTGTTACAAGTGCAATATTTCTGTGTCCCAGTGAATACAAATAATCAATGGCCAGTTTGACCCCGTGCTCAGAATCAACCATTACCTGATTTCTTCTTGGCTTTGAAACATGACCCCCCAGATAGACAACAGGAAAGCCTGAACTTATTGTTTTTTCAATTTCGGTTACATCTGAGTCAACAGGGGCTATTATCAGGCCCATGACCCTGGAGGCCATCATGGATTTTATATGACTTAACTCTCTTTCCTTGCTTCTGTTGGAGTCTCCCATTACAATTGTCAGATTTTTCTTCAGCGCAGCTTCACTTAGAGGTTTAAGCAGCTCTCCGTAGATTGTTGATGTGTCTCTTACAACCACGCCTATAGAATTAGACGTGCTTTTTACCAGGTTTCTGGCAATCATATTTGGAGAGTATCCCATTTCCAGAGCCTTCTGTATTACCGCTTCTTTAGTGTTCTCATTGATATCAGGATAGTTGTTAAGGGCCTTTGAGACTGCGGAGATGGATAATCCCATTTCTCTGGCAATTGTCTTTATTGTGACGTGTCCCATAAAATCTCTCCCTGAAAACTAAATCGTTTTAGTTGATGATATCCTAAGTCCGTTTTTATGGGATTTCTACTAAAATTTACTAAACTTTCTTATGGGAATTATCAGGCCTTTATTTCTGTTATAAAAAGAAGTTAGCAGGTAGCAACAGGGAATTCGGCAGTTGCCCTTGCATTTGGCTTATCAGTGAGACTCCCTGTGAAGGCTGTCTGAAGCTTGATGATGACACGATATATGTTTATAGGATAGATGGAAAGAATAGGTCTTTCTCTGTTTTGCTTATTACACTTGTTGCATTTATAGTACTTGTTTTTATCAGTGCTGTTTTTGCCGGTGCGTTCCTTACACTCTGCCAGGCTAAGATGTTTACAGCTGATATAATCGGAGGCAGAGGTTTTATTGCGGTTGCCCTTGTATACTTCGGGCAGTGGCATCCTGTCAAAATCTTCCTTGGAGCATTGCTTTTTACATTTGCTCAGTCTCTTCAGACTCAGATACAGATATTTGTTCCGCAGTTCCGGTACTACGAATTTTTAACAATGCTTCCATACCTGCTCGTTATAGTGGTTCTTGCTTTCAACAGAAAAACCAACAGTCTCGGACCTTCAGAATTGGGCAAGCCTTTTAACAGGGAAACTAGAGTTTAACTTTTTGTTTATATTGCTGTGCCATTCTGTTTTGGTGCAAGCGGAATGTCGGGAAACCCTGACACTCCGGAGAAGGCAAGTATTGCATCCTGTGTGTCAACATACGCAGATTCCTATTATGATCTCTTTTTCACAAAGGCAATCATATCTTCTTTTTTAATGGCGCAAGTATCACGGTAGCAGAACTCTGTAAAAGACCATCCTGACTTGAAGGGCAAAGATAAAGCTTGAAAATACCCCCAATTGGGTGTATTCCTATATTAGGAGTAGTAATGCGCTTGTTTCATGGCTCTAAAGAAATAATAGAAAAGCCTCTGTTTGGATACGGAAGTCCTTTTAATGACTATGGGAAGGGCTTCTACTGTACAAAAGAAATTGAGATGGCCAAGGAATGGAGCTGCACATCAGATCATGATGGCTATGCAAACTCCTATGAAATAGATTTCTCAGATCTCAAAATCCTTAATCTTAATGACACTGAGTACACAATCCTGCACTGGCTTACAATCCTTCTTAAGAACAGAAGCTTTCGTCTCTCAAATCCGATTGCCAGAGATGCTAAAGATTATCTACTTGCCAATTTCAGTATTCGAACTGAGGGATATGATGTGATTACAGGCTACCGTGCAGATGATTCATATTTCTCTTTTGCTTCTGATTTTCTTAACAACACTATATCTGTCAACAAACTTGCCAAAGCCATGAAACTGGGAGAATTGGGAGAACAGGTTGTTCTGGTTTCACAAAAAGCTTTTGACAGACTGACTTTCACAGGAGCTGAAAAGGCTGAACGGGAAAAATACTTCGTACTTAGAAGCAGACGCGATAAGAGAGCCAGAGAGGCTTATCTTTTTGGGGACAGAAAAAGAAGCTACACCTCTGATGAGCTTTACATAATTGATATCATGAGAAAGGAGATAAAGAGCCATGACCCGCGCCTACAGTGAAATATATCTGGAAGAAGCCATGATCAGGCTCGGAGACATGCTTGAATACGCTGTTCTGGATTGCGGATACGACTCTGACGGCTTCTGGCAAATGTTTATACAAAGCTCTGTTTCAAGACGTTTTGAAACAGGAGATATTTCCCTTATTGCTGGGAAATCAGGCGCTGAACTGGCCTTTCTGGTTCTCCATGAAAGAGAGAATCTCACAACCTTCACCATTCCATTCTGGAGAGAGGATAGAAGTCCACTGTTCTGGTGCGGCTGGATCCTCTGCTATTTTCAGTGGCATGAAAACATCTCATTCAAAAGAATCTGGGAATCAGTGAGCATAAGAACACTGGAAAAGATGTATCCAACACTCCACGAGGCAGATAAAAGTAAAACTGTAGAGGCCCTTAAAGCTTTAATAAAACCCAGGGCAAAAACACCTGTTATGACACTGCGTCTTATAAAAAATCTATCTCAGAAAGAACTATCCGAAAGAGCCGGCATGAGCATATCACAGCTTCAGAGGCTTGAGTACGGAGAGCGTAGTGTTGAGAACCTTTCACTTAAGACCGCCCTGTCACTGGCAAGGGCTCTGGGTGTAGAAGCAGATGAAATATGCTGAATTTTCGTCATAGTAGACTGAGAAGATAAAACTATATGAAAAGCCGTTGACAAGAAAATGAGGCGGTAAGATAATTATTTGTTGGTTAGTTTTGGCTAACTGTTTGTTTGACAGGAGACTGAGATGAAGCATCATATTGAGAAGAATACCGTTCAGGAAACACTTGTAATTCCTCTTTTCGGAAGGCTTGTGTGTTCAGAGCGTTTTCCTCATCTGTTCTCAGATTCTGAAGCAAAACGCATCTGTGATTCACTGGATTATGATTTTGATGAAAAAAGGAAGAAGATGGAGTCTACGGCTGGGCTCTTCGGTGCTCTGGAAGTAGCTCAGAGGCAGTATGATATTTGCTGCGAGATAAAGGACTACCTTAAAAAGCACCCTGAGGCAGCGGTTGTGAACCTTGGCTGCGGCCTGGATGACACGTTCAGTAAGTGTGACAATGGAAAGTGTCACGGATACAACCTTGACTACCCGGATGTAATTAAAATCAGGGAAGAGCTACTGCCGGCAGGGGAGAGGGAAGAAAATATTTTCTGTGACCTCAATGACCACTCCTGGATGGATAGAATTGATGCCGGGAAGGGAGCCGTGTTCTACGCTACCGGAGTTTTCTACTACTTCAAGACAGAGGACCTGAAAAAGCTCTTTATTGGGATGGCAGAGCGTTTCCCGGGAGCAGTACTTGCATTTGATGCATGTAACAAAAGGGGAGCTTCCCTTATGAGGAAGACCTGGCTTAAGGAAGCCGGAATTACAGATGTAAATGCTTACTTTTCTATGGAAGATGAAAAGGAGCTTGAGTCCTGGAGCAGCAGGTTTGATAAGGTCAGTGCAAAAAGCTACATGCGTGGCTACAGGGATATCTACAGCAACGTGGGTTTTGTCCACAGGCTCATGATCCGTTTCTGTGATTCGCTTGTTAAGATGAAAATAGTAAAAATAAAATTCAAAGAGGCAATAAATGTTTAAGACAATACTAAAGGTTGACGGTATGATGTGCGGCATGTGTGAAGCACACGTGTGTGACGTAATCAGGAAGGAAGTTCCAGAAGCAAAGAAGGTTTCAGCATCAAGAGGAAAAGGAGAGGCCTCATTTGTGACTGAAGAACCGGTAGACACCGGTAAGCTTAAGGAAGCGGTGAGCGCCACAGGTTATACCTGCAGTGAAGTTAAAACTGAAGCATACGAAAAGAAAGGATGGTTCAGATAAGACTAAAAGCCTGAAAATCTTAACGGGCATCCAAAAAAGCGAAGAATCTCTTTATTCTGAATTCTATTGACATGTTAGCGGATGCTAACCATAATAACAGATGGTTAGCGAACGGTAACCGTTATAGATAAAATGAAAACATCCAGAATTAATGAACACTTTGAATCTTTTGCACGGTTTCAGCTGAAGCACAGGAAGGCTTTTCTGATAGCGCTTGTCGTATTTACAGTAATCGGGTGTCTTGGACTGCCGCGCCTTAAGCTTACAAACGGAGAAGAGGACTGGTTTGACAACTGGGAAGAAGTACAGATGAACCAGGACCACTTTGAAAGCATATTCGGTTCAACAGACACCCTTCTGGCCTTCATAAAGGCAGATGACGTCTTTGATCCTGAGGTCCTTGACGCCATAGACAGACTGGGAAATGAAATCCTTCAAAATGTACCTTACGTAGAAAGTGTAACTTCCCTTATGAGCCTATCCATACCGATCGGAACGGAGGATGGCTTTGAGGTCATAAACCCGTTTGAAGACGGGGTGCCTGAGGACCCTGAAGAAATAGAAAGAATCCGACAGTTCATACTCTCAAGAGAGTCTCTTGTAAACGTACTGGTAAGTGATGACTGCACGGAAACCTGGGTTATTTTTAAACTTGAGCAGTACTCCGAAAGCCTGACTGAGGCCATGAACAAGATAGCTCCACCGGCCATGGAGATTTTCAATTCAGAAAGTTACAAATCAGATAAATACAGGATACTCCCAAGCGGTTTGAGCTACACGGAGTATGAGGAAGAGAAGGCCACATATGAGCAGGTCGTAACCCGCATAGCAATCGGTTTTATCGTCATGGTTTTCTTCCTCGCCTTCTTCACAAGGTCAGTTAAGGGAATAATTGTTCCGGCAATTGCCACGGTCTTTGCACTGTGCACAACCCTGGGTATCTCAGCACTGATGGGAATAGAGGGTAACATGGTCATGCTCATGGTTACCTTACTGCTGGCCATGGCTCTGTCAGTAGGATACGCCATACATTTCATAAATGCCTTCAAGATGCACTTCAGAAGAACCGGAGAAAGAAAGGAATCAGTAGTTCTCGGAGTAAGGGACTGCGGATGGGCACTGCTGTTTACGGTAATTACAACCATGGCCGGCATGCTGAGCTTCCTGGCCGGCGGAATCAAATCCATGAGGTGGGTCGGAGGCATAACTGCAGCAGCTGTCTTCTCAGTTTATCTTTACACAATGGTTTTACTGCCCATTCTCTGCAGCTACGGAAAGAATAGAAAACCGGACCCCCAGTACGTATCAACAGAGGGTTCAACAACAGCTGACCTGAAAATGGAAAAAGCCGGAAGAAAGGTACTTAAACACAGCACGGTTGTGCTTGTTGCAGGCTTTATGCTCATGATTGCCATGATTCCCGGAATAATGAAGATAAAGGTAAACATGGACTACTCCGACATGATGGGAGAGCGTACGCCTTACATAAAGAGACTGCTTGAGATTACAAGAAGCAAGCTTGGAAGCCAGTACAGCTATGAGGTTCTCATTGAGTATGACGAAGAAGACGCCATAAAGAATCCTGAGGTCCTTAAGAAAATGGATGAGCTTGCAGAAAGGATTGGAACACTCTCCATGACCAAGGTCTCCGGAGGAAAACCGAGGGTAAAATCAGTTACCTCAGTCATCAAGGAGATGAACAGAACCCTCAATGAAGACAATCCGGCTTACTATTCAATTCCGGACAGTCAGGACCTTGTGTCCCAGATACTCTTCCTCTATGAAATATCAGGAGGAGGAGACGTGTACAACTACGTCAGTGAGGACTTCAGTGCAGCATATCTGCATGTTGAACTCTCGGGCTATGACGCAGAGGAGTGCGTCAAGAACATGGACATGGTAGAAAAGTGGGTAGATGAGCTCTTCCCTGATGCAAAGACAGCCGGAGTTGTAGGAGAAGTACTGCAGTACGCCGTCATGAACGGAAAGCTGGTAAGGGGTTCACTCAGGTCTATCGGAACTTCCTTCATAGTTATCTTCATACTGCTCGTACTTGCATTCGGATCTTTGAAAACCGGAGCCATAGCCATGATTCCGAACATTGCTCCGGTCATGCTGATCGGAGCGATAATGGGATATGCTTCTGTGCCGCTTGATATGGTGACCGCGCTTATCATGCCCATGATTCTGGGAATAGCAGTAGATGACACCATTCACTTCACCAACCATATCAAATATCACTTCGAAAAGTGCAGAAACTACAGGAGCTCAATCCTTAGCTCCTACAGGGAGATAGGAAAGACCATGACCATGACAACAGTAATTCTGTGCGCCATGTTCACCATCTTCATCTTCAGCACCATGAATGCCCTGTGCAGGATAGGCTACCTTTCTGTTGCAGGTCTCGCTGGGGCACTTATTGCTGACTATACAATAACGCCGGTTCTTATCTATGTTACAAAGCCTTTCGGCAAGGAGGATAAAAAATGAAAAAACTCAGACTGTTGACCGTTTCCATACTTGTGGCACTTTCCGCCCTGGCCGGTCTGTATGCGCAGGAACTTACCGGAGAGGAGATAATCCGCCTGGCCCATGAGATTCCTGAGCCGGATTCTTCTTCCGTAAAGGCAAAGCTTCTCATCCACAGCAAAAAGGGAACCGAGAAGACCAGAGAAGTAATCATGAAGAGTAAGAACTACGGAGATGTAACAAAGGAAGTGATTGTCTTTACTTCTCCCAAAGATGTTTCAGGAGTCGGATACCTCATGTTCAACTACGAGGAGCAGGAGGACGGAAGTAAGAAAGACAGTGAAAACTGGCTCTATATGCCGGCGCTGAAGAAGGTAAAGAGAATTGCCTCCAGCGGTACGGAGGCAGAGGGAAACTTCATGGGAACTGATTTCACCTATGAGGATATGGGGGACAGGTCCATTTCAAAGGACACCTACACACTTCTGGGAGAGGAATATGCAGGCGGTGTGAAGTGCTGGAAGATTAAGTGTGTGAGCATTGAACACACAGAAAGCGATCCGGAGAGGGTAGTTTATATAGGTCAGGACGATTATCTTCTCTACCGGTGCGAGTTCTATGACAGGCACGGGGCACTTCACAGGGTGCTGGAGTGCTCGGAAATTGAATATATAGACTCCTATCCGTGCACAAAGGTAATGAAAATGCAGAACGTTCAGTCAGGCTCCTGGTCCATGATTACCATGAGTGACGTCCAGTACAACACCGGTGCAATAGATGACAGTGTTTTCACCGTATCAGCCTTGGAGCAGGGAAGAATAAGATGAAGAAAACAGCTCTGTTATCTGTCCTTTTATTTGCCGTTCTTTCACTCTCTTTTGCAGCCGAGGTTTGTTTTTCAGGGGAAACTTCCTTCTCCGGCGTCCTTTCTGTTCCTCCGGCAGGTGACCCGTGGAAATTCACTTCTGCTACTGTAAAACAGACTCTTGAGCTTGATGTATACGGCGAGAACACCGATCTGTATGTTAACGGCGGAGCAGAGTATGAGGCTCTGGGCAGTGAGGTGACAGCTTTTCTTTCTGAGGCATATGCAGACTATTTTACCGGCAGGTTTGCCTTCAGACTTGGACGTCAGAAAGCAAGCTGGGGTACCTCTGAGATTATGAGCGCTGTAAATGTGATTACTCCGTCAGATCTCTCTGACCCAGTGGAATCTTCCCCTCTTGCAATAGATGCGCTTAAGCTCTCTTATGATGCCTTCCCGTATTCCTTTGATTTCTACTTCATTCCTTTCTTCACTCCGTCCACTCTGCCACAGTCTGTCCTTGATATGTACAGCTACTACGGCATAGAGATAACAAAGCCGGAGACTAAACTTGAAAACAGTGAAGCAGCATTCAAGGGTTCTGCATACACCTCAGCCGGAGACTTCTCACTTTACGGATACTGGGGATGGGAAGACATACCGAACATGGCCGGTGAGTATGAACGTCTTGTTATGGTCGGTGCCTCTGCTGCAGTACCTGTTGGAGAGGTTACCCTTAAGGGAGAGGCCGGCTGGTATCCGGAAAGGGATGAAGTAATCTCAGCTTCTGCCGGTGTTGAATGGATAAAAAATGACCTTACCTTAACAGGTGAGCTTTACGGCGTCTGGAACAGGGAGGATAAAGAGATTACGGGACAGGCAGGAGCTGCAGTAAACTACTCACTTCTTGAAGGAGATTTGGAAATATCTGCCGGAGGAATTCTGGAACTTAAGGAGCTGGATGGAGCTGTTACTGCAGGAGCCACTTACAGCTTTACTGATGAACTTAAGGCCACTGCTTCCGCCGTATTCATGTTTGAAGGCGTGAACGGCACCGGAACATACGGGGCCTATAAGGAGCTTGATTCCCTGAGATTTAAGGCTGTTTACAGTTTCTGACAGAGAGGACGTAACAGAATTATGATTAAACAGGAGGCTGTAACAAAAGTCGGTTTTCCGGCTGAGAGTTACAGCCTTTTCTTTGCCCAAAATCCTTGTTGACCCGCCGCCGCCAGAGGCTTGAGTAATACTATTTCGGATTTTTTTTACGAAAAGTATTACCGGGTAATACTCCAGGGGAATTTTTTGCCGGAAAGTATTACTTTGCCCTCATGTGTCGGCCCTCTGAGCTTTGCAGCCTGCTTTCATACTGAGAGGCCGGATTTCAGTTTTCAGTATGAAAAAATAAGACTGGCGGCCAGGATTCCGGTTTTCAACATGAAAAATGAGGGTTCAGGCAGGCCAAAACGGCCTTGTTTTCATACTGAGAAGCCGGATTTCAGTTTTCAGTATGAAAAAATAAGACTGAGAGCCCGATTTTCGGAAAACAGTATAAAAACCTATCAGTTCCCACTGAGCTCTTTGCTATTCCTTACTGTATTTGCCGCTGATTGCGTATATAATGAGCTCTGGAGGCCGCCATGAATCTTCAAAATGTGAGAAAATACTATCTTGAACAAGGCTACAACTGTGCAGAGGCTACACTTATGGCCATATCTGAAGACAGGGGAATAACGCTGAGCAGAGATGAAGTTAAACTCATAGGAGCCTTTGGCGGCGGAATGGCCTGCGGAGAGGCCTGCGGAGCACTCTGTGCATCTGTTGCGGTAATCGGAAAACTCCTCATTGAGGATAAGGCCCACTCAACACCGGCACTTAAGGATAACTGCAGAAAATATGTAGAGCTTTTCAGGGAAAAGATGGGCTCTATTGACTGCAGGGACATAAAGCCGCGCAACAGTGTAGAAGGGCAGAGGTGCCTTAAGACTGTTGCGGAAAACTATGAAATACTCAGTGACTTTCTTGAAGGCCTTTGTGTTGACTCTGAGGAACTCTGAAAGCTAAAATGAAGCACAGCGGTTCACAGAAGTGAACTTTCCGGTGCAGAAGCATCTTTACCAGAATTTCTTAATTCGCTTTACAAGAAGCGTCCAACTGCAGAAGCGGTCCTCATTATTAAATGAAGAATACGGTGATTTCATATTACTCTGAATCCATTACTGCCTCTCTGAAAAACTCAAGCCGCCTCATCACAGGCCGGGTTGGTTTTACAATTAAATACGGAGAGAAACTCTCACTGATTGGAGAGACAGGATCCGGGAAGACAATTACCGCACTCTCAATCATGGGACTGCTTCCACAGAACGTTAAATGCAGCGGTCTGGAAATGACACTCAAGTGCGGCGGCGGAAAAACCTACAGAAACGAAGAAGTCTTTAAAACAGTGGGCTCGGGCATTGTGTACATACCGCAAAACGGCCTTGAATCCCTGGACCCGTCAAGAAGGGTCAGGGGTCACCTGTACGACACACTTAAGAAAAACGGATGCCCCAAAACGGAACTTGGAGAGAGGGCTCTTCAAATGCTGCGCCTTTCAGGCTTCCCGCAGCCGGAAAACATAATTGACCTGTACCCGTTCCAGCTCTCAGGCGGAATGGCCCAGAGGGTAACCATAGCCCTTGCCATGACGGGAAGAGAATCCCTGATTATTGCAGATGAACCCACAAACGGCCTGGACAGGGAGAACAGTGATAACTTTGTAAGACTGCTGGACAGCAGTTTTCCTCAGGCTGCAAAACTCATAATCACCCATGACATGGCTCTGGCTGCACTCACAGACAGCGTTCTGGTACTAAAAAACGGAACAGTCATGGAAAAGGGCCCGTCAAAAGAAGTACTTGAAAACCCGCGGTGCATGTATACAAAAAGCCTCATCTCAGCCCTTGTTAAAAACGGCATGAAGGAAACGCCTGTTTTAAGAGGGGAAAACGGCAGCTGCCCGTTCTACTCACGCTGCCCGTCAGCCTGTGAAAAATGCAGCTCAGTTACCGTGAAAACTGCAGGTGAGCATGTCTGGAGGTGCATATGATAAGCATTGAAGACATAAGCTTGAGCTACAGGGACAACCTGATAATCTCCAGCGCCTCCATGGAAATAAAGAACAACGCAGTAACGGCACTTCTTGGAGAAAGCGGGGCAGGAAAGAGCACAGTAGCAAGACTACTAACCGGACTGCTGACACCTGAAACAGGCAGAGTCATGATGGACTCTCAACTGCTTGTCTCTTCCTCACAGAAGTACGACAGAAAAAAGGGACTGTCCATACAGATGGTCCAGCAGCACCCCTATCTGTCACTCGACCCGAGACAGAGAATCTCTGACGGGTTTCTTGAGATTATCAGGTACCACCATATGGCAGAGAAGGGCAAAGAGAAGGAACTGATTAGGGAAGTAACCGAAGCCGTAGGGCTCGGAGCCGTAGTAATTAACCATCTTCCGGGCCAGATCTCAGGAGGAGAAGCGCAGAGGGTATCTCTGGCAAAAGCACTCCTTTTCAAGCCACAGCTTCTGATACTCGATGAGGCTACGTCCATGCTGGATGTATCTACCCAGGCAAACGTTCTGTCCCTCGTAAAGAGAATCAGGGAGAAGAGCGGGCTATCAGTGCTGCTCATTACCCACGACAGTGAACTGTCCGAGACTTATTCGGACTACATATACAGAATAGAAAACAAAACAATCAGGAGAGAAAAATGAAAAGATTAACAACTGTTGCTTTACTCATGATTTTATCAATTTGTGTTTTTGCGTCAGCTGTGACTGAAAGCAAGGCTCAGGAACGAGGCCTCATAAACGTAAACGTGGGAACAACCGCAGTAATTGAGAAAGCTGTACAGGGAGAGTACAACTATGACATGCTCAGCAGCGGCGTATCCCAAATCCCTCTCGTAAGACAGGATGGAAACGGAACCTTCCATCCTCTTGCAGCCTCTTTCAGCACAGCAGATGCAAAGACCTGGACATATACTGTAACAGAGGGCCTCACCTGGTCTGACGGCGTCCCTGTAACCGCAGAAGACATACTCTTCACCCTGGTCTACGAAGACGCAAACGGCTCAGCAAACCTTGTCTCTCAGACATCTTCAGACGGAAAAGTCACACAGGCAAAGTACTCTTCCTACGAAATTAGCGCTGACCACAGATCCATCTCTTTAACCCTCGGCTCTGCAAATGTCCGCGAGCTTACAAACATGACCAGCTTCCGTATTATCCCCGAACACCTCTATTCAGACGGGGAGGTCACTGAAGCCGACGCCAGAGTCAGCTGTGGCCCGTTCGTTCTTGAGAGCTTTGACCCCGCATCCGGCACAATTACCTTTGGTGTAAACACTTACTATCCGTCAAAACCGGCTGTGGACAAGGTTGTCTACCACCTTTTCGGAAATGAAGACACCATGTACATGGCTCTCATGAACGGGGACATAGACTTTACATTCATCTACTCATCAGGAACCGGGGCTGACTACCTTGAAGTTCTTGAAAAGAATGAGAACGTAAGTGTGCTGAGCTACAGTGCATCGAACGCTCCGTGCGTTCTTGCCTTCAATAATACAGGCAGCGTCTTCTCAGATGAGAACCTCAGGAAGGCCATCAGCTTTGCTCTGGACTATGAAAAGATTGTCTCCTACGCAGGAGGCTCCTCTGCCAAGGTTGCAAATACAGGCTTTGTTCCTGAGTCAACGGTGGGCTACAGGGAGACAGAAAAGCTTGCAACAGACCTTGAAAAGGCCGCTTCGTACATGGAAAAGGCCGGCTACACAAAGAATGAGGCAGGAAAGTTCGTTGATAAGGACGGGAAGGAATTCTCCTTCTCCCTCACTTACCGCCTGGACAAGAGCCAGCAGGTAACAGCCGCAGAGCTTGTAAAGACCTCCCTTGAGGCCTTCGGAATAAACGTAGTACTGGACGGCCTGGACAGCGCTTCATACAACGCAAAGACAAGCAACAAGTTCAGTAACAACAACGTGAGCTTCGAAGCATCCCTGTTCGGCTTCACGTCTGCCGGCATGAGCATGATGAACGGACTTGGAACCATCTATGTTGATAAAAACCATGCAGTTCAGGGTGGCTGTCAGGTAACTGACCCTCAGTTCAAATCAGCCCTTGAAAAGATGGCAGGAGCCCAGAGCATAGAAGAGTACTACGAAGGAGCCTCTGACATGCAGGACTTCTACTCACAGAAGACTCCTCTCATAGCCCTTTACTGGAGCAGCATGAACTTTGCTGTCTCTTCAAGATTTACAGGCTACCAGATTGATAATGTCTTTGGGCTTAACAACGTAGAAACATGGTTTAACCTCAAGGAGAACCATAGATGAGGAAAGAGT
>JAIKXP010000139.1 GCA_024684115.1 Sphaerochaetaceae bacterium | reverse complement strand
TACTCTTGTTTGCCGCGCCTCTATTTCTTCTGCCTAAATCTATCAGCTATAATCTGTTAATGTCAAGCGCACCCACTCCTAAGTAAAACATTTTCAGATATTCAGCACTTCTTTAATTCTCTGTGCCGTTTTTTCTATATCCTCTCCATGAAAACTGTTCCTTCTGCCGTCCACCGTTATAAAGAGATTTATCCCTATGCGGTATCCGTTTCTCTGATACACTTCCAGCTTCTGGAAATTCTTCGCCGCATATTCAGGATCATCCACACTCCCGAAGTGCTCCCATATTACACTCTCCCCGTTTACTCCGTTATAAAGTGTAAAATCAGGATAATAGGTTATTCCGTCCAGCTTGAGCGGCTGTTCATAGACAAAAAGGAAACCATGAGCGCAAAGATAGTCCGTTATCATCACTTCATCTTTTGACCTGACCCTGTATCCTGAGAGCGTCGGATATACTTTTGAATTAAAGCGGTCTTCCCTTATCCTCATGGACTCATACGCACTGTTCGGGCCATATCCCTTCATGACGGAGGCTACAAATGGATTTCCCTTAGTTTCATAGGGCTTTATCAGATTCCTCTTGACCTCCGGTATACTGCTGAATACTTTTTCATGGTCCGGAATCTCCTTTAAGACTTTAAGGGCCTTTCTATAGCCTTCTATCTCCTCTTTAACAGTCCTAAGCAACTTTCTGTTGTAATAGTGCTGCTGCAGACTTTCCAGAAGTTTCCTGTCACCGGCTTTAACATACTTTCTGACCGAGTTTTCGTAGTAATAGTAATAATTCTTACCGCCATGTGAGCAACAACCGAGACTTCTGATTTGAACTGCCTTTTCAGTTTTTTCCAGTTCCTGTTTGATTTTTTTTAAAATTGAAATTTTATCTTTTAATTTTTTCATACCCCTTAAGACAACGGCGGCGGTGTCTTTGTTGTTAAAATTTTTCTTTTTTTTATTTTTCTTCATCCATTTTTATTTTCCGGGGGTCATTATCTAAGATTCTTCAGTCAATCAACCCGGGAAAAATTTTTTAACTGAAAGCCAGAAGCAAAACAGGTTTATTTTCAGGTAGCTAAAGACCTTGAGGGCTTTATTTCTTCATCCATTTTTGTTTTCCGGGGGTCATTATCTAAAATTCTTCAGTCAATCAACCCCGGGAAAAAAATTTTAACTGAAAGCCAGAAGCAAAATGTGTTTATTTACATGTGGTATGAAGCTCTGAACGCTGCATTCAAACAGGCTCAGGAAAGAGACTGCTTTGAGATTATCTCATCCACCGTTTTCTTGCACAGGTCGGTCACTTCAAAACACATCTGAATGTCTTCCCGGCTCAGAGTCTGACAGTCATCTCCCGGGTACTTTGTAGAGAAGTAGAAGCCGTTTATCTTCCTGAGCTGGTTTGCAACACTCTGAGGAATCCTGTTCTCTGAATATGAATTCCAGAACTTCACCAGCCTGTTGAGATTGTGTGTAGAAAGGACCTCAGTCATCTGCTCGCGGTTTTCCCCGTCAACCGGAATATAGCGGTCAATCAGATGTTTAAGAAACCTTTCGCAGGTGTTCTGTGCAATGGAGCCGATTGAGTTGGCTTGAATACCGGTTCTCTGCAGTTCACTGAGAAAGCACCAGTCATCAAGAGCAAAGTCATAGTAGCTTCTCAGTTCC
This sequence comes from Sphaerochaetaceae bacterium, assembly GCA_024684115.1. Lineage (GTDB taxonomy): Bacteria > Spirochaetota > Spirochaetia > Sphaerochaetales > Sphaerochaetaceae > UBA1265. The sequence continues at coordinate 1,050 of JAIKXP010000139.1, read as the reverse complement.
ATAAGCTGAAGCCCTCCTTCTTCACGTTTGTAAAATAGGTGTCTGTCTTATCCTTCCAGTCCTCTCCGTAAACAACATGAAGGTCTGCTTCCGGCATGCAGAAGTCGTCAGAAGAAATGTTTCCCTTAAGATAGGTAATCCACTTTCCGTACTGCTTTCTCTCCTTAACAGCCTCATCAAGAACAAGAAGAATGTCTATATCACTTGTGTTTCTGTAGGTACCGCGTGCAGTACTGCCGTAGAGGTACACGTCCTTAACATATTTTGATAAAGGAGATTTCTTAATACGGCTTAAAGCAAGCTTTATGGCCTTAAGATGGGAAGAATCTATATCAGCATCCAGAAGCTTTGAGCAGAGCGGAAAGTCTTCCCTCACTGCCTTCTCAAGCAGAAGAGTCACATAAGGCGGACAGGCCCTGAAAGAAGGAGAGCCCTCAGGGGCCTCCCAGTTCTGAAGGGTCTTGAGTGGAATGAGGTATCTTAAGCAGAAGGCCTTCTGAGACAGTCCTGATGAGAGTCTTATCTGTTTTACATCCATACAGAGAATTATGAGCCCAATGAGCGTTAAAATCAAGATAAAAAACACCTCAATGAGCGCAGATTTACAACTATAGAATAATTGATCCAAATAGTTTTGAAAGCTCAACCTGCTAATGTATTATGAAAACGGAGGGAGGACTTTCATGAAGTTAGGAATTCTTGCTACAGGTAAAATAGCGCGGAAGGTAGTAAATACTCTTGTTCAGATGAAGGAAATTGAGTGTTATGCTGTTGCTTCCAGAGATATAGGGAAAGCAGAGGAATTCAGGAAGCAATTCGGCTTTGGGAAGGCCTACGGCTCCTACGAAGAAATGCTCATGGACCCTCAGGTTGAGCTTGTGTATGTAGCCTCCCCTCATTCACACCACTGTCAACTACCCATCACCTAAAGGTAATGGGCTTGTAACTGCCCAGTCGTAGTAACGGCTTATGCCTCCGACCTTTGACCCCAATAGGTATTATTACCTAAAGTGGCGTTACATCATAGGGTGGTTGACAACACCCTTTACG
>JAIKXP010000089.1 GCA_024684115.1 Sphaerochaetaceae bacterium | reverse complement strand
CGGTCAGGTCCGTAGGAGATGGCATCACTTCCGCAGGAGGAGGCGCACCTTCCGCAGCCCCTACATACGTCCTGCATTACTTCCGGCTTGCCGTCGTTGTGCTGGATCATCTTTCCTGCACGGCTTCCGCCGCCCATTCCTATGTTCTTAAGGGCCCCGCCGAAACCTGTTGATTCATGGCCCTTGAAGTGGTTCAGGGAGATAAGAATGTCTGCATCTACAAGTGCACGGCCAACAAGGGCAGTCTTGCAGAGCTCTCCGTTTGGAACCGGTATTTCAATATCGTCCGTGCCCCTCAGTCCGTCTGCAATTATTATCTGACAGCCTGTGGTAACGGAGTTGAATCCGTTGATTTCTGCACACTGAAGGTGCTCTACCGCATTCTTGCGGCTTCCCGGATAAAGGGTGTTACAGTCTGTAAGAAATGGGATTCCTCCCAGCTCCTTTACAACGTCAGCAACTGCCTTTGCGTAGTTAGGTCTGAGATAGGCAAGGTTTCCAAGCTCTCCGAAGTGCATTTTGATAGCTGCAAACTTTCCGTCAAAATCTATATTTGAGATTCCGGCTGCCCTTATGAGTTTCTTGAGTTTTTCACCCTGGCTCACGCCTACTCTTGTTCTGAAATCAGTAAAATATACCTTTGATTTTTCCATGACTGACACCCCTGTTATGAAATGGTTCTGTTCATGGTAAACCGACAGAGGTGACTTGGCAACCTTTGAGAAAGTGTTTCAGTAGATGATTTCAAATTTACTGTTTGTCTGAAAACTGTCTTTAAGTCCACCTGTTATGTGGAGGGTTCCGTCCTTTGTAATAAGAATCATCTCATACTTCCTGCCACTGTCCTGCCACAGCTTTACGGCCTTTTCCATTCCCATGACAAAGCAGGCGGTAGAAAGAGCATCGGCCTCGGCTCCGTTCTTACTTATTATTGTAACTGAAACCAGATCACTTTCTGCCGGGTAGCCGGTAGACGGGTCTATTATGTGGTGGTAGGTCTTTCCGTCTTCACCTGTGAAGAACCTCTCGTATGAGCCGGAAGTAATTACGGCCAGATTATCCGCCTCAATGGCAGCTATAACCGACTGTCCTGAAGAAGAAAAAGGGTCCTGAATGCCGCATCTCCACGGAGAGCCGTCCGGTTTGGCACCGTAAGTCTGAACATTGCCCCCAAGGGAAACTATGGCCCCGTCTATATCAAAGGAGGAGAAAACTTCTTTGAGTTTCATGGATGTGTAGCCCTTGGCAATTCCTCCAAAGTCCAGCTTCTGGGAGTCTCCCAGAACCAGTTTCCCGCTCTCCCTGTCGTAGGAAAGCTTGTCACTTCCCGTAATTTTCAGAGTCTCTTTTATCTCTTCTTTACCGGGAACCCTGAACTCTTTAGAAGAAAAGCCCCAGAGTTCCACAAGAGGATAAACAGTAACATCAAAAGCTCCAGATGTTTTTTCCCAGACTTCCAGGGACATTTCCATAAGGGTTTTTAAGTCTCCGCTAAGTACGGCAGAGCCTGTTCTGTTTATTTTTGAAACCTCACTGTCTTCCTTTCCTGTGGACAGAAGACTATCCAGTCTCTGGATTTCCCTTTCTGCGGCCATGCAGGCCTCTTCTGCTTCTTTCCCGTAACATTTGACACTCATGTAGGTGTCCATGGCAAAGATTTCCTGAGTATGGACAGTTTCACTTTTTCCCTGGGCAGAAACAGCGGGAACAAAAGAGAGTATAATAAAAAGAACCGTCAGAAAACGTTTCAACTGATCTCCTCCATTATTTTGCAACGGCATCCACGGAAGACTGAGAAGCCTTTCCCTCAACCGTAACCACAACCTTATGGGGCAGGCATACTATGGACTGGCCTTCAAAGCTTATTTTTCCCATATGAACACACAGAGCATCCGGACAGTCCGCATCTTCAATCCAGGCCTGTCCGTTTTCTATTACAAGGGTATTGAAGCCCCCGTTTACTCCGTTTATCTCATAGCGCTGGTCCCGGTAGAGTGAAAGCTCCTTTACAACTTCTCCTCCCACACTTACCTTCACCACTGCTCCGCTCTGTCTGGAAAAGAGCTGAAAGAGGAGAAAAGATAGTGCTGCAAGAAGAAGAGCAGCTATCAGGATTATGTCGGCCTTCTTTTTTCCGGGAGTATTCATTTCGTCAGTTTTTATAGAGATTCATGCCCGAAATAATGAAAATGACGGATATGACGAGAAGGGTTACAAAGCTCACAACCATGTAGACGGGTCCTTTATAGACAATGCACGCAATTATGGAAATTGCAGAAACAATTATTCCTATAAACCCGTACAGCAGCCTTATAAATGCTGCACTCTTTTTTCTTTTCTCTTCTGCGCTGACTGTATTCTTTTTATTCTTATTCGCCATTTTTCACCTGCCCATGGATGCTATCTTAAAGGTTTGTTTTAAGATTTGAAATCTCTTGAGCAGAAAGTCCTAACGAAAGAAGGTATTTTTCTGCTTCTGCTGCAAGGTTTGCTCC
>JAIKXP010000017.1 GCA_024684115.1 Sphaerochaetaceae bacterium | reverse complement strand
GGACCCATGGCACATGCGCTTATAATCTGAGGATAGGGTGAAGTGACGGGCAGTCTTGTAAGTATGTCTGAAGCAGAGCAGCCTATATCTATTCCCAAAGAAAGGCTCTTCATGGCCTCATCCGGATCAAGACCCCTTTCTCTGAGTATTTCTGCGTGAAAATGTGAATCTGTAATCCTCATCTCAGTCAAGGTACTTTTCTACGGCCTTAAGAATCTTTTCCTTAACTTCCTCATAAGTGCCGCTGATTGTAAGACCGGCTGCTTTCTCGTGTCCGCCGCCACCGAAAAGAGCGGCAAAGGCTCCGGCATCAAAACTGCAGCTGTGGGTTGAGCGAATTCCGACCTCTATGGAGTTTTCTTCCCGCTTGCTTATCTTGAAGAAGAAAATAACCTGGACTTTTTCAACAGTGGCAGCCTGTCCGTAGAACTCATCAGAGGCTCTTGAGTTGTCTCCGTAGAGTTTAAAGTCTTCCCTTTCTTCGTGGGAGATGATTACCCTGTTGTCATAGAGTCTTTCAATCCTGTTTATGATCTTGCCGAGGAACTGAAGGTTTTCAAAGGGCTTTCCACCGTTTATGTAGTGGTATTCATCATTAGGAACAACACCGCAGTCTGCAAGATCAGCAACTATCCTCAGCGTCTCTCCGCTGTTCTCGTGGAGGAACTTGAAGTAGCCGCTGTCAGTTGCAAAGCCTCTGAAAAGGTACTGTGCTGCTTCCTTTGTAATCTCAACACCCAGAGCCTTGTAAACCTGATACACAAGAAGGGTAGTGGAGATACTCTCAGGAACAACGTATCTGTGGTCTCCGAACTGTTCTCCGCTTGAGTGGTGGTCTATTACCGTTACGGTGAGGTTGTCAAAAATACTGCTTTTTGAGCCGAGTCTTGAAGGAGTAGAGCAGTCTACAACTATTCCAAGAGTGTTCTTGTTGAGAATTTCCTCAGGCAGCTCCTCTGTGATAAGGTCCTGGATGAACCTCACTTCAGTCCTGAAGAAAGGTCCGTCGTTAATCAGATAGTACTTCTTCCCCAGGGCCTTTAAAAGAAGCCCCATGGCTGCAACAGAGTTCACGCAGTCGCCGTCAGGACCGCCATGGCCGCAGACAACCGCTGTTGTGCAGTTTCTGATTGAGGCAAGTACTTCTTCCGAAGGCTTTGGAAATTCTTTCATCTTTCGACTTCTCTCAGCTTCTCTCAGCTTATGATTTCAGGTTTTTTCCTGTTTTTGACTGTATCTCTGTCAATCACAATCTTCTTGACGTCCTTCATTGACGGCACATCGAACATGAGGTCCATCATTATGTCCTCAACTATGCTCCTCAGCCCTCTGGCACCCGTCTTCTGGGAGTACGCAATATGGGCAATCTCCCTGATGGCGTCATCTGTGAAGACAAGCTCTACATTATCAAGCTTCAGAGAAGCAATGTACTGGTTTATGATTGAGTTCTTCGGTTCCGTAAGAATTCTCTGCAGATCCTCTTCCCTAAGGTCATTAAGTCCTACGTGCACGGGAAGTCTTCCTATAAACTCAGGAATAAGGCCGAACTTAATAAGGTCATCAGGAAGAATCTGTCTGTAGAGTGATTCAAGTGAAAGATTCTTCTTATCTGTTATTTCCTTGCCGAATCCCATGGAAGTTGTGTCCAGTCTCTTCTGGATTATCTTGTCCAGTCCGACAAAGGCACCGCCGCAGATAAAGAGAATATTCTTTGTATTGATCTTAATCGTTTCCTGGTTCGGATGCTTTCTTCCACCCTGAGGCGGAACGCTTGCAACAGTTCCCTCAATAATCTTGAGCAGGGCCTGCTGTACACCTTCACCTGAAACATCTCTTGTAATTGAAACGTTCTCACCCTTCTTGGCAATCTTATCGACCTCATCAAGGAAGATGATTCCGTTTTCAGCAGCTGCCACATCATCATCTGCCGCCTGGATAAGCTTGAGGAGAATGTTCTCTACATCTTCTCCGACATAACCGGCTTCAGTGATTGTTGTTGCATCTGCAATTGCAAACGGTACGTCAAGGCGCTTTGCAAGTGTTCTTGCAAGAAGTGTCTTTCCAGTCCCTGTAGGGCCCATGATAAGAATGTTTGACTTATCAAGCTCTACGTTTTCCTTTGCAAGCTGCTTCTCATATTTGAGTCTCTTGTAGTGGTTGTAAACGGCAACGGAAAGAACCTGCTTGGCCTTGTCCTGTCCGATTACATAGTCATCAAGATACTCTTTGAGTTCGTGCGGAGTTGGAAGCGGATCAGGAAGCTTTGCTTCTGATTTTTCATCTCCGTAGTAACTGTCTTCCTTAAGAATTTCCCTGCATCTTGATACACAGCTGTCACAGATTGCAACTCCGTTTGGCCCTGTAATCAGCTTTACGCCTGAAGCTCCGCAGAAAGAACAGTATTTATTGTTTTTACCGAATGCCATCAGTTCTCTTCCTTTGCCTTGTTCTTGAGTACAGTATCAGCAAGTCCGTATTCAACGGCCTCTGCTGCAGTCATGAAGAAGTCTCTCTCCATGTCCTTAGCCAGTTCTTCTTCCTTCTTTCCGCAGCTTTCAGCTATGTAACTGATTGTGAGTCTCTTGAGTCTGAGAATCTCTTTAGCATGAATGGCTACATCAGAAGTCTGACCCTGTACACCGCCCCACGGCTGGTGGATCATAACTCTTGAAGAGGGGAGGATGAGACGCTTTCCCTTTGTTCCTCCTGCAAAGATCAGCGCAGCCATAGAAGCTGCCTGACCTATACAAATGGTGGAAACATCCGGTCTGAGGTATTTCATGGTGTCATATATTGCCAGGCCTGCAGTGACACTTCCACCGGGGGAATTAATATAAAGGTTGATGTCCTTTGAAGGATCTTCAGCCTCAAGGAACAGAAGCTGAGCCACAACCAGGTCAGCTGTCTCATCATTTATCTCTCCACTGAGAAAGATAATCCTTTCCTTAAGAAGTCTGCTGTAAATGTCATAAGCTCTTTCACCTCTGTCAGAGCTGTCAATTACTGTAGGAATCAGATAGGATTCGGTTTTTCTGTTCATTTATTCTCTTCTTTCTTCTCTTCTTCTTTTTTTTCAGGAGCCTTGAAGCTGTTGTTTGCAAGCAGATAATCTCTTGCCTTATTGTACTTTACGTCATCTTCTGCGTAAGTCTTGAAGGCTTCATAGTTAGGATTATCCTTTGTAATCTCCTGGCCGTAGTTCTTGAGCTGATTCTCAAGTTCTTCGTCAGTTACTTCAAACTTCTGCTCTTCCTTAACCTGCTCAATAATCATCTGATACTTGAGGTTCTCGGCAACATCTGCCTTTCTTGTGGCAAGGAACTGCTCCTTTCCTGCTCCGTTGGCGCTCATGAGCTTTTCAACATCTGCTTCACTCATTCCGAAGCGCTGTACGAATTCTCTCCATTCCTGCTCGAGCTGTGCTTCAACCATGCTTGCCGGAATCTGGATTTCTGTATCCTTTGCAATAGCCTTTACAAGAGCGTCAAGCTTTGCAGCCTTGTTCTGGTTCTCTGCAGCTGCCTCAAGGTTCTTCTTTGTTGCCTTCTTAAGGTCATCAAGAGTCTTGTACTCATCCTTGATATCCTGTGCAAAATCGTCATCAAGTTCAGGAACTTCCTTTCTCTTGACTTCTGTTACTGCAACCTTGATCCTGACTGTCTTTCCAAGGTACTCGCTGCCCATGCCGCTGTCATCTCCATAGGTCTTCTCGATTACCTTTTCTTCGCCCTTGTTCATGCCGACAATGTCTTCATCAATCTTATAGAAGTTGTAAGATGTTCCGACTGTGAAGGTGAAAGCGTCTCTCTTTGTTTCTTCTTTCTCTTTTCCTTCTTCGTCAAGTTCAACATAGTTGACTGTGACAATGTCACCCTTCTCAACAGCTGATGACTTTGGTACAACCATTGCGTTCTGCTGTCTGAGTCTTTCGATCTCTTCATCAACTTCTTTCTCTGTAACTTCCTTTGTCTCTGCTTCAACTGTAAGTCCTGAATAGGCTGGAAGCTTGACTTCAGGGACAACGTCATAAACTACGCTGTATGTAATATCTGTATCCGGCTTGAACGGAAGAAGCTCGTCTTCGTTCTGGAGAACCGGTGTGCAATATGGAAGCGGTCTCTGCTTTGAATCAAGATCCTTGTAGGAAGCTTCAAGATTCTCTTCCATAAGCTTAAATGTAATTTCTTCTCTGATTTCCGGACCATACTTGCTTTCAACAAGAGATACCGGAGCCTTTCCTGGTCTGAAACCCTTGAGTGTGAGCTTCTTTGCGTACTCTTTGATCTTCTTTGAGTATTCTTCTTCAATCTTCTTTGACTCGAGAGTGAGAGTCAGCTCCACGCTGGAGTTTTCAAGTTTTTTGATTTCCATGTATTTTCCTCGCAATATATGACATAGGTGTCGGGTACACCGACAGTCAAATATATATAATTAAAGAGAAAGTGACAAGACTGATAATCCGAGCAATCTTCTTTAGAAGATCACTTGCCCGGGTAACTTACAACTGAACCAACGTCATAACCCTCAAGGGTTTTTCTTCCGTTGAGTCCTGCAAGCTCCAGAAGGCAGATAATCTTAGCAACCTTTCCGCCGAGTTTCTCGACAAGGTCTGCTGCAGCCTTAAGTGTTCCGCCTGTGGCAATAAGGTCATCTACAAGTACTACCTTCTGGCCAGGCTTTACGGCTGTCTTGTTGATTTCGATTGTTGCTTTTCCGTACTCGAGGTCATAAGACTCGGAGATTGTTTCTCTCGGGAGCTTTCCGGCCTTTCTTACAAGTACAAACGGCTTGTGGAGCAGGTAAGCAACAGGCATGCCGAATACAAAGCCTCTTGATTCTGTTCCGGCAAGAACATCAAATTCAACACCGTCGAGAAGTTTTACAAGTTCATCAATTGCAAGCTTGAGTCCGTCTGCGTCTTCAAGTACACCTGTAACATCTCTGAATATGATTCCCTTCTCCGGGAAGTCCGGGATGTTGATAATATAGTCTTCAACTTTCTTCATGATATTCCTCCGAAATAAAGAACATGGTCCCAATTATAGTGTTTTTAGTTATTCTTGCTCAACCGAGTACAAACAGAAGAGAATTAACACGGATTAAAAAATTCAAGATAAACTATTGCCTAAGTTCTGCAAAAATGTTATAAGTTTTTTCGTCATGCAGCAGTAGCGTAGTGGTTACGCACCACCTTGCCAAGGTGGCCTACACGAGTTCGAATCTCGCCTGCTGCTTTTTTTATGCCCTCACGCGAGGGTTTTGCCCCGCCTCTGCGTTTCTCTTCAGTCATTTTCCAGAAAGCAAGTCTTTTAGATGAAAAAATTTATATATTTTGACGTAAAAATCTGAATTGGATGAAGATCCTGCCGCTTCTGAAGCTCTTTCCCACTGTTCTGCCCGGTGTAAGCCTCTCTTTCTTCAGTCGATTTTCAAAAAGTAAGTCTTTTAGATAAAAAAATTTATCTATTTTTACTTGAAAAAGTGAAATGACTGAAGAAAGAGCACGTGGACGGCAAAATTTCTGTTTTTTCTCAGGGGTTGAGCTCTTTTGCAAGGCGGAACATCCTGGAAGCGTTCTCTTCAAGCTGGCTTCTTGAGACAAGGCCGCACTTAAGGCCGGAGAGGAGGGTTTTGTAGTCTCCTTCTGAGCCTGGCATCATGACATCGCCGCCAGCACCGGCTATTTTGCAGGAAGAAGGAGCCCCATATTTGCCGCGACTTTCCATTCCGCCTACAATCCAGTCAGTCATGACAACACCTGAAAAACCGAACTCGTCCCTGAGAATGGATTCAACAAGGCCCTTGTGTTCGGAGGTGTGGGTTCCGTTGAGAAGGTTGTAGGAAGTCATGACGCACTTTGGAGAAGCTTCCCTTACTGCTATGGAGAAGCCCTTAAGATAGATTTCCCTCATGGCTCTCTCTGAAACGTGGGAGTTACTTCCGTAGCGGTTGTTCTCCTGGTTGTTTGCAGCATAGTGCTTGATGGTAACGGCCTTACCCGGATGAGACTGAACGCCCTTTGTAACGGCTGCTGCAATCTTTCCGGAAAGAAGAGGGTCTTCAGAGTAGTATTCAAAGTTTCTACCGCATCTTACGTCCCTGTGAATATTCATGGCAGGGGCAAGCCAGATGTCAACTTTAAACTCTTTCATCTCTTCTCCGACAAGGTCTCCGAAAGCTCTGGCAACATCTGTGTTGAAACTCTGGGCTACGGCGGTTCCGATAGGAATCATGGTGCAGTACTGCTCAAATACTTCCTGATCCTTTTTAGGCTTCTTCTGGGCCAGGGCCATCATTTTCATGACGGCATCAGGAATGAAATCAGACAGAATGGCAAGAGCATCGTTGCCCACAGGGGCAGCGCAGCCGTCCTTATCTATAAAATATTTACGGTTAAGCCTGAGCCCTGCAGGGCCGTCAGCCAGGGTTGTAACAGGAAAACCCTTTTTCAGGAGCTTGTCGGTAAAGTCTCCGGCAGCACCGGCAACCTTACGGCTGGCGTTTCCAATTATGCTTAAAGGACCTGTCTTGAAGCGTCCAATGTTTAAATAGCAGATCTCTTCATCTGTAAGGGACTTTGCAAATTCTTCAATTTCTTCCTTCTTTCCGTACAGGACAGTTTCAGTCTTGAAAGCTTCAGAACTGAGGTTCAGAATCTTTGTGCCCTCGGGAAGTTTCTCAGGCTCTGCTTTCTCAGGAACAAGGTCTTTAAACCCGCAGTCTCCGAGAACGTTTTTGACCTTTTTTACGGTAACTGTTGAATCAAGGCTTACAGCAGCGGCAACAGAGGTGTCGCGGCTACCGGAGCCAAGGCGCAGAACATAGAGGCCTTCTTCAAGAACGTAGGACTCAAGTTCGGTACTGTAGGAGGAAATCTCAGCCATGTCAAAACAGAGTTCAACCTCGGCGCTGCTGCCGGGAAGAATCTCGTCTGTTTTCCTGAAGGCACAGAGAGACTGGTAAGGCTGGTCAAGTTTGACGGAAGGAGAGCTTACGTAGAGCTGAACTACTTCTTTGCCCCTGAATCTGCCTGTGTTTGTAACCGTGCATTTTATAAGCACAGATGTACCGACAAGGCTTGCCTGTGGATTGGAAATCTTGAAATCAGTGTAGGAGAGACCGTAGCCGAAGGGGAAAAGAGGCTTAAGGTTCATGGTGTCAAAGTACCTGTAGCCAACGTATATTCCTTCTTTATAGTAAGAGTCATCAATGTCTCCGAAACTTCCTTCCTCAGGATAGGAAGAGGCCCATGTTG
>JAIKXP010000082.1 GCA_024684115.1 Sphaerochaetaceae bacterium | reverse complement strand
GATAAAGAAATACTGAGTGTGGAATCTGCAGGGCTTTCCATAGGTCTTCTTGACGCATTGAAAATAGCAGGCGGAAATTATAACGGAGCAGATGTTGATTTTTCTGTAGCAGAAGTCAGGCTTAATATAAATCAGGAACTGTTTGATTTCTTTGCAGGTACGGAAGATAAGTATGCTACTTCAGATATGTCTGCTGCTTCACATGCGTCTGCTGCTTCAGATATGTCTGCTACTTCAGATGCTTCTGCTGTTTCAGATGCTTCATCTGATGTTTCTTCTTCATCTTCTTCTGGTTCTTCTCCTTCCAGATCTTTGCTGGAGAGTATGCCGGGGCTTAACTTCACCATTAGTGGTCTGGATATAAGTGTTGATATTGACGGTATTTCTGCAGCTGTTCCTGATATAATCGGAGTGGTGAAGTTCAGTGCAGGACTGAAGTACAAGTCCGCAAACTTCTCATCAGGCACTGTAAATGTTGCACTCAAAGATGAGTCTGGAACGCATGAGATAGTAGTGGCAGCCCCAAAGGTTTCAGGAACATATGAGCACACCGTGCTCTACATGGAGAGCATCTCTTCTTCCATGTTCGGTTCATCCGGCATGATTGCCATGACACTGGAGCCGTCTGATAACGGCTTTGTAACGGTTATTAACGCAAACAAGATAAATCTCGGATATGAATCCCACAGAATAAAGCTCGAAAGATTCTCCGCCGAGGCCTCTATTGACAGTTCGTTCCAGAACGGAAACGTAACTGCCTACCTTTCAAACTGTGTCTATGCGGGAGAAGGAATAAATGCAGAACTCACCTCCGCACAGATTTCTGTCAGGGACTTCGGCACAAATGAAATTAAGCTTGATGCTTCAGTTACCGGATTTAACGGAAAGACAGAGGATCTGGAAGTTTTAAGTCCGTCCATGTATCTGAGTGTAGATACGGTTATGGATAAGGGTGACTTCTTTGTAAACATAAATTCGTCATCTGTAAGCGCAACCTTTGCAAGCGAAGTGTTTACAGTTTCGACTGTGGGTGCAAATGATCTTTTTGCAGCCATACAGTACAACACACAGACAGGCTACCTCACATTGAACGGTGAAACACTTGCAGGTGGAAAGAGCAGCGATTCCCTTGTGGGGTCTTTCTCCGCCTTTGTAAGCGGAAACACAGCCCTTAATGCTGTTGAACTGCTCGAGAAGCTCGGTTCAGAGAACCTTGACTTAAACGGAATTGCCCAGAGCATAGATACCTTAAACGTATCACTTGCAAACATGAAAACCGAGCAGATAAATGTTGAAAACCACATTTCCCTGACCCTTTCAGACAGTAACACCCTGGGCCTTACTGCCACTGTTTCAGACAGCCTCTCCATGAATGTTGATTTCAGCATACCGGAAGAGACTGCACAGCTTAAGATGCAGTTCTCGGATTTCGCACCATCTGAATACAGCAAGATAATTGACAGGTTTGTTCCGTCATTGAATGCATACATTGATTCAAAGTCCAGAATAGACGGATCCATACTCGTAAACATAAACGCAATAGAAAGGGAGTACCTGCTGCCTCCAGGAGTCATCTCACTTAACCTTGCTGCAAGACATGCAAAGGTCGGCTCAAGTGATGTAAACCTTGCCATTACAGTCGAGGCAAACAACCTTGGAGATGATATTGAGGTCAAGACTCTGGCAATTACAGCCTTTGACTACAGACTCTCATTCTCGGGCTCCATGGATTCAAAGAACTTCTATCCTGAAGGAAGCCTTCTGCTTCAGAGCGCAAGTGACGGTTCATCCATAGCTCAGTTTGACTTTGAAAGAAACAGGGGTGGAGAAGGCTACAACCTCAAGGGTTCTGTGGCCCGTTTCAATACCCTTCTGTTTGAAGGAAACGCCGTTTGGGCTGATGAAGGGGTAATCTTTGCCGACTGTGTTCTCAGAACAGAACATGGAGACCACAACGTTGACATGACCATAGACCTTAACAGATTCTCGGTTGACGTAGATGGAGATGATCTTTCCCTGCATGCAGATTATGACGGCGGATCGGTAATCAACATGAACGGTGGAATCAAGGATCTTAAGGTCTATTTCACAGACACCATGTTCGTCAAGGTCACTGCAGATATTGATGGAATGTTTGACCTTGCATCCCAGAAGTTCCGCTTCTCATCAACGGGAATCTATGTTGAAGTTTCAGACATACTTCACTTCGGCTTTGACATTACAGTCACAGATAATTCCTTCCTGATGAGCAGGATATCTGTAGGAAGAAAAGAGTATCAGTATGACTTCTCCGGTGAAATCAACTTTACATACAGAGAAATCTGGGACTTCCTCGTTTTTGATACTTCAAATATTGTCGGAAGCGTAAACCTCAATATTCCTGGCACTGCAAACCACATAATCTGTTCCATGCTGGACAACAGATACTATGCTGATATTGAAATAGTCCTCAACGAAGAGAAAACAGCAAAGCTTAACCTCCTGGGTTCAAGAGGAGACGGTTTCTATGCTGAAGCAGGTTTTGGAGATTTCAGGTTTGAGGCAAGACTTAAGGACAGAATCCTGCGCCTGTACAACACAGACGGAAGACTGGGAACCCTTACCGTCAAGGCTTTTGATGTCGTCATAGACTTTGTAAAAAGAACTTTAAGCGGAACTACAACCATAGAAAACAAGATGGAAAACATGGAAGGAGATGTGTACCAGGGTGCAACAATCGACTTTAACGCAAAGGTTGATTCTCTGGTAATCGGTGCCCTTTCCTTTGCAGGTTTTGACGTAGAAGCAGGTTTCAGCATTGGAATCAGGGATGCATACCTGGGGGACGGTTTCACCATTCCTGATACACGTTTTGACGTAACCTACTCAAGGGATAATATTTCCATAAACGGAGACATGCTGAGCGGTTACGTAAATCTTTCAACAGGTACTTTTGATATAGATCTTTCAAGGGATTTCCTTATCGGATTCAACGCAAAGGGAAGCATAGGGGAGACTCTGGACGTGCATCTTTCCAACCTTTCACTTCCTATTGCCGTTGTAAACCAGTTCATGAACATGCCGTTTGCACATATCTTAAGCGGCACAGTCAACGGAGAACTTCTTGTCAAGGGTCCTGTCAACAACCTCTCATTATATGGGCTGCTGACCATACAGAAGATGGAATTTGACATATTCTACTTCCCGGATCAGATACTGACTCTCAGTAACCTGAACATTGTCCTGCATGACAATGTTGTCAGTATTACTCCGACTCCGCTTATCGGGCACAGCAGTGCAGATGGAAGATATTACAAGGCAACATTCAAAATGGAGGCAACCCTGGGTCCGTCGGGGCTTGAATCCATGGAAGGCCTTATCAGTGAGCCGGATGAATACATGGACTTCTGGATGCCTACCTACCTGGGTCCTGATGCCGGCGAGATAGATGTCAGGGGAGACGTCAGGGGAAATGTTATCCTCTGGGTCCGCAACGGTGTATTCGGAATAGATCTTGATATCAATTCAAAGAACTTCATAGTTGACTTTGAACTTCCGCCTATGCCTAAGTGGTTCTATGAACTTGCCGTTTACTGCAGCATTAATCTCAAGCTGGAGACAGGAAAGAACATGGAGTTCTTCTATCCTACCATAGATAACTCCTTCATAAACTTCACGCTTTCCGAGAACCAGACAATTGAGATGCAATATGACTCAGAGACTGAGAACATAAAGATAGATGGAAACATTGACTTCAAGTCAGGACGTATTTCCTACCTTAACAATGACTTTGTCATAACGGAAGGAAACCTGGAACTCAAGTCCTCCTCAACCGGAGCACTTGATATGGGACTGAACCTTACCGCCAGACTCAGGGAATATGCCGACGGAACAAGGTATGAAATATATCTCATACTGCAGGACGCCACTCTTGATAATATTGCCCCTCGTTTTGAAAGCCTTCCGGCTCTCTCTGAAAATGAGATAATCAAGATTCTCGGTCAGTCGATTATACCTACTACCGAGACAGGAGTTACGGTTTCTTCAATTGCTTCTGCCGCCGTTGCTGCTACAGATGCAATTCAGAATCTGGGAATCCTGGAGTCTAATGACAGCTTCTCAGTTGCCAGAAGTATAAGAGAATCTCTCGGACTTGATGTTTTCAGCATAAGGTCCAACCTTCTGGGAAATATAGTTGCACTGGCCCTTCCGGGAAGTGCATCTAACGGAAAGAACCTGTCACTTATGGCCAGATATCTTGACGGAACGTCTATTTATGTGGGTAAGTATATCAATGACCTTGTATTTGCAAGGGCTACATTGTTGCTTAAGGCTGATAATAAGAATACTTCTGATTCGGGCGGTAACTTCCTTACGGATGACCTCAACCTCGATATAGAATTCAGCTTTGACTGGGAAAATCCGATGGGTAGCTTCAGTGTGTTCACGCACCCTGGAGAATTGTCGGTTTTTGATATTTTGGATACGATAGGATTCAGTTTTTCCAAGAGATTAACATTTTAAAATGAATCCGATTAAGGAGATTTGGAATGAAAAAGAAACTTGTTTTATTCATTCTCGTTTTATTTCTGGCAGCAGCTTCACTGTTTGCTGCTGAAGAGACCCTTACAGGCCTTCCTGTAAAGGGATTTGCGGTCACTAGAACCAAAAACGTTTCTGTGGCTGCCATAAACAACGTACTATATTCATTCAGGGAAGAGCCTTATTCAGAGGACCTTCTTAAAAAGATGATTGATGAACTCTATGAGATTCCCGGCGTCTCAAAAGTTGCCAGTGAGGCTTCCCTTGATGATAACGGAACAGGTGTTAAAATTGCCTTTACGGTAACAGAATATCCTGTATTCGATACAGTTAAGTTCTTCGGAAATTCTAAGGTCAAGAAAAGTGATCTTACCACCGCTGCGGAAGAAATTGTAAAGACAGGTGAGTTTATCAGCACACCTGTTTCAAGCGTAGTAACAACACTGAAGGAAAAGATTACAACTCTTTACAATAAAAAGGGTTTCAGTGAAATCCCTATTGACGTAAAGATTATAGAAGATGAAGAGAAGGGCACAGTCGCCTTTGAAGTTACCATAACTGAAGGAATTCAGAGCAGGATTGTTGATATTCAATTTGAAGGAAACGAAAATGTTGCTGCATCCGTACTGAAGAAGCAGATAAAGAGCACGGTAAAGGGACTGTTCACATCCGGCTACCTTAATATTGATACGGTTATCTCAGACTATCAGTCCATAGCCAGATACTACATGACAGTCGGCTTCATTGATGTATCTCTTGAGGAACCGCGCATTGAGGAAATTGAAGATGACAATGCAAAGTACAGGGATGTAAAGCTTACATTCGTAATCAAGGAAGGTACAAAGTGGAACTACGGCGGCATGACTTTCAGCGGAAACAGCGTCTTCTCTGATGATCAGATAAAGAGCCTCCTTACAGTCAAGGAAGGCTCCGTACTGAACCTTGAAGCTGTTCAGAACCAGGTTTCTTCAGTTGCAGAACTTTACTATGACAACGGCTACATCATGGTAGGAATTGATGTCAGTGAAACAAGGAATGAAGAGACAAATACCGTCAGTTACAATATGGTAATAACCGAGGGTGCCCAGAGCACAATCGAGAAGATCAACATTACCGGTCTTGAGAATACAAAGGAATATGTCATGAGAAGGGAGCTCCAGATGAAGGAAGGAGACATCTTCTCAAGAGCAAACCTTGTAACAAGTGCACAGAACCTCTACAACACAGGTCTTCTTTCAAATCTTAATTACAACCTGCGTGCCGGTTCTGCAGAGAACACCGTCATAATTGACTTCATCCTTGAAGAGGGCAGCCATATTGACCTCCAGTTCGGTGCTACCTTCGGTGCAACAGTTTCAGGTTTCCCGATTTCCGGCTTCCTCCAGTGGTCAGAAAAGAACCTGGGTGGAAGAGCACAGAAACTTGATGTCAGCACCACAATCTCTCCGACCACACAGAAGATTTCTCTTGCATTCGGAGATAGCTGGTTCAATAACATCAGATGGTCAAACAACATAAGCCTCAACCTTTCCAGAGTCATCTACTCAGGTGAGCTTCAGAAGGGTATCGGTTCTGACTTCTATGACGGAAGATCTGTTAATCTTACATATCCTCTCGGTTACAGCAGTGCAGAGGCATGGGAAGCTTCAAACTACAAGTATCCTTCATCAGCATACCTTATGAGCTATCAGCTCTATACTCTCGGTCTTGCTTACAACACAGGCTACACATACGTATTCAACGCAGGCCGTCTCTCACTTACCGGCGGACTGTCAATCAGCCTGAACCATGCTGTATATGAAGATTACTTTACTCCTTATGAGAAGCTCATCTACCAGTACGGTCAGAAGACAGGCGGCTTCCTCAACACAGGATGGCAGTTCTCCAACTCATTTACAGTCGGAGCAACATGGGATGGAAGAGACTACGTAAACAACACCACAAAGGGTTATGTTGCAAGTGCAAACGCAACCTATGCAGGTGGATTCCTCGGTGGTCTTTCCAACTACATCAAGGGTTCGGTAAGCCTTTCAGGTTATCTCAAGCTCTTTGAAGTAGGTCCGGAAGAGGCAAAGAAGAACATTATGCTCTGTGCTACAACCTCTGCCAGCATCATGCTTCCTCAGTACTACTACAATGCTGAAGACGGTGGCTGGGGATGGCACGATCCGAAGACTGGAGCTACCAAGTACGAAATGCTTTACATTGACGGCATGACCATAGCAAGAGGCTTCTCATCCATGACAGACAAGTACTTCCTGTGGGATAACATGCTTGAGGTAAGCTATCCTCTCGCAGAGAATATTATCAATGCAGAAGTATTTGCCAGTGCAACCGGTGTTACAGACACATACGGTTTCTCTGACGGAATGGACTGGTACTTTGCAGCAGGAGCAGGTCTTAAGCTTAAGATTTCCGGTTTCCCTCTCGGACTGTATCTGGTCAAGAACTTCAAGTGTGTTGACGGACAGTTTGAGAACGTAACAGGAGCCATCTTCGGACAGATGAACCTGGTTCTTGCCATCAGTACATCACTTATTTAAGGCGGCTCTGTTTTGGCAGATACGCCTTTGATGAAGCAGTATAAGGAAATAAAACAGGAGTATCCTGACAAGATCCTGTTTTTCAGACTCGGGGACTTTTATGAGATGTTCGATGAGGACGCCGTGGAAGTCTCCGCGCTGCTTAATCTTACACTTACGCACAAGGGGGATTCCCCCATGTGCGGAATTCCTTATCACGCCGTAAAGAACTACCTTAAAAGACTGCTTGATGCAGGAAAGAAGATAGCAATCTGTGAGCAGATGAGCCTGAGTAATTCACCTAAGGCTCTTGCCAGGCGTGAGGTTATCAGGATAGTTACTCCTGCAACCGTAGTAGAGGAAGACTTCCTCAATGATACAGATTCAAGCTACATACTCAGTGTTTTCCAGACTTCCTGTGCATTCTGTGATGTTTCAACAGGAGAGTTCAGGCTAAGAAGCATAAACAGGGAAAACAGAATAGCAGGAATCAGGTCAATGATAGAGCAGATCAGACCTAAGGAAATGCTCGTATGTGAAGATGAATACTTCCTTGATTCAGACTTCAAGGAAGCTGTTGATATGTCTTCTGCCATGGTTACAAAGCTGGCTCCATGGTATTTCACAGTAAAAAACAGCTATAAGATACTATGTGAGCAGGCCGGGGTGAACTCCCTTGCTCCATTCGGAATAAAGGAAAACGACAGGATATGTGCTCCTGCAGGAGCCCTCATAAGATACGTGAGGGAGACTTCAAAGAGTCCTGTGGACCATATCTGTAACTATACTGTAGACACTGAAGATGCCTACGTTTCAATTGATGAATCCTCAAGAAAGAACCTGGAGCTTTTCAGAAACCTCTACGACGGATCATCTTCAGATTCTCTTTTTGATACCATAAACAGGTGCCGCACAAATTCAGGAACAAGACTTCTTAAGAACTGGCTTAATTTTCCGCTTCACAACCTTTCCCTCATTGAGGAAAGACAGAAGTGGGTAAGCTATTTCTACAAAAACTCAGATGAGCTTAAAAGGGTCAGGGACCTCATATCCGGAGCCCGGGACCTGAAGCGCCTTATTACCAGAATAATCCTCAAAAGGGCCGTTCCAAGGGACCTTACCGGCATAAAGCAGTCTATCGGAACCTTCTTCAGCATTATCTCTGAAGACCCGTCCAGATACTCATCCCTCTTTGAGAATGTCCTTTCAGATAGTTCAAAGCTGGAAAGAGCCTATTCACTAATGCAGGAGATAGATAAGGCTGTAAATGAAGACTTTCTGGGTCAGTTCAATGCCGGAGAAGTAATCAGGGACGGCTATGACAGCGTTCTTGATGAGCAGCGTCTACTTATGGAAAACAGCAACTCCGTCCTCTCCGACTACCTTGAAGAAGAAAAGAAGTCAAGCGGTCTGTCCATACTGAAACTCGGATACAACAGGGTTTACGGCTACTACCTTGAAATACCAAAAGGGCAGGTAACCCGTGCACCGCTGAACTACGTCAGGATTCAGACCCTTGTAAACGGTGAGCGTTTTACCACCGAAAAACTCAGGGAGTATGAGAAAGAAATATCCCTTGCGTCAGAAAGGGCAGAAGAGAGGGAGAGGGAAATCTATAACTCACTTCTCTCCGCCGTCCAGGATATATCAGATATTTTAAATGCCATGGGCTCCTTCATGAGCCTTCTTGATGTATATCAGGGTCTTTCAACCCTTGCTGTTGACAGTGACTATACCTGTCCTCAGATGAAGGAAGAAGATGTACTTGAAATCTATGGCGGGCGCCATCCTGTTGTAGAAAAGCACCTGGGACCGGGGAAGTTCGTATCAAATGATCTTGATATGAAGAGGCGCTTCTGCCTTATAACTGGCCCAAATATGGCAGGTAAATCAACCTACCTCAGGCAGAATGCCCTCATAATCCTTCTCTCCCATATAGGAAGCTACGTACCGGCTTCAAGGGCCGTAATAGGACTTACCGATAAGATCTTCTGCAGGGTCGGAGCCATGGATAACCTTGCAAGGGGAGAGTCAACCTTCCTTGTAGAGATGCAGGAGACTGCCTATATTCTGAGAAACTGTACACAGAGGAGCTTTGTAATAGTAGATGAAGTTGGAAGGGGCACGAGCACCCAGGACGGAATGTCTCTGGCATATGCAATAATGAAGAACCTCATCTCAAAGAACGTAAAGACACTCTTTGCCACA
The DNA here is from genome assembly GCA_024684115.1 of Sphaerochaetaceae bacterium. Lineage (GTDB taxonomy): Bacteria > Spirochaetota > Spirochaetia > Sphaerochaetales > Sphaerochaetaceae > UBA1265. The sequence goes on along the minus strand of JAIKXP010000082.1, from coordinate 82,723 downwards.
CACTACCACGAGCTTACCATGATGGATATGAGCGGAATAAGGCTTCTCACCCCAGCCGTTGAAGACTCGGGAAAGAATGTTGTTTTCCTCAGAAAGATGATAGAAGGAGCTGCAAACTCAAGTTACGGAATCCATGTTGCAAAACTTGCCGGAGTGCCTTACCCGGTCATAAGGGAGGCTCAGAGCTTCCAGAACAGGCATTTTGCTGATTACGGGGTGAACAGGCAGGGTAGTCTTTTTGCTCAGGAAGATGGTGTAAGTGAAGCAGCAGAGAGCGAACTTCCGTACAGGACTTCTGACATAATAAAAGAGCTCAGGGATTGTAACCCTGAGCAGATGACGCCGGTGCAGGCTCTTATCCTGCTTTCACGGCTGAAGGAAGAAGCTTCAGATTAATAGTAAGCGAGCTTCTTCTCTCCGACTGAAATAAGCTTTGAAACCACTGCATTCATTACAAAATAGAATACTCCGGCTACAAAGATAGGTACTGTGGAGAACTGCCTTGATGAGGCATTCTGAGCAACCCTGAAAAGCTCCATGACTCCGATTGTCTGTGCAAGAGCCGTATCCTTTACCAGTGTTATGATTTCATTTCCAAGGGATGGAAGAACCATTCTGAAAACCTGTGGAAGCTTAATGATAAAGTGCTCTGTAAGAGGGCGTATTCCCAGGGTAAGACAGGCTTCGTGCTGGGAGACCGGCAGGCTCTGAAGACCGCTTCTGAATATCTCTGCAAAGTAGGCAGCATAGTTAAGTACGAAGGCAACTATACAGGCGGTGAATCTTGAAAAGGATTTGCCGAACATGTAGTAAGGTGCAAAGTACACAAACAGAAGCTGAAGAATGAGGGGCGTACCCCTCATTATCATGATATAGATGTTGGTCAGGCCTGAAACCAGCCTGTTTTTTGACATTCGCAGTGCACACACTCCGAGGGAGATGGGCAGTGCAAGTATCAGGGTTAAAAAGAAAACCCTTAATGAAACCAGGCTGGCCTTAAGCAGTTGTCCAATGTAATCGGCCATCTTACTTTCCTATTGTAGTAATGTCAGCGCCGAACCACTGTGTTGAAATCTTGGCCATGGTGCCGTCAGCAGCCATTTCCTTCATTATGTCGGTGACCTTTGCTGCAAGATCTGCATCTGCAAGTCTGAAACCTACGCCGTATTCTTCTGAAGAAAGAGTCTCTTCAAGAATCCTGAAATCCTTTCCTGATTCCTGGATTGCATAGTTGGCAACAAGCAGGTCCATGACAACGGCTTCACAACCTCCAATCTCAAGGTCCATGAGGGCTGTAAGGTTATCCTTGAATTCAACTGTACCGGCAATGGCTGATGAGAATGCAGGAGTATCTGCAATGGCATCTGCTGAGGAAGATGCGGCCTGAACGCCAATTTTCTTTCCGCTTAAGTCGGCAAGTGTCTTGTATGAAGAAGAATTCTTAACGATAACTACCTGTGCGTTGTTAAGGTATGCATCTGTGAAAGCCATGGCAGCCTTTCTTTCCGGTGTGATTGTAAATCCGTTCCAGATACAGTCAATCTGCTTGAGGGAGAGCTCCTGCTCCTTTGCGTTCCAGTCGATAGGCTGGCATACAAGCTTGACTCCGAGTCTTGCACAGACTTCCTTTGCTACGTCAATGTCGAAACCGACAATTTCGTTGTTCTCATCTCTGTAACCCATAGGTGGGAAAGAGTCATCAAGACCAAGAACGAATGTTCCCTTGTCCTTAATATATTCAACTCCGGTAAGTTCTTTCTTCTCTGATACTCCGGCTGCGAAAACTACAAATGCTGCAAGAAGCATGATAATAGCTGTAATTGTCTTTTTCATGGTATTTTCCCCTATAATTATGTTTTTAGTCTGGTTTTTAAATTTTGATTCAGTTTGGTTTGTGTTTTGTTTATGAAAATATAATGCGCCCTCAGAGGGCGTGATGGAGATGATGGAGTCCTGAATAAGATGTTTTTGTGATTCTGTAAGTTGTCATTGTTTCAGTCCTCCTTCTTAAGTTTGAACCCATAATAGAATCTCAAAAGATATGAGTCAAGACGAATGTGTATAAATATTCAAAAAAATGTATTTTTTTATTTTATTAACAACAAAGACCCTGAGAGTGTTGTCTATATATATAAAATGTGGAAAACGTGTCTTATATGTTCAGATTATATTCCCCGTAGTTCCGTAATATGCGGCAGATGCAGTAAGAAGATATCTTCAGGACGTTTTGAATCCTTTATGATCCGCTGCCCGGTCTGCTTTCATCCGCTGTGCAGTTCTCTTTACGAGTGCTCCTGGTGCCGCCGTTATCCGGATTTTCCCGTATATGGAATCTATGATTATACCTGTTCTCCGGTAAGACACTGTCTTGAGAGTTTCAAGTTCCGCGGAAACAGAAAGTTCTCTTACTTCTTTGCAGAGGTCCTTTATAATTCTTTAAAGGATATGGAATGGAAAGACTCCGTACTTGTTCCGGTTCCCTGTTCTCCATCTGCCTTAAAGAGAAGGGGCTGGGACCATATGAATCTGGTGGCAGAGATTCTTTCAAGGAAATACGGCTGCACCGTTAAAAGACTCATTAAATCCAGAAAGGGTTTTTCCGCACAGCAGAAATCTTTAGGTGCGGAGGAAAGGGCCGTATTTGCTTCTTCGCGCTTTGTTCCGGCTGATGAAGAAGTGGACAGGAATTGCAGGATTGTTCTTATTGACGATGTTACCACCACCGGCAACACCCTCCAGTCCTGCAGGAGACTTCTTATGGACAATGGATATAAAAATATCTGTGGACTTACAATATTCAAAGAACTGTAAAAGTGAGTTGACACTTTGACTTATAAAGTAATATATTTCAGACAGATAAATTAAACTTATGTTTTAAGGAATCGGAAACCCCGGTTCCTTTTTTAATGGGAAAAATGCTGAAAGACGAAATTGTAAACAGTGAACTTTATAAAGATCTTGATGAGACGGCAAAGAGCCTGGGCTTCTGTATTGTAGATGCAGACGTGTACAGGAAATCTGATGAAATCAAGGTCAGTATTACAATTGCCAGCAGGTCAAAAGACGTTTCCATTGATGACTGTGAAACATTTCACAGGACCGCCCAACCCCGCCTTGAGCTTAAGTATGACAAAGATCTGCTTTCCATGGAGGTTTCAACTCCGGGACTGCAGCGCAACTTCAAGGACTTCAACGAGTTTGATGTTTTTGAAGGAAAAACCGTCAGGCTCTACAGCAAAAAGGCCGGAAGCTGGGTTGTCGGTGTAAACGGAGGACTTGAGGGAAATACTATAGTTCTGCGCGACTACAGGATTGAGGACTCTTTGGAAACCGGAGAGCTCCTTGTCCTTGAGAAGGAAGACGTGCAGAAAGCAAAACTTGAATACGTATGGGAGAGCGCTGAAGACAAAAAGAAAAAGAATCAGCTTGCTCAGAAAAATAAAAGAAGAAATAACAGATTAGGAGATTCTACTGATGTCTGAATTTAAAGAAGCCGTAGAGGCCATGATTAATGAAAAGGGTCTTTCAAAGGACCTTGTTCTTGATATTGTCAAGCAGAGCCTTCTTGCAAGCTACAAGAACAAATACAAGACTGATGAAAACGCAGTCGTTACATTTGCAGATGACCTTTCATCCTTTGAACTTGCAGCAAGACGCACAGTTGTTGATGATGAAGAGTATTATGCAGATGATTTTACAGAAATTCCTCTTTCAGAGGCTCTTGAGTTCAATGACGAGGCAGAGGTAGGAGATGAACTGCTGATTCCTATTGATCCGAAGACCTTCAGCACAAGCACGGTACAGACCGGTAAGCAGCGCGTACAGAGCCAGATCAGGGAAATCCAGAAGGATGAACTGCTCTCAGAGTTCAAGGGTAAGGTCGGAGAGATTATCAACGGATATGTTCAGACCGTTAAGGAAAACGGAGACATTATGGTTGACCTCGGAAAGACCAGCGGTTATCTTCCTGCAAAGAATCAGAGCCCGAAGGAAGTCTATACCAAGGGTGACAGAATCCGCTGTTATGTTGAAAGCGTAAAGCCGGATGAGAAGAACGAAAAGAACATAAGGGTTCTTCTTACACGTGTTTCCGAAGATTTTATCAGAAAGCTTTTCTATATCAATGTTCCTGAACTTGTTTCAAAGGATCCGGGACTTGAGATTGTAAAGATTGTCAGGGTTGCAGGTTACAGAACAAAGGTTGCAGTATGGCCCAAGAAGTCGGACATTGACGCAGTCGGAACCTGTGTAGGCCTTAAGGGTGCCAGAATCCAGATGATCATGAAGGAGATTGATGACGAGAGAATTGACGTTGTACGCTGGGACCCGAATCCGCTTGAGTACATTGCAAACGCCCTTTCTCCTGCAAAGGTAGAAAGAATCTATGTTACCGATTATGACAAGAAGATGGCTGTTGCAATTGTTGACCAGAGCCAGCTCTCCCTTGCAATCGGTAAGCAGGGTATGAACGTAAGACTTGTCAACAGAATGTGTGACTGGATGGTTGACGTAAAGACACAGGAAGACTTCGAATCCATGGATATCTTCGAGCAGGCAAGAGCTGCCGCAGATGCTGCATTTACAGAGCTTCCTGAGGAAGAGGCTGCTGAAGATGTAAATCCTGCAATCAATGATGAAGAGGGAATCCCTCTCACAGAGCTTCCGATTGACAAGGCAATTGTCAGCAAACTTGAAAAGCACGATATCCTTTATGTTGAGGACTTCCTCGATTACACAGCAGAGGAAATTGCAGACCTCGGAGATATTTCCGAAGAAGAGGCTGCAGCAGTCAACAAGGCTATCAGTGAGACAGTAGATATTATTGAGGAAGATTCAGAGGAAGGAACATTTGAGTGTCCTAACTGTGGTCATCCGCTCAAAGAAGGCATGACAGAGTGTCCTAACTGTCATGTGGAAATCAGTTTTGAATCATTAGATGAAGAGGACGGGGAGTAATAGCAATAGATGCCAGAAGATAACAAACCGAAAGTTACATTAATCAAACAGAGCAGAAGTGCAGAACAGCAGGTTGCAGCAACACCTGTTGCACCTCCGGTACAGAAGCCTGTGGAAAAGAAAAGGGTAGTTATTGTAAAGAAGAAACAGCCTACTGTTGTTGTAAAAGCCGCAGCTCCGGTTGTGGAGAAGAAGGCACCGGAAGTCAAAGCTCCGGCTTCTGTTCAGCCTCAGGCTCAGCCAAAGCCGGCTCAGAAGAAGCCGGAACCTCAGAAGCCTGCCCAGCAGCCTGTCAAAAAGGTTGTAAAGAAGGCTCCGGGAGTAAATACAACCATCAGTAACGGTCCTGTAATCATTTCAGGAGCAAACCTTCCTCCCATCAACTTCAATGCACCGAGGAAGAGCTCTTCTTCAGGTCCTGTAGGATCTGTCGGAGGAGTTGTATACGGAGCAGACGGAAAGCGCATTCAGAACAGAAACCAGAGGCAGCAGGGTCAGCCTAACTCAGGTGTCTACACACCTAAGTCAAGCCAGAGCAGAAAACCTCCGTTCGGAAAGGACAGACCGAATGACTTCGGTGGTCAGAGATCCGGCGGATTCAACAAGGGCGGAAACAGACCTGCAAAGCCCGGCTTTGCTCCGGCTCCTGTTGCAACTGAAGGAAAGAACAAGAGAGTCTTCTCCAAGGATAAGGGAAGAGACAGAAGGCACGAGATTCAGGAAGACGAGCTTGAACTCAAGCAGTTCGGAAAGAAGAAGTCTGCAACACCTGTTGCCGTAGTTGCCAAGAGCATAGACATTATGCCTAACGTTACTGTCAGCGACCTTGCAAAGAAGATGAACATAAAGGCTTCTGAAATTATCAGCAAGCTCTTCAGCATGGGAATGATGGTAAGCATTAACCAGAGCATTGACAGTGACACTGCCACCATTATTGCTGAGGAGTACGGCTGTCAGGTCCATATCATAGACCTCTACGAAGAAACCGTTATAGAGACAGAGGAAGACAGGGAAGAGGATATGGTGCCAAGGGCTCCGATCGTTACCGTCATGGGTCACGTTGACCACGGTAAGACAAAGCTTCTTGATGCAATCCGTTCAACAAACGTTGTAGCAGGCGAGTTCGGTGGAATTACCCAGCACATTGGTGCCTACAAGGTTTCAATTCCCGAGAAGGGAGATGTAGTCTTCCTTGATACTCCGGGTCACGCAGCATTTACACTCATGCGTGCCAGAGGAGCACAGATTACAGATATAGTCGTACTTGTCGTTGCCGCAAACGACGGAGTCATGCCTCAGACAATTGAAGCAATTGACCACGCCAAGGCAGCAAACGTACCTATTATTGTTGCAATCAACAAGATAGACCTTCCGGAAGCAAAGCCGGAGAGAGTCATGCAGCAGCTTTCAGACTACGGCCTCATGCCGGAAGAATGGGGCGGACAGACCCTCTACTGCCAGATTTCAGCAAAGCAGAAGATCGGTATTGAGAACCTTCTTGATACAATCCTCCTCCAGGCTGAGATGATGGACCTCAGGGCAAATCCGAACTGCAGGGCAGAAGGTAAGGTTCTTGAAGCAAGGATTGACCAGGGCAGAGGTATTGTAGCTTCAGTCATAATCGAAAGAGGAACACTGAACCAGGGTGACTACTATGTTTCCGGTATCTACCCGGGAAGAGTCAGAGCCATGTTCAACGACAAGGGCAAGAAGATTAAGAAAGCCGGCCCTTCAACACCTGTTGAGGTCATTGGTCTTTCAAACGTCCCGAGTGCAGGTGATCCGTTCCAGGTCTGTGAAGATGAAAAGCAGGCCAGACTCATCGGTTCCAAGAGACAGGAACTTGAGCGCCAGAACCAGGCAAGCAGAGTCAAGAAGGTTACACTTGAGAACATGTTTGACGTCATGCATGAGGGAGACGTTCAGGAGCTCAACCTTGTCATCAAGGGCGATGTACAGGGTTCTGTTGAAGCCCTCAAGATGGCCCTCGAGAAGCTCAGTACACCTGAAATCAGAGTCAGCGTAATCAGGGCTGCAGCAGGTGCAATCATTGAAGATGATATTAACCTTGCTTCTGCATCCGAGAACCCGGCTCTCGTAATAGGATTCAACGTCAGACCTACACCTAAGGCACAGTCCAGAGCTGATGAAGAGAAGATTGAAATCAGAAAGTACAACGTCATTTACAGTGTTGTAGACGATGTTAAGGCTGCCATGGAAGGCATGCTCAGTCCTGAAAGAACTGAGGTAGATGTCGGTACTGCAGTTGTACGTCAGGTCTTCAAGGTTCCTAAGGTCGGTCTTATTGCCGGTTGTTTCATTACTTCAGGCAGCGTAAAGAGAAACAACTTCTGCAGGGTTGTCAGGGAAAACATCCAGCTCAGCAAGGAACTGCTTAAGATTTCTTCACTCAAGAGATTCAAGGATGACGCAAGAGAAGTTACCGAAGGATTTGAGTGCGGTATCGGTATTGAGAATTTCCAGGACCTCAAGGAAGGAGATACAATCGAATTTGTCGAGATCAAGGAAACAGCCAGAAAGCTTGATAATGTCTGGGAGCGTATCTGATGGGAGACTATTCACAGAGCAGAATTGAATCAAGGATTATGGAAGCTGTAAACACACTGATAGTTTCGGGTGAAATCAAGAACCCGAAGCTGTCAACGTTTGCAAGCATAAGTGACGTTTCGGTTTCAAAGGACAACTCCTATGCAACCCTTTATGTTTCCTGTCTTGCAGATAACGAGCTGGAGCGCTCCGTAAAGGCTCTCCAGAGTGCAGCTCCCTTCATCCAGGGCAGGCTTGCAGCCGTGCTTAAGACAAAGAACACTCCTAAGCTTACCTTCAAGCCTGATACTACTGAGAGGGAAGCCTCCAGGATTAATGAACTTCTGGAGTCAATCAGGCAGTGAGAGACGCAATAGTCCTTATAAACAAGAAACCCGGGGTGACTTCTTTCTCATGCCTCGGGCGAATTAAACATATAATCAACAGAAAAACAGGCCACTGCGGTACTCTTGATAAGTTCGCAAGCGGCCTTATTATTGCCCTCTGCGGGAGAAAGTATACAAGGCTCAACGAAAGGTTCATGGGAATGGACAAGACCTATACTGCCCTCATAGAGTTCGGTAAGGAAACAGATACCCTGGACCCGGAAGGGGAGGTTATAAAAACCTCCGATGTTCCTGATTTTGAGACTGTAACGGAGGCTGTAAAAAAGCTCACAGGACCGATTATCCAGGTTCCGCCCCTGTACAGCGCCCTTCATGTTAACGGCAAGAGAAGCTATCAGCTTGTGCGGGAAGGAAAAGAAGTTAAGCTTTCAGGACGTCCCGTAACAATATACAGCGCAGAGATTTTAAGCTGGGAGAAGCCTTTTCTTAGAATCAGGCTCAAGGTTTCAAAGGGAACCTATGTGCGCTCCTACGCCAGGGACCTTGGAGAGCTCTGCTCATCCTGTGCATATGTCAGGGAACTTGAGAGAAACTCAATAGGGCCTTTTACACTTGAAGAAGCTGTTGATTATGATGATGAAAAAGCTCTTTCTGAAGTTGATATGACAAAAGAGCTTCTGAAAAAACTGGAAGAGTACGGGAGAACAGATGGAAATAAAGAAATTTTGTGATCCTGTTTTTAAAGATATGCCCTGCGCGGTGACGGTCGGAGTTTTTGACGGACTGCACAGAGGACATATGAAACTCATAGAAACACTCGTATCTGAAGCAGAAAAGAATGACTGCAGAAGCGTTGTAATCATGTTTAACGCCAATCCCAAGATGCTTCTCGGGAAACAGACGTCAATGGATTCAATTATTACTGAAGAAGAAACAAATAAACTTCTTGCAGAGGCAGGGGTAGATTACCGCTGCATAATTGACTTTTCCTCAGATATGAGTAAACTTTCCGGTGAGGAGTTCATTGCCCGGCTTTGTACGTCGTACAGCCTCAGGGTGATGGTTGTTGGACAGAATTTCCGTTGCGGAAGAACCGGCAGCAGTGCAGGTTCTGAAGAAATCAGGACTTTTCTGGACAAATATACTTCATCTGCGTATCTGGTTGTCGTTCCTTCTTTGTTTGTTGACGGTGAAGAAGTGAGCAGCTCCCTGATTCGGAGATGTCTCCTAACAGGTGATACGGAGAAAGCCTCCGTGTTGCTTGGCAGACCTCTTATTCCCGGAAACGGGTCTTGCAGGCTGTTAAAAAATATTCCTTCAGAGGTGTAACGGAATGGTTACAAAGGAACAGAAACAGGAACTCATCGCTAAGTTTGGCGGTGACGAAAAGAACACAGGAGCAACTGAAGTACAGATTGCCCTTCTTACTGCCAGAATCAATGACCTCCAGGGTCATTTCAAGGCAAATCCGAAAGATCACGCTTCAAACCGCGGTCTTCTTAAGATGGTCGGACAGAGAAGGAGACTTCTCAGATATCTTAAGAATACGGATATTGAGAAGTACAGGGCATTGATTGCTGAGCTCGGTCTCAGAAAATAAATCAGTGGAAATAGCTCCGGTAACTCCGGAGCTATCTCTGTGTTTAAAGAGTAAAAAAGAAAAAAGAAGTAGAGAGAATTTATGGAACAGTTAAAAAAAGTATCAGTCCGTATTGGTGATGATGAACTTGTCTTTGAGACAGGTAAGATTGCCAAGCAGGCTAACGGTGCAGTTTATGCACACTACGCAGGTTCCGCAGTCATTGCAACAGTATGTTGCTCAGACAGTGCAAGTGAACCGCTTGATTATGTACCGGTATCAGTAGAGTACAATGAGAAATATTATGCAGCAGGCAAGATTCCCGGAGGATTCCTCAAGAGAGAGTCAAAGCCAAAGGATAAGGAAATCCTTGTCAGCCGCCTTATCGACCGTCCTATGAGACCTCTTTTTGAGAAGGCCTTCAGCAGAGAAATCCAGATTGTCCCGACAGTCGTGTCAACCGACCAGATCAACACTCCGGATATTATTGCAATCAACGCAGCATCTGCAGCTGTCACAATTTCAGACATTCCGTTCAACGGACCTATTGCAGGTGTTCGTGTAGCCCTCATTGACGGTGAATATGTAATTAACCCTTCATTCCAGCAGATTGAAAATGCCGACCTTGATATTGTTGTTGCAGGAACAAGAGACGGTATTACCATGGTTGAAGGTGGAGCACACGAAGTTTCCGAGCAGAACATGCTTGATGCAATTGCAGCAGCACAGCCGGTCATCACAAAACTCTGTGATGCACAGCTTGAGCTTAAGAAGATTGCAGGAAAGGAAAAGCTTCCTCTTCTCGAGGTTGCAGAAGAAGACCTTGTCTGGCTTGATCCTGTCAAGGAATATGCAGAGCCTAAGGTACGTGAAGCTTTCAAGGGAACAAGCAAGTTTGCACGTCATGACAATGTTGCAGCAGTAAAGCAGGAAGTTAAGGAGAAGTTTGCTGACCTTCTCTCCGAGCACGAAGATTCAGCAGAGAAGCTCTCAAAGCTCTTTGATGATCTTGAGTATAATATTCTCCGTTCTTCCATCCTCAACGACGGTGTTCGTGTTGACGGAAGAAAGGTAACAGAGATCAGACCTATCACATGTGAGGTCGGCGTTCTCGACAGAACTCACGGTTCAGCACTCTTCACAAGAGGAGAAACTCAGAGCCTTGCAGTTACAACACTCGGAACAGTTCAGGACGAGCAGCTTTTTGACAATATTGACGGAGACAAGAACTACAGCAACTTCATGCTGCACTACAACTTCCCTCCGTATTCAGTAGGTGAGACAGGAAGACTTACAACAGGAAGAAGAGAAATCGGACACGGTCACCTTGCTCAGAGAGCCCTTCAGCCGGTTGTTCCTCCAAAAGATGAGTTCCCGTACACAGTAAGAGTCGTAAGTGAAATCATGGAGTCCAACGGATCTTCATCAATGGCTTCCGTCTGCGGCGGCTGTCTTTCACTTATGGATGCAGGTGTACCTATCTCAAAGCCGGTTGCAGGTATTGCAATGGGTCTTATCACTGAAGGTGCAGACTACTCAAAGTACCAGATCCTTTCTGATATTCTCGGAGAAGAGGACCACCTCGGAGACATGGACTTCAAGGTAGCAGGTACAAGAGACGGTATTACAGCTTTCCAGATGGATATTAAGATTGCAGGTGTTACACCTGAGATCATGAGCAAGGCTCTCCAGCAGGCTAAGGAAGGCAGATACCACATTCTCGGTATCATGGAGCAGACTCTTGCAGCTCCAAGAGCTGAGGTCAACAAGTACGCTCCTAAGATCCTTTCAACAAAGGTTGATGAGGACAAGATCGGTGCCGTTATCGGTACAGGCGGAAAGACAATCAAGGGAATTGCCCAGGTAACAGGTGCTGAAGTTAATATTGATGACGACGGTACAGTTACAATCTACGGCAAGAACACAGCTTCTGCCCAGGCAGCTCTTGAGATGGTCAAGTCCATTATCGAGGAGCCGGAAGTAGGTAAGGTCTATCAGGGAACAGTCAAGAGAATTATGGACTTCGGTGCATTTGTCGAGATTCTCCCGGGTAAGGAAGGCCTCTGCCACATTTCCAAGCTTGCAAGAACAAGAGTAGAGAACGTTTCAGATGTTCTTTCAGTAGGCCAGGTAATTCCTGTAAAGCTTATTGAAATTGACAGAACAGGCGGAAGACTTTCTCTTTCCTATATTGATGCAATTGATCCGGACGGAGAGACAAAGCAGGCTCCTAAGTCAGACAGACCTAAGAGAGACTTCAACAAGCGTCCTTTCAAGAAGGAGCACAGAGACTGAGCTGATGGATAAATGTATTATCAGAATACAGCTGGATAAGGGAGCCAGGCTCCCTCAGTACTCCTCTTCTCAGGCAGCAGGCGCAGATATCTGCGCCTGTCTTGCTCAGGGGAGCATTATAATAAAACCCATGCAGAGGGCCCTTGTTCCGACAGGTATAAGAATCTCCCTGCCTGTGGGCTATGAGGCACAGATCAGACCCCGTTCCGGTCTTGCAATAAAATCAGGTATTACCGTACTGAATACTCCGGGTACAGTAGACTCGGACTACCGTGGTGAAATCAAGGTTATTCTTGTGAACCTTTCAGACTCTGATTTCATAATTAAAGACGGTGACAGAATTGCCCAGATGGTAATAGCCAGACATGAAACCGCTTCTTTTGAAACTGTTGTCTCACTGGATGAGACTGAACGCGGAGAGGGCGGGTTCGGTTCAACAGGAATCTGAAAGTGAAAAGAAGCAGATACACTATTCTATCTTATTATGTAGGAAAGGAATACATTATTTCATTCCTTGTGTCTTTTGCTTTCTTTTTCTTTATTTTCTTCGTAAACCAGATACTTGTTCTGGCTCAGAAGATCCTTTTAAAAAACGTTGGAATAACAGATGTTCTTACCCTTGTTATTCTTTCAATCCCACAGTTTCTGCTCTATACCATGCCTTTCAGTTCACTGGCCTCAGCCTCCATGGTAATAGGAAACTTTTCTTCATCAAATGAAATTACGGCCATGAGGTCGGGAGGAATTTCCCTTACCCGCATCTTCATGCCCATAGTCATAATTTCCCTTTTCCTTTCATTCTCCACCCTTGTAATTGCCGACAGGATGATTCCATACACCTCTGAGCGCTACGCGGACCTCTATGTCTCCGTTCTTGAGAAGCTGCCCACGCTTGAGTTCGAGGATTACGGATCGGTCAGGTTTGGGGACATTGTCGTTTCCAACGGCAAGGTAGACGGCGGCAGGATAAACGATATAATCATCTACGACGGCAGGGACCCCTCGGACAGTCATGCGATCAAGGCAGAAAGTGCAGTTATCACCCTGGTAGATGCAGAGACATTTACCTACAGAATTGACCTTGAAAACGCAGAGATACTGATTACCGACTCAAGCTTTACTGCTAAGTACAGCTCGGCCAGTGCCGGCAAGATGACGCTATACCTTAACCTTGGTTCAAACTCAGACGTGAATTTCACCCTTAACCCTTCCCAGATGTCCATAAATCAGCTTCTGGATGGTATTAAGGCCGGCAGTGAAAACCTTGAGAGAACAAGGGCAAACTACAACAGGATACTTAATAAAAGCGCTGAAAACCTTGGAGACAGCCTTAAAAGCATAGAGGCCAACCCTGACTCGGTTGACTATAACAACATAAAGGAAGACGTGACAATCTACCATGAAAAAGAGGCAAACAAGCCTTTCAATTTCACCTATCAGTACTACCTGAGTGAACTGAACAAGAAGTTTGCCCTTTCCATGGCCTGTACTTTTCTTGTGTTCATAGCCTTTCCAATCTCATTCTTCAAGGTAAAATACGGAAGGCTTACCGGTTTCGGCCTGTCGATCTTTGTGGCAGCCACCTACTGGTTCTACCTTTACTACATGCACACCCGTGCAATAGTCTCAACTCTTAATCCGGCACTTTTCCTCTGGAATCCCAATATGATTGTGTTCTTTGTGGGACTTGTGCTTCTGTGGGGGCTGAGAAGACATTGAAGATTCTAAACAGGTACATTGTCTTTTCCATTCTCAAGGTTGCTTTACTGACAGCTCTTCTGGCTTCTCTTATCATGCTTGGTGTTGATCTGTTCGGTAAGCTTGACATATATGTGTCCAACAATGTAAGCGGTTCAGACATATTCAGACTTACCATACTCTATTTTCCTGCAGCCTTTCTCATGGTAACCGGGCCTGCGGTGCTGTTTTCCGTAACCTATTTCCTGTCCATGCTGCACGCAAGAAACGAGATAATATGCATACTGAACTCGGGAATCAACTACGCCAGGGTAATTATTACCTGTATAATCACAGCCCTCGGCATTTCTCTTTTCTGTTTTTTCTTCAGTGAAACGGTGAAGCTTGAGTGTGAGAACAGAAGAAACGTTCTTTATGAGAGTGTAACTGATACTTCCTCTTCAAGCGGAAACAGTTCAGCCGTAGCCTTATCAGACATGTACAGGGGCTACTCTGTCTACACCGACCACTACGTTGACGGAACCAAAACTCTTTTGAATGTTGTAATCATAGAAAAGACTCCTGAAGGCTCAATCAGAAGAACAAACGCAGAGAGTGCACAGTGGAATGAAGAAGAGCAGTGCTGGAACCTGAGCGGCGTTACAGTCTATACGGTGCAGGAAGACGGAACTGTTCAGACAGAAAGCCGGGATAGTCTTCTTAACAGGAACTTTTCACTTAAGCCCCAGCTTTTCAGAAACTCTTCTGCAGATATTTCCACCATGGATCTTCTTTCCGCCTCAGACTACGTTCTTTCCATGAAGGTTGTTAATCCTGAGAAGTATGCAAGCCTTGCAACGGAGCTTTACAAGAGGGTCTTTGAATCCCTCGCTCCGCTTGTCTTTGCCATAATTGCCTGCAGCATGAACTACAGATACAAGAAAAACGTACTGTTTATCAGCATAGTATCCTCAGTTGCTGTTGCAGTGGTATACTACGTATGTCAGATTGTAACGAATCTGTTCGCAAATCAGGGAATAATAGCCCCTTACATGGGCTCTCTGTTCCCGTTATTACTTATTCTCGCACTCAGTGTTCTGATTGCTGCTACGAGGAAGATATGACAGAAAAAATATTTGAAATGAAACATAAAGATGCCTCATGCCGGGCAAGAACAGGCCTTCTGAGCCTGGGTCACGGGGTTGTTCAGACTCCGGCCTTCATGCCTGTCGGTACCAACGGAACGGTCAAGGGACTGTACCATAAGACGGTCAGCGACATGGGCTACAACCTCATACTCGGAAATACATACCATCTGTATCTTAGGCCTGGCTGTGATGTGCTAAAGAGCTTTGACGGGCTTCATAAGTTCTCAGCCTGGGATTACAACATACTTACCGACAGCGGAGGGTTTCAGATTTTTTCCCTTTCCCAGCTCAGAAAGATCTATGAAGAAGGAATCAGGTTCCAGAGCCATGTTGACGGATCAAAACACCAGTTCACACCGGAAAAGGTTGTTGATATTGAGCAGGTAATAGGAAGCGACATAGCCATGGTTCTTGACGTGTGTTCAGAGCCCGGGATTGACTGGAACAAGACCAGAAAGGCCATGGACCTGACCCATGCCTGGGCTGAAAGGTCCATAGTAAGAAGGGACAGCCTTGAAAGGCTTACAGGCAGGGCTTTCAGGGGAAAACTCTTCGGAATAGTTCAGGGCGGCTTCTATGAGGATCTGAGGATCCAGAGCGCCAGAACAATCGGAGAAATGGACTTTCCGGGAATAGCCATAGGCGGACTTTCTGTCGGAGAGACAAAGGACAGGTACCAGTACTTCTTAGGCCTTACTGCAGATGCAGTTACATATGAAAAGCCCCGATACGTTATGGGAATAGGAACAGTTGACTATATTCTGGATGCTGTCTATCACGGAATAGACCTCTTTGACTGCGTTCTTGCAACCAGGGAAGGAAGACACGGAACGGTGTTCACAGATGACGGTATGCTTAACCTAAAGAAGGCCTTCAATGAGTATGACCACGGTCCGATATCTGAAGGCTGCGGATGCACCGCCTGTACAAAGTACTCAAGGGCCTACATGCGTCATATGTTCAAGACAAATGAAATGCTTGGATCCATGCTTGCCTCCGAACACAACCTCAGATACCTCTTTAACCTCATGCAGAAGGTCAGAAAGGCAATTGAGGAAGATGACTTTGTAAGGTTCAGAAATGACTATCTCGAGCGCTTCTACGCAAACGGAGGGCTTGCTGTAAAATGAGGTTTCCCTACAGGGGCGCAGGAATAGGCCTGATCTATGAAGATAAGATTCTCATGGGACTGAGGGCAAAGAAGCCGTTTAAAAACACATGGTGTGTGCCTGGAGGGGGAAGGGAAAAGACTCTGGACCACTCTGATATGGACACAGCCAGGCGTGAGTTCTCGGAAGAAACAGGACTTAAGGTTGATTTTGACAGCCTCAAGAGTCTCGGAGTGTTTTCTCTTAAGGCTCCTTTCTTCAGCTGGAAGACCTTCTTCTTCCGCTCAGACAGACTGTACACAGACTTTGTTCCTGATGAGTTTTATGAACTTAAGTGGTTCAGCCTTGATGACATAAAAAAAGAAACGGCAGGACACAGTCTGCGTCCGTTTGCCGTTTCCGAAATAAAACTGATTAAAAGAATAATCAGCTCAAACTGAAGTCTGCAAGTTCAATTGACTTGACCGTAAGGTCCATCTTGACTCCGTTTATCTCAAATTTCTTTCTTTCTCCGCTCTTCATGTTGTAAATCTTAAGTCCGAGCGGGGCCTGGAAGTTCAGTATGTTCTTTTCAGGATTTGACTCCCACGGTCCGAAGATTGTGTATGTTATGTCCTTATCGGCAATATTGTCATGGAAGACAACCTTTGTACCGAATTCAACATAATCTGTGTCAACCTTCTCAGGCTCTATGATCTTGGCAATGTCTATCTCATCAGTGAGCTTATTCATCATGAAGTTAAGGTTCTTCTGCTTGTCCTTTGCATACTGATACTCAGCATTTTCCCTGAGGTCTCCGAGGTCCCTTGCAACTCCTATTTCCCTGGAGTTCTCAGGAATCTCTACATTCATAATGTGCTCAAGTTCGTTTGACTTGTTCACGAACATGGTCCTTGTGCAGAGGAATCCCTTAGGAATCATTCTTTCAGGAGTCTGAGGTTCAGCGTCCTGGACAATGATCTGGTCAGCATCTTTTCTCTTTGAAAGGATGAAGTGCTTGATGCCTATAATCTTTTCTTCCTCAATTCCCGGAACGTTGCTTACATATGAGAAGATTCTTCTGGCCTGCTGTGTTTCACATTTTGCAAGATAGTTCACTATCATCTGGTCTGTAAAGAGCATGTCTGAAACAACCTTCAGTCTTGCCTTGTTGACCTGTGTGTCTACGTTGTGTGAGACCTTTCCGGAAATGAAGATCATGAGCTGCAGACAGATTGTGATAAGTTCTCCTTCATCAATTGAAGCCTTCTTCCAGTCTTCCTCAGTACAGTTCTTGAGGAGGAAGAGCAACAGGTCCGGATCAGACTGATAGTTGTCTACTGCGTCTGAGATAATTTCACTCATCATCTTTCTTCTCGGTCCGTTCTTTATGCAATCCATGAGGTAGGAAGTAGGATAGACCCTAAGAAGGGAAGCGAGAACTGACTGCCACTTTTCATCTGTTTCCATAATGCAGTCGGCAAAGTTCTTCCTCAGTTCGTTGTCTTCAATTTCAGCATAGACCTGCTTTACGCCTTCCTTGTCCAGTCTTGCGTACTTCTCTGCAAAGGTCTCGTTAAGGTGGATGAAGTTCATGCCCTGTCTGTTCTTGAATCTGTCAAGAATCATGAATGAGCAGAAACCTGTTGAGCTGTCAGAATTAGCTTCATCTGTGAAGTAATCAAGAATCTTCATGAACTCTTCACTGTCTGTGCTTCCGTTCTTGCTGATGAAGTCCTTTACGATTGAGTATTTCTTGAAGAATCCCTTTTCCCTTGAGAAGACCTGAAGTGTCTTTTCCTCAAATGTAATAGGTGTGTCCCTAAGTACATATACATCATTTGATGTGTCTGATGTGCTGAAGTACGGGTTTGTAGCAAGCTCCTTCTTTGCAAGGCTCTGCCATGCTGTCCACTCGCTGTCCTTGAGAACTGACGGAACAAGCTCTGCCTTTATCTGCTTGAGGGAAGCTTCTCCTCCGAAGGAGTTCAGAAGCATCCTGAGTCCCCATTCAATATTTGCCATGAGGTGGTCTCTGATCTGTGCCGGTGTAGCTCCTGCCTTAAGAACAAGAATGTGCTGCTTCGGGACAATCTTGAGGCTTGAGAAAGCCATGTTGCATGACATTTTATGAGGTTCCTTCTTCTTGAGGAACTGAATGTACATTTCATCCTTTTCAATCTTCTTGATTCTTCCGAGTCCCCATGTTCCGTGAATGACAAAGGCGCCTTCAACAAAACCTATTTCCTTCTCGAAGTTTGCAACTGCAAGATTTATGTCCATGTAGTTGTGAAGAAGTCCTGTGTTTGAAAGACAGTACTCAAGACGCGGATTGTCACTGTACTTCTTCCTGAAGATTTCAATGAGTTTTTCCAGGGCTGTCTTGTTCTGCGGAGAGAATTCAAGGATCTTCTTGAGGATGAGGATTTTTGAATTATCATCAAACTCATCATTTTCATAGACACCTGTGAGGAAGGCCTCAGCAGCTTCCTTTGAAATTACTCTTGAGATACGTCCTGCAATCTGAAGTACGTAGGAGGCGTTTTCATGGTCCAGAGGATAGATTTTGTTCCAGGCCTTGATGATTCCTTCCATATCCTGTGCGTTAATATGGCGCTGGATGACTCTCTTGTACATGTTAAGTGCCTGAGCGGTATTTCCCTCTGCAGTGTAATGGTCTGCAAGTCTGTAGAACACATCTGTTTCAACATGGTCAATCCTGATGAGGTACTCCCATGTTTCAATCTTTTTATCCTGCTGACCAAGGAAGGAATATGCTTCTGCAAGTACCTTCAGTACGTAAGAACTTTCATTGAAAGAAAGTATGAGGTTGCCCATGTAGATCAGCTCGTTCCAGCGGCTGTCATGATAGTACTCCTCGAAAACAGAGATGATATGGCTGTCATCTACCGGATGTCTTCCTGTATATGAAATGAGAAATCTTGGTACAATGGGGCTTCTCGGCTTATCTTCAAGAGCTGAAAGACAGATTTCCCTGAAGTCTGCCTTCTCGTCCTGAGTCTTGAGCTTTTTCATTATGTTCTGAAGATTTACGAAATCTTCTGTCTTAACCTGTGATGTTGAAGTGGTGTTCCACAGCTCATTGCTGATTAAGTCCCTGACTTTCTTTGCGTTCATGAAAAACTCCTTATTCCTCTAGGGTAAACAAAACCGGGCAGACTAATTAGCCTGCTCGGGTGATTTAAGTAAATTAACTATGTAAAATATACTATAAAAAACGTCAGATAGCAACTGAAATTATGCTTACTTTCCGGTTACAACAACCTCTCCGTGTGCCTGAGGATCATCCATGATGATTTCTTCAACGCCTTTTACCTTTATGAGTCCGCTTTTCGGGTTCTTTATGCTGATAACTTCATTTACAACCTCTGCGTTTACATCTGACTTTTCAAAGCAGAGATCGGTGTTCTGCATGGTGCAGTTTATGAGCTTAAGGTTTTTGCAGTAGCAAAGAGGCTGTGTTCCGATTATGGTGCAGTTTTCGAAGGTAACGTTTTCACAGTACCAGGCAAGGTACTCTCCCTTTATGATGCTGTCCTTTACTACAACGTTCTTTGCATGCCAGAAGGCATCTTTCGTATCAAAATTACAGTTTGTGAAAACAGAGTCAGTAATGTACTGGAAGGAATACTTTCCCTTAAGTGTTACATGATCAAAATCAAGATGATCCGAGCGCATCATGAAGTACTCTCCCTGGGCGCCTGTTCTCTTCATGGAGATGCCTCTGACTGACCATCCGAACTCAGTTGAAACAATGTCACTGTCTTCAATCTTTATGTCTGCACACTCACGCAGAGCCTTGATTCCATGAAGCTTTGTGTTCCTGATCTCTGCATTTTCCGTGTACCAGAGTGCTGCACGGCAGAGTTCAGTCATTTCGCTGTTTTCAATGGTAAGATTATAATCATGCCAGAACGGATAACGCAGGTTGAAATAGCTGTCACTGACTTCTACATTCCTGCTTTCTTTAAGCGCGCTTTCTCCGTCTGCCGGTCCGTCGAAGCGGCAGGAGAGAACCCTGACTCCATTACTTCCGTAAAGAGCTCTTTCCTCATCATATGTTTTATTGCTGTAAGTTTCCATTTCCTAGTGAATATACAAATAACCAATTACAACGTCTAGTCTTGACGGTGAAATAAAATCAAAAAAACCGGTAATTTCTTCCAGTTCTGTTTCCCTGTGTCCGGACTGTAACAACTTATCAGATATGTAGAAATAAAAAGTTCACACAATGCGTACAAAATGATATGATAGACCCATGAGTAGAAAAATAATTGTTGCACCTTCTGTTCTTTCAGCTGATTTCTCAGATATCAGAAATGATCTTGCAGATGTTAAAAAATCAGGAGCCCCGTGGGTTCATCTTGATGTTATGGACGGAAGCTTTGTCCCGAATATTACCTTCGGTGCAAAGTTCATCTCAGACATAAGAAAGTGTTCCGACCTCTTTTTTGATGCACACCTTATGATCCGTGAACCTCAGAACCACATAGAGGATTTTGCAAAGGCCGGCTGTCAGGCAATTACCGTTCACAGCGAAGCCTGCGTACACCTTGACAGGGTCCTGAACCAGATAAAGACTCTGGGATGCAAGGCCGGTGTTTCAATTGTTCCTTCAACTCCGGTTTCCATGATAGAAGGCATTCTGGATGTGGTTGACCTGGTACTGGTCATGACTGTAAATCCGGGCTTCGGAGGTCAGAGTCTCATACCGTACACACTGGAAAAGGTAAAGCGCCTTGTTGAAATCAGAAACGGCAGGGACTACCTCATTTCCGTTGACGGCGGAATCAGTGACAGAACCATTACAGATGCTGCCGCTGCCGGAATAGACGTTGCAGTAGCAGGTTCTGCCTTCTTTGCAAGTGAGGATAAGGCTCAGTTTGTCAGCAGGATTTCCAGAGGAACCGGAAGGGTATGAGGGCTGTAGTTCAGAGAGTAAGGGAAGCTTCAGTTACAGTGGATGGGGTTACCGTCGGAAGCATAGATGAAGGTCTTCTTGTCTACCTTGGAGTCTCAGATGCGGATGATGAAAAAATCTGCAGAAGAATGGCTGAGAAAATATTCAGACTGAGGATTTTCAGCGACGAAAACGGTAAGATGAACAGAAGCCTCACCGATACGGGCGCAGGCATACTGGCAGTCAGTCAGTTTACCCTGTATGCAAGCGTTAAAGGCTGTAACAGACCGTCTTTGAGCGGAGCCGGAAAGCCTGAACACGCAGAGGCCCTGTATGAGAAGTTCAAGACTTACCTCAGGGAAGAAGGCTGTAAAGTGGCCTGTGGAGTATTCGGAGCCCACATGCATGTGTGCTATGAGAATGACGGTCCGGTAACCCTGATTATTGATTCGGATGAATTGTTTTAGGAGATAGAAATGGCAAAAGCTACAAAAGAATCCGTAAACGAGGTTCTTAAACACAAGGAAGAGGCTCTTGAAGCAGCAAGAGCTCAGATTGACAAGGAATTCGGCAAGGGCTCCCTTATGAAACTGGGGGACAGTGCCATTGCTAAGAATATTGATGTAATCCACTCAGGTTCCATCCTTCTTGATGAGGCTCTGGGAGTTGGCGGTTACCCCAAGGGAAGGGTTATTGAGATCTACGGACCCGAGTCTTCAGGTAAGACCACTCTTGCCCTTCATGCAATAGCTGAGGCACAGAAGGCCGGCGGTATAGCTGCCTTCATAGACGCAGAGCATGCACTGGACCCGACCTATGCCAGGAAGATAGGTGTAAATACTGATGAACTGTGGATAAGCCAGCCGGATAACGGAGAACAGGCTCTGGAAGTTGCAGAGTCCCTGGTAAGAAGCGGCGCTGTTGACATAATTGTAGTTGACTCTGTTGCTGCCCTGACTCCTCAGGCTGAGATTGAAGGAGAAATGGGAGATTCCCACATGGGTCTTCAGGCAAGGCTCATGAGCCAGGCTCTGAGGAAGCTCACCGGTATTCTTGCCAAGAGCAACACCACCATAATCTTTATCAATCAGATAAGAATGAAGATTGGCGTCATGTTCGGAAACCCTGAGACAACCACAGGTGGAAACGCACTTAAGTTCTACAGCTCCGTCAGAATGGAAGTCAGAAGGATTGAAACCCTTTCAAAGGGCTCAGATGAGTATATTGGTAACCGCGTAAGGATCAAGATTGTAAAAAACAAGGTTGCTCCTCCTTTCAGAAAGGTTGAACTGGACCTTATGTTCAACGAGGGTATTTCCTATGCAGGAAGTATTCTTGACGGTGCACTGCGCTACGGACTTGTAGAGAAATCAGGCTCATGGTTCTCCTATAACGGCGAGAAGATTGGCCAGGGCAGGGATAATGCGGTCAACTACATAAAGACAAATCCGCAGATTCTCAGCGACCTTGACAGGCAACTCAGGGAGAAGATGTTCCCGAATCAGGCTGATGGCAATTGATTTTCATGTGCCGGGATATGACGGCCCGCTGGATGTTCTTCTGGATATTATCCATAAGAACGAGATAAATATTTATGATATTCCCGTTTCCCTCATAACGGAGCAGTTTCTCCAGTACATCAAGAACGAAGAAAAAATGGCCCTGAGGGATTTATCGGACTTCTACAGGATGGCTGCGGAGCTGATATGGATAAAGAGTCAGCTCCTCCTGCCTGTAAAGGTAGAGTTTGACGAGGAGTTCATAGACCCGAGACAGGACCTTGTAGAAAGGCTCCTGGAATACTCAAGATTCAAAAAATACTCAGAACTTCTCATGGGAATTGAGGCTGACGGCTCACTTAACGTTCAGAGAAAGAGCGCTGAGTTCAACATGCCTTTCTCAGATGCAGAGCTGTGGGAAGATGTGGGCCTTGATACTCTTCTGGAGGTATATGCCCGGCTTCTTGAACACTACAGCGCAGAGGACGAGAAGGTCTTCAACGTCTATGAGGAAGTGACTGAGAACGAGAAGATTGCCCTTATGAATGAGATTCTTGAAACAAGGGACTCTTTCTCCTTCTCCGAGCTCTTCGTAAAGCCTACAAAGATGAATATAGTATGCTCTTTCCTCGCTGTTCTTGATGCAGTTAAGGACAAGATGGTACTGGTAAGCCAGAAGGAACCTTTCATGGACATAATCATTACAAAACGCCCTGAAGACTGGAACCCTGACCTGGCAGATGACTATGATGATGAGTATGACGAGATTGTTAAAAACAAGCTCGCAGATGAAGATAATTTCTCTGTTGTGGATGACTAGTGCATCCGCTTTCAGTATAATGAGGTAAGATGAATCTTTCTGAAAATGCACGCCTGGTAGAAGCCCTCCTGTTTCTTGAAAATGAACCTCTCTCCGTAGAAAGGATATGCCGTATGACCGGCCTCTCTGAAACAGAAGCAGGAAAGGCTCTTGAGGAAGTATCCGAGGCATACTATGTGGAGAATCACGGTATGACCCTTGTGGAAAGCACCGAAACCTTCCAGTTCATTCCCGCTCAGGATTTAAATGAAGCACTGCGTGCATGCTACGGCAAGAAGATTGACAGGCGCCTGTCAAAGGCTGCCGTCGAAACTCTGGCAATTGTGGCCTATTCACAGCCGGTAACAAGAAGTGACATAAGTAAGATAAGGGGAGTTTCGTCTGATTCCATAATCAGGATCCTCAGGGAGAGGGATTATATAAAGGTAGTGGGCAGAAAGGACGTTCAGGGCCACCCATGTCTTTACGGAACAACAAAAAAATTTCTTTACACATTCGGAATAACAACAATCAGCGATCTGCCCAAACTCTCAGAGATTGACAGGCAGAGATTTGAACGGGAGCTTATATGAACATTGAATTTCCTCTCAGACTTCAGGTGTACCTTGCAAAGAGCGGCGTAGGATCAAGAAGATTCTGTGAAACCCTCATCCAGAGCGGTAGGGTAAAAGTAAACGGAAAAAGGGTAACCGAGCTCGGTACCAAAGTAGAAGAATCAGACGTAGTCTATGTGGATGATGTGCTCGCAGAAATTGAGAACAGGGTCTATTACTTTGCTCTCAACAAGCCCCGCGGATATGTATGCACAAACTGGGACCCGAATGAAACGGCATATGCCAGGGACCTCATTGATATAGAAGACAGAAATCTTCTTTTCAACGTAGGACGCCTTGATAAGGATTCACAGGGTCTTATCCTCTTTACGAATGACGGAGAATTTTCCAACCTCATAACCCATCCTTCCTCAGAAGTTGAGAAGGAATATATTGTAAAAACCGACCTTGATATACTCAAAAAGGATCTGGACGCCATGTACAGGGGCGAAATCAAGCCTTACAGAATCAAGTCTTTCAGGCTTCTTTCAAAGAATGAGGCTTCCCTGGTTCTCACAGAAGGAAAGAACAGGGAAATCAGAAACATGTTTGAGGAACTTGGCTACCGCGTAAAACGCCTTACCAGAATCAGGATCGGAAACATAGAGCTTGAAGATCTGCCGTCAGGAAGATACAGAAAACTCAGCTCTTCTGAAGTCAGAAAGCTGGTTGCTCTGGCAGGAGGTAAACACTGATGATCATAGCAATTGACGGACCTGCAGGGGTCGGCAAAAGTTCTGTTGCAAAGAATGTGGCAAAAGAACTCGGAATCTACTATCTGAACTCAGGAAACTTCTACCGTGCAGTTACCCTGAGGGTACTGAGAAACGGAGTTGATCCGGCAGATAATGCAAAGTGCGAGGAGCAGGCAGCTCTTGCGGACTTTGATGTTGTTAACGGCAGGTTCTGCCTTGACGGAGAAGATGTGGAAGATAAGCTCCATACACCGGAGATAGACCTCAACGCTTCCCGTATATCCGTTAATCCCAACGTCAGGGCCATAGTAAATAAGAGAATCCACGAACTGACAGAAAAGCTCTCAATTATTGCAGAGGGCAGGGATATGACCACAGTCGTTTTCCCGGATGCAGAGTTCAAGTTTTTCTTTGACGCAAAACCTGAGGTAAGGGCAAAGAGAAGGTTTGACCAGAACCCTGAAGCCATGCCTTATGAGCAGGTGCTCGCAGAAATAATTGAGCGTGACCACATTGACAGGAACAAACCCGTAGGTGGTCTGAAAATTTCTGCGGATTCCGCATATATAGATACCTCATACTTGACGTTAAATGAAGTTTGTGAGAAAGTGTTAAAAGCTGTTCGTTCGAGCAGTAAAGTATAAAGTTTAAGGATCAGGAGAACCAAAATGTCTGAAGAATTGGAAGTTGAAAAAAAGGATACTGAAATGCAGAGCCTTTTGCAGGAGGAGTATCTGAAATCTCTTGATGGAATCGAAGACGGTCAGCTCGTTACCGGTACTGTTGTTCAGGTCAACAACGAGTATGTATTTGTCGATGTCGGTTACAAGTCCGAAGGTAGAATTCCAGTAGAAGAATTCGAAGAAACACCGTCTATCGGCGATTCTGTCGTGGTTTTAATTGTTAACAAGGAAGGAAAGGGTGGCCAGGTCATCATTTCCAAGAAAAAGGCTGATACACAGGCCAGAGCTCAGGAGCTTCGTCAGGCTGCTGAAGACAAGACACCGGTTGTCGGTAAGTTTGTCAAGGTAATCAAGGGTGGCTATGAAGTTGATCTTGGATCTGATTTCTCAGGTTTCTGCCCTCTGTCAAAGGCTGATATAGTAAGAACAGAGAATCCGGAAAGCCTTATCGGTGTTACGGATTATTTCATCATTGAGAAGTTCCATACTGCAAACAAGCTCAAGAGTGTTGTCTCAAGAAGAGACTACCTCGAGAAGAAGATTAAGGAAAACAAGGAGAAGTTCTTCTCTGAAGTCAAGATCGGTGACGTTGTAGAAGGCGTTGTAAAGTCATTCACAAGCTTCGGTGCTTTCATTGACCTCGGTGGTTTTGACGGACTTCTTCACCTCAACGACATGTCATGGGGTCACGTAAGCAGACCCAGAGACTATGTCAAGAAGGGCGAGAAGGTACAGCTCAGACTGATCAACATTGATCCTGAGACAAAGAAGATCAACCTTTCCCTCAAGCACATGGAAGAAGATCCATGGGTAACATTTGAAGATAACTTCAAGGTTGGAGATGTAATTACAGCTCCTGTTACAAAGATGACTACATTCGGTGTATTCATTGAAATTGCTCCTGGAATTGAGGGTCTTGCCCACATTTCAGAGCTGAGCTGGACAAAGCGCATCAACAATCCTAAGGAAGTTCTCAACCTTGGAGATGTAGTACAGTGCAAGATTCTCGGCTACGACCTTGACAAGAAGAGAGTATCTCTCGGAATCAAGCAGCTCGAGTCAAACCCATGGGATACAATTGCTGAGCGCTATCCGGTTGGAACACAGCTTTCAAGACCAGTTGTAAAGGTCACAAACAGCGGTGCTTTCGTTAACCTCGAAGAGGGAATTGACGGCTTCCTCCATGTTGATGATGTTTCATGGACAAAGAAAGTCAAGAACATTTCATCTTTCTGCAAGGAAGGAGATGTTATTGACGTTGTAGTTACAAGAGTCGAGCCTGAGAACAGAAGAATCAGACTTGGTGTCAAGCAGATTACAAACAATCCATGGCAGACACTCAGATCTTCTCATCCGAAGTTCTCAACAATCACCGGTACAGTTTCAAACGTTACTGACTTCGGCGTATTCGTAAAGGTTGACGGAGATATTGAAGGACTTATTTCAAAGTTCAATCTCTGCGCTCCTGAAGAAGAGTATACCGACGAAGTTCTCAAGAGATTCAAGGTTGGTGATGAGATTACTGCTATGGTTATGGACGTTGTTCCTCAGCAGCAGAAGCTCACACTCTCAATCAGAGAGATGATCAAGAAGAACCAGGAATCTGAAGTAGAGAAGTACCTCTCAAATTCAGATGATGATGACACAGTTACATTTGCTGATCTTATTTCTTCAGGTAAGGAGAAATAATAATGGCAAAAAAGGATAAGACTGAGATTTCCGTAGCCGATAAGGTTACGGAAAATGTCACAGGTTTCTTCAACCTTCACAAGAAGGTTATCCTGATTGCCTGTGCTGTTGTAGTTGTTGCACTTATAGCAATTGTAATTATTACTTCAGTTTCTTCTTCTGCAAAGGAGAAGGCCATGATCAGGGTTGCTGATCTTGAGAAAAGATCTTCAGCCTATCTGTCATCTGATGAGAAGAGTGCAGATGAATTCAATTCTCTGGTTTCAGCCCTTAATGCAGAAATCAAGGATTCATCCTACACTTCAGTAAAGTCTGCCTATCTTCTTGGTGGTCTTTACTACGAGAGCGGTGATTATGCCAATGCATTTGCAGCCTATTCAAAGGCTTATGAACTTGGCAAAAATACCTATCTTGCTCCTCTTGCCCTGGTAAACGGAGCAGCTGCTGCAGAAGAGAATGGAGATGTTGATTCAGCTCTTTCCTTCTACACAAAGGCTGCCGAATACAAGGAGAGCGGAGTAGTGCCAAAGGCTCTGTTCAACATGGCCCGCATCTATTCTTCTCAGGGAAAGACAGAACTTGCAAAGGCTGAGCTTCAGCAGATTGTAGATTCCTATTCATCTTCTGAATACGCAGCTCTTGCTAAGAATATTCTTAACGTAATGTAATAATTTATGCCTAAGAAAAACGGACACCGGACTTTAATAATTCTCATTATTGTCATGGTGTCTGTTTTTTTATGCTCATGCGGCATTCCAACATTCTGCGACCTGTCAAACATTTCAATTTCATCAACCTCTGATATATCTTCCTTTAATGTCACAGGATCAGATTCAGATGTTTCCAAAATTACTGCAGGTCCCGGATTAACCCTCTGTTATTACATCTGTGATGAAACAGATGACTACAGCTCAATCAACTCAAAGATGATAAAAGAGTTTACTTCCAAATCAAGCCCGACTCTTGTCATTAACTCAGACTGTTCAATTTCAGAGATTGAGTTCTCATCCGGCAAGTACACTGACTATACGCTCTACGCATTTTCAATTAACGGGGTTAGACCTCAGAGCCCGGTTTATAACATTTCTCTTTCTCCGTACGTTTCAGGAACTACTGTTTCCGCTTCCTTCACGGGAGGCTCTGTAGATAAGACAGAGAAGACTTACACCATAAGCGCTTCTTCACTGGATTACACCTTCAGCTTTGAAGAATCCGACAAGACTCACGAATTTACAACAGATACAAGAATTGTAATCTTTGCAGCTCTTACATCCGGAGCCGGAAATTTCTCAACTCCATACTGGTCCAAGCTGGTTTATCTCGGATACGTCGATTACGATGATATTTAATTCTCTTTAAAAATAGGGCAATGTACTTTTCTCTAATTTTGGATATAATGTATATTCTGTAAAGTTAGAGGAGTGGTTTATTGAAAAAATAATTCTAATTTCTATAATGGAATCTATGATTGAATATACGCTTAATAAGTCTGATGACGTAAATGTCTGCTTTAAGAATCTCTATGAGATTGTCACATGCCTTAGAGACCCAAAGGATGGCTGTCCATGGGATAAGGAACAGATGCCCTCTGATATAATCAGGTCCATGCAGGGAGAAATCTATGAATATATAGATGCACTTACTGAAAAGGATAACTCCCACGTTTCTGAAGAACTTGGAGATGTATTTTTAAATCTTTTCCTTCTTGCAAAGATCCACGACCAGAACGGAGATTTTAAGATAACTGATACTCTTAATGACGCATGTGAAAAATACATACGCCGCCATCCACACGTATTCAAGGACCAGAAGCTCGATACATCAACGCAGGTTCTTGAGAACTGGCAGAAAATCAAGAGAGACGTTGAAGGCAGAAAGGAAGACACTCAGGACTTCTTCCATAATATTGAAAGAAATGCACCGGAACTTGAAAGGTGCTACAAGATTTCAAAAAAGGCAGCTAAGGCCGGCTTTGAGTGGCAGAACCTTGACGGCGTCTTTGACAAGGTAAACGAAGAGCTTAATGAAGTTAAAAATGCAAAGACTCCTGAAGAGATTACTGACGAACTTGGAGATGTACTCTTCTCAGTCGTAAACCTCTGCCGCTACATGCACGTAAAACCGCAAGATGCACTTCAGAGTGCAAACCACAAGTTCATAAAGAGATTCAACAGCATGTATACAAGCGTACTTAAGGACGGAAAAACCCTTGAGGAACTTGATTTTCAGAGCTGGGATGACTACTGGAACAAAGCCAAGAAAGAGACTCAGAATTCAGAGAGATAAATCTCTTCTCTTGTAATATTACAGCTTCCGGCTACATGGAACTTACTCAGTTCAGAGGGGAAAAGCAACTTGAAAAGGTTCTTCTCCCCTTTTGTTTTAACCGTGTAAGTACCGTCACTGTAAGAAATTGAGAAGTCTTCTGAGTTCTCATTAAGCTTTTCTTTCAGACACTGCTCAACAAAAGGATCCTTTATGTTTTTAATTGTATAAAGGGAGCCCAGCATGTGGCTTGCAAGAGAATACTTCTTTCCTGTATCCGGCATTGGTATGTGCCTTATAGCCTTAACCCTAAAGCCCTCAGAAAGAGCTGAGTTAAGTTTTTCTATTGCCAGGTCGTTTATCTCATCAAGCGGAAGCTCTGAGAGAAGAAGCTCGTTCTTTCCGCTCACTCCCATGGAAACAGGATTCAGGAACTCCATTTTGGGTTTTGGATTAAAGCCCTGAGTATAGTGGACATTCAGGGTTGAGCGCTGGAAGGCCATTTCAAAATGTCTCATTACGGCTATGTGGGAACTGTAGAGTGCCTTACCTGTTTTCTCATAGGTAAAGATTACCTGTTCGTACTTCTCGGGAATCTTCCTCACAGGCTCTTCAATTTCAAAGTCCCTGTTGTCAGCACGGATTACATCTACATCTTTAGCTGCACATACGCCGCAGTTGTGGCTGCAGTTCTCATGGCAGGTGCTTGTAAGCTGTCTGTCCAGCGCCCTCTGCCACTCCTTTTTAAGGAAGGCTTTGGAAACATTCATGGAAACGCTGTCCCATGGAAGAACTTCATCAAGTTCAAAGCCGTTCTTAAATTCGTAGTGCGTATCTTCAATGGCCTGCTGCCACTTATCAAGGTGGAAATGGTCTGACCAGGCATCAAGTCGGCAGCCGTATTCGTAGGCCTTGAGGATAAGGTCTGCACACTTACTGTCTCCACGTGAAATTATTCCTTCTATGTAGGAAACAGACGGTTCATGATAGGAAACCTTGATTCCCGGAATTGCTGCCATAAGGGCCCTCTTTATGCTCCTAAGATGCTCAAATGACTCCTCCATGCTCATCTGCTGAGCCCACTGGAAGGAAGTATGAGCCTTTGGAATGAAGGTACCAATATTTATGTTCATGTTGATCTTCGTTTCCTGTCTGATTCTGGAAAGGAAGGCCACTATGCTCTGCTGCTCTGTCTTTCTGTCAACAATAGGAAGACCTGTCATGAAGTAGAATTTGGCAAGCTTCCAGCCCCTGGCCTTTGCTTCCCTGATTATCTCTATGACCTGCTCTACCGGAACTTCCTTGTTCATACTCCTCTGGTCCAGTATGTCCGGAGTCTCAATTGCAAAGGTAAGACCGCTTTTTCTAACTTCAGCAAGCTGCTCAAGTATATCAAGGGAGAAGGAACTGACCTTGAGGGATGGCAGGGAGAAAGAGACTCCCCTCGATTTGAAAGATGTATTTAAAGCCTTGATCAGTAAATCAAGGTCCGGGTAGTCTCCGGAAGAAAGGGATGAGAGTGTAATCTCATCATAGCCGAACTGGTCAATATTCTGCTTCACAAGCTCATAAACCCTCTTAAGGTTTCTCTGTCTGAAAGGCTTGTAGTACTGACCTGCATGGCAGAATCTGCACCCGTTGGGGCAGCCGCGCATAATCTCAACCGTACCGTGGTCCTGGGCTACCTGGAAGGAAGGCACTACTGCATGCTGGAGGAACGGACTTTCATCATTTGTTCCGAAAGTGGTGTCCACTGCCCTCTTTGTTACTTCTTTCTTTCCTTCATACCAGAGGCATTTTATCTCCTTAAGGGCTGAGATTCTTTCGCTTCTTGTTTTGTATTTCTTTATGGTTTCAATAATTGTTGGAAAATCTGTCTCTGCTTCCCCTATGTAGACAAAGTCAAAGAACTTGCCGAAAGGAGCCGGGTTTGTGGAAGCCGGGCCTCCTGCTATTACAACAGGATCGCTCTCCTTCCTCTCTTTTCTGTCTATTGCAATTCCGCCAAGGTCCAGAACCTGAAGTATGTTTGTGGCACACAGTTCATAGCCTATGGAAACACCAAGAAGGTCCAGGGAATAGAGAGGAAAATGCTCCCTTATGGTAAAGAGAGGAACATTTTTCTCCCTGAGAAGTTTTTCGAAATCCTCAGTTACTGCAAAGACTCTGTCACAGAAGGCTCCGTCAACCCTGTTGATTATGTCGTAGATAATCCTTATGGCATTGTTCGACATTCCTATTTCGTAGAGGTCCGGAAAGCACATGGCACACTTAACAAAGCCTTCTTCATATTCCTTCTTTCCCGTAACGAATTCACTGCCAAAGTATCTTGCAGGGTTGTCTGTTTCAAGAAGCTCAGGTTTAAGAACTTCCTCGAGATCGTATATGTCAGTTTTCATTTGCAAAGATTTCCTTTAACTCTTCATCTTCCGGATTCAGCCTGTATGCTTCTTCAAGACAGATTGCAGCATCCTGAATATCATAGATGCCAGTAAGCAGTCTGGCCCTGATTCTGTAAACCTTTGAGAGCTTGATGTTGTCAGAAGAATAGAACTCATCTGCGAGCATTTTGTCGGTAATCTCAATTGCCTCGATTATGCTTTCTTCAGTGAGATTCTCATAGGTTGAGAAAGTATTCATGAGTTCAAGGTAGTGATCCCTGTCATTATCCGAAAGGTTTGCCTGCCAGGCTGTAAGAAAGGCCACTACATAGTCCGGTTCAACAGGATAGTTTACTACCAGGGTTATGAAGTCAGAGACGCTGAGGGCCGTTGAGAGGTAGTCTGCAAGTATGCTTTTAGCCCTCTCATAGTCTCCCATGTTTGCGTAGGCCTTATAGATTGTAATCTGTGCCTTGACCCCGTCTTTGGGTTCAAGAAGAAGTGCATTCAGAACATCTGAGAACTTGAGGTCTATGAACATGTTGGCTGCAAATTCCCTCTCATCAGAGTCATCTGCAAGAATCATGTACAGAAGAATGCTTTCTCTTGCATCTTCCTGCCTTCCCATGGCGTTAAGAATCTTTGCCTTGAGTAAGTAATCAGATTTTCCGGGATTTTCAATTTTTTCAACAAGCTCCAGGGCCTGCTGGTACTTTCCGCTGTTATATGCAGATTCTGCCTTGTTGCATGAAACCAGAACAGACAGAGAAAAAACAAGGAGGACTGTAATGCAAAATCTCTTAAGCTTCACAAATCCTCCTTTGAATAATAAAAAAAGGTTTTTCATAAGCCGGGTTCTGTTTATGCAATCATCTATCTGGGCTTTCAGTTACCTGAAAGCTCTAGCACCCTACCCGCATGTATTGGAAGGACATGTCCACATGCTTCTTGGGCTTGCCACTGATGAGGTTTGCCATGCGAAGAACATTACTGCTCTTCCGGTGGTCTCTTACACCGCCATTTCACCCTTACCGGAAACCCGGCGGTATACTTTCTGTTGCACTTTCTGTTGCCTTACGGCACCCGGTCGTTAGCCGGCATCATTGTCCTGGTGGCCCGGACTTTCCTCAAGCTGAATAATCAGCCAGCGATTGCTTGAAAAACCTTATAATAATCAGTCGCCGAAAATGTTTTCGTCTGATGAGATGAAGTCTGAAGCAACATCTGCATCTTCTTCCGTATGTGTATCTCCATGTACGGAAGACTCGAATCTCTCATCTTCTTCAGATGGTTCATAGTAGAGAATACGGCTGCAGTACGGGCAGAAATGAATGTCTTCATCCTTTCTGACATCATTTGCGAACTGCTGCGGAAGCTCCATATGACAACCCTGACAGATTGTTCCGTGGATAGGAACAACACCTACACCGCCCTTGTTGCGGATAATTCTCTCGAACTTGAAGAGAAGATCCTCAGAAAGGTCTTTGGAAAGCTCATTCTTCTGTGCAGTAATTTCTTCAAGAAGCTGATTCTGCTCTGCAATGAGAGAATCTTTCTTCTCTGTTTCTTCTTCGACTTCTTCAGTCTGAGAAGCAACAACGTCTGCAGTAATCTGAAGCTTCATCTGAACTTCTTCAAGATACTTCTTTCTTGTGTTGTAAACCTTCAGGAGATTCTGCTCAGATGTTCTTGCCTGCTCAATTTCCTGAGCCAGGTTCTCATACTCTCTTGAGAGAGTTGTGAGCTCCATCTGCTTCTCCTTGGCTTCCTTTGTCTGACCGGCTTCAATATAACTCTTATAGATGTTTTCAACTTCTTTGTTAAGTGAATCACATTTGTTGCTCAGCTCAAGGTAGTCAAGCTTTGTCTTCTGAAGGACAGCTTCCTTGACATTAAGATCTCTGGGTATTTCCTTGATCTTGTCTTCAATTTCGAACATTTGTGCCAGCACTTTCTGAAGTTCAATCAGTGTGTCGTAATTAACGGTCATTTCGCCTCCACCTTATACATAATCCTTGAGCTTTTTGGCTCTCTTAGGATGTCTCAGTCTTCTGAGAGCCTTAGCCTCAATCTGTCTGATTCTTTCTCTTGTGACTTCAAAATACAACCCAACTTCTTCCAATGTCAATGAGTATCCGTCTTCAAGACCGAAACGCATCTTGAGAACCTCCTGTTCTCTTGGCGGAAGGGTTGAAAGAACCTCTTTAAGCTCTTCCTGAAGAAGGGCAAATGAAGTCTGTGTTGCCGGGTTCTCAACATCTTTGTCTTCAATGAAGTCGCTCAAAAGTGAGTCCTCTTCCTCTCCGACAGGAGTTTCAAGACTGATCGGTTCTCTTGCAACATTCTTAACTGTCTTGACCTTGCTTACAGGCCATCCGAGTTTGTGTGCAATCTCCTCGTCAGTCGGTTCTCTACCCAGCGTCTGCATAAGGGCTCTCTGCTCTCTTACGACCTTGTTGATCTGCTCAATCATATGGACAGGAACCCTGATTGTTCTTGCCTGGTCGCTTATGCTTCTTGTAATGGCCTGTCTGATCCACCAGGTAGCATAAGTGGAGAACTTATATCCCTTTCTGTACTCGAACTTCTCAACGGCCTTAATCAGGCCAATGTTCCCTTCCTGGATAAGATCAAAGAAGTGAAGTCCTCTGTTTGTGTATTTCTTGGCAATTGAAACAACAAGTCTGAGGTTAGCCTGGATGAGGCGGTCCTTGGCTGCCTTGAGCATGCTCATGCCGGCCTTGATCTCCTTGCACTGCTGAAGAATAACATCACAGTCATCTTCAAACTCAAACTCAATGTTCCTTATCTGCCTTAATGTATTCTGATAGCTTGTTGTCAGTTCCCTGATTGTCTCGAGGGACATGCCGAGCTTCTCTTCGACAATCGGTCTCTTGCTTGCAGTTGAGAGGTCTCTTGCAAGCTGTCTTGCTTCCCTTGTTCCGTTAATCTGGAGCTTGGACTCTATGACGCGGCGGTTGTTCTTAAGCTCAATTATATCTTTCTCAGCCTTGAGGAACTTGTCTGTGAACATGGTAATTTCTTCCGGCTGAAGCTCAATGTTTCCAAGCTTTTTAAGAAGGCCGGACTTTTTCTTTACAAGTTCATCATTCTTAAGGATTTCCTCTCCTGAGGCCAGCTTCTTCTGCTTGAGCTCAACGTAGTTTCTCAGTGCGCTCTGAACTTCCTTGAGGGCATCCTTGTAGAAGGTTGCATATCTCTTCTGTTCCTGGATGAGCTCCTTCTGGTCCTTTGCGTTGAAGTCTTCGGCTTCCTCATACTTTGTATTGAGCTTTACGAGAATCTTTTCAAAACATGAAATCATGATTCCGGATGTCTTAATGACTTCCTTGATTCTCAGTGCTCCGTCCTCCATCTGCTTTGAGAGGTTTACCTCTTCTTCTGCAGTAAGAAGGTTTTCCTTTCCTATTTCCCTGAGGTAGAGTCTGATCGGATCATCTGAACCGCCATCTCCCTTATCAATGCTCAGAATCTGAGACTTGTGCACAGAGTGTTCAACGTCTTCATCTGAAATGGAAATGGAATCCATTGAAGCATTTTCATCAAAGTTCTCAAGAATGAAGCTTTTTGTATAGGAAGACTTGTCATTAAGCTGCTCTTCTTCCTCATCAAAATCATCTTCTTCATCATCTGAGTCTTTTTCATCTTCTTCTATGGTTGAAAGCTCGTCATCTGTAGGTTCAACATCATCCGGAAGAAGGACATCTTCATCATCTT
Source organism: Sphaerochaetaceae bacterium (assembly GCA_024684115.1). GTDB lineage: Bacteria > Spirochaetota > Spirochaetia > Sphaerochaetales > Sphaerochaetaceae > UBA1265. The sequence goes on along the minus strand of JAIKXP010000082.1, from coordinate 47,802 downwards.
CTGAAGATTCAAGAAGATCATCTTCCTCAGCTTCCTCCATGTCTTCGGTGCTGGGGTTTCCCGGGAAGTCATCAAGATCATCTGAGACTTCTGCTACGAGGAGATTCATCTTTTCAAGCTGGGACCTGAAATACTCAATGTCTTCATCATTATTTACGTGAAGACTCTCCAGCACATCTTTAAGGTCGCTTGCCGTGAATTTGTTCTCGTTTTTAGCCGAGTATATAAGTCTTTCTAATATTTCCTTTTTCTCTTCAATTTCCATCAGTTTTTTTTCATACCTCTGTTATCTGTGCCTTCAGGCTCATTATTTCTCTGTCCAGTTCCGTTGCCGTCTCAAGGAGCGGAATAAAGTCTGCACTGGAAGATCCCTCCATCTGAGCTGTGTCAATCAGTGTCTGAACGTTTGCTCTTTTTTCTTCCAGACGCCTTAACTTCAGATTCACGATTACGTCGTGAACGGCACCTTCAATGTCTTTTGGTCTGTACTCATCATCAGACAGTGAATTAAAAGCACAATTTCGCAAATCCTCATCTGATATCATCTGGAAAAGCAGATCCCTGGAAGCAATCTCTTCCCTCTGCGCATCTTCAAGAACCGTGTAAAGCATTCTTGCATGAATGTCGCTGAGAAAATTGAATTTGATCTCCGACTTGAATCTGTTAAACCAGTCAGGATTATTAAGTATCAAAAGCATGGACTGTAGTTCCGGACCTGACTTAATTACGCTTACTGCTGCTACTGGCTCTTCTGAGTCCTTTTCTCTACTGCTGTCGGTTCCGGTAAGGTTTTCATAATCCCTGACAATCTGTTCCTGTGGAACACTTAATATATCAGAAAGGTATTTAAAATAGTCCTGACGCTCAATTCTTGATTCGGTTGCGTCAAGAAAAGGTTTTACCTCCTTGAAAACAGATGACTTGCCTCTGGGCTGTCGTATATCATACATTTTTAAAGCAGAATGTACAAGATAAGAGAAGCCGCCCTCAGTATTTAGACAGCATCTGGCAAGCTCCTCTGCTCCCCTTTCCTCAAGCATCTGGGAAGCGTCTTTTATGTCATCAGGGAAGGGTCTGATGACCCGGCTTTCCAGACCGTTGTGCTGCAGTATAATCAGCGCCTTAACGGTAGCATTTCTTCCTGCAGTATCTGAGTCAAAGAGAAGATTTACCTTCCTGCAGTACCTTTTTATCAGCTTGGCCTGCTCTTCGGTAAAAGCCGTTCCGAGCGGGGCTGCAGCATATGCAAGACCTGCCTGGTGAAGGGAGATAACATCAAAGTTTCCTTCGCAGAGAATAATCTCTTCCCTCTTCTTCAGTTCCGGGAGGCTCTCGTACAGACCGAAGAGATTGTGTCTCTTGCTGTATATGGAAGTCTCCGGGGTATTAATGTACTTTGCCTTGCTCTCTCCGGTAAGATCCCTGCCGCCAAAGGCCACGCAGTTTCCCTGCCATGTCCTGATGGGGAAAAGAACCCTGTTTCTGAAAAGAGGAAGGTTTTCATAGTTTCTGCTGAACAGACCCGTTTCCCTTAGAATCTCATCTGAATAGTTGTTCTTCCTGAGAAAATCATAGAGCCACTTCGGATCCTCTGTTGCAAAGCCCAGTTTGAAGTTATCTATAGTCTGCGGCAGGATGTTACGTCTGGCAAGGTACTCCCTGGCAAAAGATGCTTCTTTCTGGCTTTTGAGGTAGGCATGAAAGCTGTTCATGATCCTGTTGTATATGTCCTGAACCGTCTTTGTCCTGTCACTTTCCTTTTTCTCGTACTCGTTCTGAACCTTGAGCTCTACACCTGCTTTTTCTGCGAGGATCTTAAGTGCTTCAGGAAAGCTTACATGCTCCATTTCCATGACAAAGTTGAACATGCTGCCGCTTTTTCCACATCCGAAACACTTGTAGAAGCCTTCCCTGTCGTGAACCAGGAAGGACGGAGTTTTCTCACTGTGGAACGGACAGCAGGCTTTATAGTCGTCGGTGTTACCCTGCTTTGTAAGACGGACGTAACTCCCTACGACTTCGCTCAGTCTAAGTCTCTGTTTAATTGTTTCTACTGCTGAGTCAGAATACCTTGCCATTACTTAAAAATTACTAAAGGTTGTGCTTTAAGTCTACTGTTTAAAGCCGAATTAATTTCATTCTTTGTATGAAGCTGTCCCTTATTCATGCCGGGGCACAGACGGCTCTCTTCATCCCAGGTTTCCTGACTCTCCATGACGTTTGCCCAGAAGGGATAGGTTCTGCACTGAAGCGGCCTGAATTCGTAGGCTCCGCAGCCCTTTCCGTTCATGAAAATGCAGTCATAGTTTTCTTTTTCAAGAAGGCTGACAAGGTAGAAGGCTCCCATGTCCACATATCTGCAGTATGTGTCTATAAACTTATCACGGCTCAGTCCAAGGCCTTCTGACATGGTCTTTATGTCTGTTTCACTGAGAAATACATATCCGGGTTCGCTGCTGCAGCAGTAACCGCAGCCCTGACATGTGAATTTCAATCCCTTTTCATAAAAACAAGCCATAAACCAGAGTCCTTAAAAACAAAAAGGTCTTCCGTTTAAAGAAGACCTTTAATGTTGGAGAGAGAAGGATTCGGACCTTCGAAGACTTAGTCAACAGATTTACAGTCTGCCCCCTTTGACCGCTCGGGAACCTCTCCGAAAAAGAGACCTTTCAAATTGAAAGGTCTTTTAAGCCACCTGTCGGATTCGAACTGACGACCCCGAGATTACAAGTCACGTGCTCTGGCCAACTGAGCTAAGGTGGCATTTGTCTTGCGACGTGGTTTAATGTACAAAAGAATAGAATCTTTGGCAAGTACCTGAATGTAATTTTTTAAAAAATGCTTTTTTTAACGTGATTCTTTAATATTTCCCAATCTGTCTGGACCGCGCTCTCATTAGACTTTGCGGCTTTGAAATGAAAAAAGCGCACCCGAAACCGGATGCGCCCTTTAAGATTTGTATTGTATTTATCAGAAACTTCCGAGATCGCCCGGGTGTGTTCCTTCTCTTGAGTTGTCTGTGTCAGCTGTGAAGACATAGTCCTTGCCGGGAAGGATTGCGTTCATCAGGATACCTGCGATTGATGCAATTGCGAGGGAAGTAAGTGTAATGCTTGCTCCGCCGATTGAGAATGTGATTCCGCCTGTGAATCCGAGGCCGCAGACCAGGATGATTGCACCTATGATCAGGTTTCTTGACTGTGTGAAGTCAACTCTGTTCTCTACTACGTTTCTGACTCCGATTGCTGAGATCATACCGTAGAGGATGAAGGATACACCGCCGACAATTGCTGTCGGGAGGGAGTTGATCAGAGCTGAGAACTTCGGGCAGAAGGAGAGGACAATTGCGTAGATTGCTGCAAGTCTGATTACCTTCGGGTCGTAGACCTTTGAAAGAACCAGGACTCCTGTGTTCTCACCGTATGTTGTGTTTGCAGGACCGCCGAAGAAGGCTGAGAGAGCTGTTGCAAGACCGTCACCGAGAAGTGTTCTGTTGAGGCCCGGGTTTTCTACGAAGTTCTCTCCGACTGTTGCTGAGATAGCTGAGATGTCACCAATATGTTCCATCATGGCTGCAACTGCAATCGGTGCCATGACAAGGATGGCTGTAAGGTCGAACTTTGCTATTGAACCTGAGAAGTTTGTGCAGAACTGTGGAAGACCGATCCAGGCAGCTTCCTTTACTGCAGTGAAGTCAATCAGGTTTGCGCCGAACATGTTGGCTACAAGGGCTACTACGTAGGAACCTACTACACCGAGGAGGATAGGAATGATCTTGATCATGCCCTTACCCCAGATGTTTGCTACTATGATAATTCCCATTGCAAGGATTGCAAGCGGCCAGTTGGTAGCTGCGTTTGAAACTGCTGAAGGAGCAAGGTTAAGACCGATAAGAATGATGATCGGACCTGTTACGATAGGAGGAAGGAACCTCATGACCTTTCTGACTCCGACAACCTTCATGATAAGTGCAAGGACAAGGTAGAGAAGACCTGCTACTACAATTCCGCCACCTGCATACTGGAGCTTTTCTGCTGCTGAGATAGTTGCATACTTTCCTGTATTAAGTGCTGCAATTGCTGCATAACCGCCGAGGAAGGCAAAAGAAGAACCGAGAAATGCCGGAACCCTGAACTTTGTTATGAAATGGAAGAGAAGAGTTCCAAGTCCTGCCATAAGCAGTGTTGTCTGCATGGACAGTGGAAGACCGAAAGAATTAACGAGAATTGGTACGAGAACTGTTGCGCCGAACATGGCAAACAGGTGCTGTAATCCGAGAACCATCATCTTTGGTTTTCCAAGCTTTGATGCATCCCTGATAGGCTGCTGTGCGTTGTTTTTTGTCATCTGACTACTCCTTACAAACTTAAAAAAAAAGACAACCACAAAAGTGATTGCCTTAAAATTCAAATCCTGAAACCAATTCGAGGAAAATAGTGAATTCATTTCTGTAGATAGACTTTTCAGACTTCATCCGCTTCCTCCTCAAATTTTCTAAGAGAGAAACCTATCAGAATTAGAAGACTTTGAAAAGAGTAAAACAGACGAATTTATAAATTTTTTATTTTATGCAGCGGCACTCCATGTAGAAACGCTTCTCGTTGGCTTCTCCCATTGAGAAGGTCTTTCTCGGAAGGGCTCCGTCCTTGATGATTGTTTCAAAGAATGTGGCCTTGTCTATTGCAGGAAGGAAAATTCCAATATTGCCCTTCTCGCTTCCGAGCTTGTCAGTAACATCTATTCCATGAATGTAGTCAACCGTGTAGCCCTTTGAAATAAGTGAATCAAGAACCTTCTGGATAGTACCGGCAGCAATATTTGCCTGAGGCTTTCTGACTCTGACATATACGTGCTTGTCTTCAGTGCAGTATCCAAAGCCCTGTACGCTCTGGTCTTCATTACGGGAAGCTATGCAGCCCTTGCACTTGACAGTTTCAAACTCAAGTCCGTCGGCAGCCTTGCTGAGCTCTGAAAGGAATACTTCTTCAGGCACTCCGAAAAGAACCCTGTGGATAGGTTCAAATACAAGACCCGGGTCAAATATGTTCTCAAGTTCAACAAGACAGAATCTTGCAGGATGGTTTTCCCTCTCTTCTTCGGAAAGATGCATCTTTATGTCTTCCCAGCAGCTCTTTGCAGTTGCAAAGCTGTGGTTTCCGTCTCCCATTGCAAAGAGAAGCGGGTTCTCAGGGTTGAGGTTCTCATAGAGCCTTTCAAAGCCCTGTCTTACTGCTTCAAGATCCTTCTCTCTGTTTACAAGCCAGGCTTCAACTTTTCCGCCCTCAGCCATAAGCTCTGTATCATAGACCTTCTCAAGGTTTTCGGACTTTGCGTAGAGGCCCTCAATAATCTCCTTTTTGTCATCTGAAATGAGAACCATGATGTGAGGAATTTCAAGTCCTGCATCTTTTCTGATTTCCTTTCTCGGCGGAATTCTTGAAAGGATGGTTCCTTCAGTTGCCCTTATGAGGCTCTTTGAATCCTTTTCCCAGCTGTAGCGGTCAAGGTCCAGGGCTGCCATAAGTCCGAGTCTGGAAGATGAGCCGCAGGTTCTCTTAACAAGGAAGAAACAGTCTGAATATGTGTCAAACATACCCTGAGAGACATAACTGCTCATTGTTCTGTTAATCTTCTCTATTCTTTCTTTTGAATCTCCGTCTTCAAGATAGCATTCGGGGAAAATGAGGTTTAATGTTGAGGGACTGTCACCTACATATTCCTCAGCTTTCTTCCAGTAGTCTTTTTCAGACGTATACTGGTCACAGGCAACAACGGCCCATTTTTTAAGGTCTACAGATTTCTTTGGAATAAGAATATCAGCCGGCTTTAAGCCCATTTTTTCGAAACTGAGCATAGGACACCCCCATATATCTATTTCTATTCTCAGTATAAAGCCTTTGCAACAAAATGCAACAAATTTAAAATTCTGAGCCTTATCTTTAATGTAGACCATAATCAACTAAACGGATAAAATGTGTTCTATGATCGGGAAAAGAAGAGTGCTTAGTATTTTGAATGAACTGTCCACATACGGGACCTTTGTTTTCATTCTTATGATTGCACTGCATTTTTATATATTTTTCTTCAATGTATCGGAAGACTTCACTTCCTTTTACCTGAGGCTTATAGATGCTTCCTACTTCTCCCTTCTTGCAGTAAACGCCATAGTAATCCTGTTCTCTTTTCTTTTCTGGATAACGGATTACACCTTTGAAGCGGGTTATTTTTTCAAGAGTATCATAAGAATTCTGATAATTACCCTGATTTACCTGATAGTTCAGGTTTCAGAGATAGCAATAGAAAGAGGCTTTACAGTCAGACTGTAAGGTTTTCAGCGTTATAGAGTCCCTGTCTTATAACTTTAAAAGGTCTCTTTGTGGCATCAATAATTGTAGAAGCAACCTTTCCCTGAATCTCCGGTCCCCTTACAAGACAGTCTACCAGGGCTTCAAACCTGTTGCAGATTGAGTGGAAATCAACAAGGGTCGGCTCACCTGACATGTTTACGCTGGTTGAATAGACTGGAGAACCGAGTTTTTCAAGAAGCTTCTGCAGAAAAGGATCATCCGGAACCCTGATACCTATCGTACTGCCGTCTTCCTTCTCAAGAATGGCTGTAAAAGGTGCCGGCCACCCGTCGAGAATCTTCTGAGGAATCTTTCCGGCAAGTTTCTTTGCCTGCTCCTTTGTAGCAAGAACAAGAAACGGCTTTGCTGCGTCCCTGCCCTTGATTTCCTTCAATGGTTTTTCTCCTATACCGTAGATTGCGCAGAGGCCGTAAATTGTATCACACGGAAGTACTACAACTGCTCCATCAGCCATCAATGTAGAAAGTGTCTGAATTGTTTCCGGGTTTGCTTTGTTCAAAATCATTTAAACTGTTCCTTCTTGAATCAATAAGTGCAACAACAAGAACAGCCAGTGCTGCTGCAGCAGTTGCGATTAAAAAGCATAGTATAGGTTTAAGGGGAGTATATTCAATAGCTGTTGGCGTTGTTACGGGTATGGTTACACTTTCCTGAAGGGCAGGAGTGGCAAACCTGTAGACCTCATCTCCCTCAACATAATACCCGAGGTTAATGGCAGCGTTCCTGAGCCCTTCCTCTGTTGAAAGGCTGTCCCTCTGGTTTTCAAGGGATTCAAGCTCCATATTCAGCTTATCTTCCTCGTATTCGACTACCCTGAGCTGGCTTTTAAGGGCTCTGTTATCAAGAACACCTCTGGAACCGAAGATTCCGGTCAGCAAAAAGAAAAATCCTGAGGCTAAAGCTATAAAAATAATCAGGTATTTTATTGTCTTCTGCATTGTCGTTTTTTATAATAATCACAAACATGAAATTATGAAAGAGGTGTGTTTTGAGCTTGGTGCTTATACTGAAACTTGTTTTTATCCTCATTTTCCTTGTAGTCCTGATTACAGGCACTGTTCACAGTGCAAAAAAATCTGAGGACAGCATTCATTCTGACAAACTGCCTCCAAACTCCTACCCGGATGCCTACTTCGGATATGTCTGCGTAGAAGATGATCCTTCCGCATATGATGTAGAAGCTCCGGATCCGGAGGAAGAATCAGAAGAATTAATTGATGAGGAGATTCCTGAAGAGCCGCTTAATCCTGGTGACTCAGAGTAAAGCTCATCCTGTCCTTACACAGCACGGTATTCTCAAAGACTTCACAGGCTTCGTCTTTTAGCCTTAAAAGTTCTCTGTCCGTGTATCTCGGGCTGTAATGGATGAGTCCAAGCTGTTTTACCCTGCCATCCCTGGCAATTGTCGCACTCTGTGTGCTTGTCATGTGCTTCTTCTCAAAGGCATCCTGGGAAAGCTCTCTTGTGAACATGCCTTCGCACAGAAGCAGATCTGAATCCTTAACATGCTCTGAGATGTATGACATGTACATGGTATCCGTTATGTATGAGAACTTGATTCCTTTTCTCGGCTGACCCAGAACTTCCTGAGGATTAACGGTTCTTCCGTCTTCAAGCTCTACGCTCATTCCTCTCTGGAGCTGTCCCCACATGGGTCCCATAGGTACTCCCAGTGCCTTTGCGTTTTCAACTGAGAACTCACCTGCCCTGTCTTTTTCCTTAAGCACATAGCCAAAGCAGGGCTTTGTATGAAGAAGAGGAACGGCTTCAACGGTGTATTCATCATTTTCAACTATAACGCCTGGTGTTACGGGAACAAACTTTATCTGGTAGTTTATATACATATCAAGGAGTTTTCTGTTGGCTTCAACATAATCCTTGAGCTTCTCAGGTCCGTAAATGTACAGAGGCTCAGTTCTGTCGACCTGGGAAGAAAGCATGAGAAGTCCCGGAAGCCCTGTTACATGGTCGGCATGCATGTGTGAAATAAAGATGGAAGAAATCTTCTTCCAATGCAGGTTAAGCATCTTAAGACTTACCTGTGTGCCTTCTCCGCAGTCAAAGAGAAACAGATCTCCTTCCCTTCTGACCATGGCAGAAGTAAGAAACCTGCCCGGGAGGGGCTGCATACCGCTTGTACCAAGAACAAAAACTTCAAAACTCATGGGAGAAGAATAACAGTTTTACAAACTTGTGAACAGTTGGACGGGCGTTATCTTCACGGTTCGCCTTAAGGTAAGCTTTACGGAGATGAAACTTATTACAAGAAGAGCAGCCATAAGAAGCATGACTGTGGTGTAAGGAACAACTATATCAAAGTCCAGCAGGTAGAATGAAAGGCTTTCAATTCCTGCCTTTGAAAGGGCTGAAAGAATTGGCCCCATATTGAAGGAAAGAAGAAGACCAAGAATACAGCCACAGATAATTCCTGATATGGTAACGATATAGACGCTTATGAAAACGGAAGAGCGCACCTGCCTGTCACTGGCCCCGATCAGTTTTGAGATAGCTATTCTCTTCATGTCTTCTTCAACTATCTGGTTGGCAACTGAGGCAGTATAGAAAGCTGCAACAAACACAACCAGAAGGAGGATGATTATTATCATCTGACGGCTTGAGATAAAGTTCTGGTAGATGGAAGAGTTTTTAGATGTCCAGAGCGAAGCCAGCTGCGGGTTGTCAAGATAAGAGACAACCTCATTAAGGCGCTCGGCGTAGGAAGGGTTTACAAGTATCTCGTTGCAGAATGAAGAAGAGCCGAAGACCTTCTCGGCGTAGGAGTAATCAACATAGGACAAAAGCTTATCCAGAGTGTCATAACCGGTGTAGAAAATCTTATCTACCACTGCAAGAACAGGCCTTATTGTCTTTGATGTGTCTTCAGGCACTATCATCAGTGCAACCTTGTCCCCGACACTTACTCCGAGTTTCTGGGCCGTGTAGCGGCTAATGGTTATTCCTCCAAGGTTTGAACTGCCTTCCCCTTCCTTCCTCTCTTCAAGAATGTGCATCTGGGAGTTTCTTCTTTCGTTGAAATAGCTCTTTTCCACTCCCTTGACGTAGAGCGGAGAGGTTTCAGTAGAAGAATAGATCAGAACATTTGCACTTAAGACCTTATCCGAAGAATAAATCATCTCTTCAGGTATGTTTTCAGTACTCTGGGAGGTCTGTATGTGGCCGTCGGACAGGCATATGTACTTCTCCGTAATTCCGTTCATCATGCTTTCAGAAAAGATAAGCGCAAAGACAAGGGGAGATGTCACAAGCGCAATCAGTATGAAGCAGCCTGTGAGCTTCTGTCCGGTTCTTATTCTTTTAACTGCAGCCTTTCTTACAAACGGATTCATTTCTCATCCTTTAAAAGTGTAAGTTTACGGTTCTTAAGAAGATAAACCTTATCACACCTTGAAGCAAAGTCGTTGTTGTGGGTAACAAGAAGAAGACTCTTCTTCTCTGTTCCTGCGAGCTCTATGAGAAGGTCTTCAACAGCAGATGCGTTCTCTTCATCCAGAGCTCCTGTGGGTTCATCTGCAAGAATTACATCAGGGTCATTCATCAGGGCCCTGCAGATAGCCACCCTCTGTTTTTCTCCTCCGCTCAGCTGGGCCGGATAGTGGTTCATCCTCTCCTTAAGTCCCGTTCTTTCAAGAAGCATGACAGCCCTGTCCCTGCACTCCTTCTCCGTTTTTCCTGCTATCAGGGCCGGAGACATAACGTTTTCAAGGGCGGAAAAATCTTCAAGAAGAAGGTTTGCCTGGAAGATGAAGCCTATGTGCCTGTTTCTCTGGTAGGACTTGTCCCTGTCCGAGAGGGTTGCAAAATCCGTACCGCTGCAGAAGACCTGACCGGAAACGGGTTTATCAAGTCCTCCTGCTATCTGCAGCAGTGTACTCTTTCCGCTTCCGCTTTTTCCTATGATTGCAGTGGAAACACCGTCTTCTACGGCAAGGTCTATTTGATCAAGAATCAGAAGATCCTTCTCCCCCTTTTCAACAGCGGGAAAGCTCTTTGAAACCTTAACAAGTTCAATCGGGTACATTTGCAATCACCTCCATAATCTGCTTTCTGAAGATCTTTCTGCATCCGGCTTTTATAAGTATATACACCATAAGAAGTACCGAGAGACAAATGAATAAAATCTCTCCAAAACCTATGCTTGCATCAAACGGTATTCCCGTAAGGATGGTACGCCTGGAAGTAAGAATATAAACAGCTTCATCAACAGCCTTAAGTATGTTCTGAATGTTTGACACGGCCAGCTGCCCCAGCACAACCCCCAGAACCTCTCCCAGAAGACAGATTATAAGTGCCTGGAGTATGAAGATGAGGTTGACCTTTTTCCTCGTGCAGCCCAGGGCCATAAGCATGGCTCCCTCTGACTGTTTGGCCTTAAGAAGCCTCTTTGTGGTGTTCTTGAGATTCACGCACAGAATGAGGAACATGAAACCGAGAAACACGTACATAATTGTCTTTTCAAGGGTTAAGGCTGAGTATATGGCTCTGTTGTATTCCTGCCAGGTCATAACCTGGGCATCAGGGTCTGCTTCCCTAATAAGTGAAGAGAGCTTTATGCTGCTCATATCCGTATATACAGCGTAGCAGACCTTAGTGCCGGGATTAATCTCTTTAAGTGCATCAAGGCTCATCAGTACAGTTGAAGAGCTGTAGTCACTCATGCTTGAGCCGTAAATACCGCCGAGAGAAGAAGAATAATTATAGGGCACTATGGTTGCAGTCTTTCCTGGCCTCAGGAACGTAATCTCCAGTTCATCTTCTGCACTCATGTTGAGGTTTCTGATCATGGTAAACGAAAAAGCCCCGTTTAACCCCATCTGCTCAGTGTCGGTGTAAAACACTACACCGGAAGAAAATCTTGGGTCAGTGAAGAGACTTTTTTCGGCCGCGCGTACCCTTGCACTGGTGCTCATTCCCGAGCTTCTGTCAACAATCAGTACCGCCGTCTCTGCACTCTCATACACACGGCAGGAACTGTCCAGAGCCTTAATGTCTTCCTTGCTGAGGACCTCTGAAATTACGGTGAGGTCAAAGGACTCTATGTCCCTGAGGTTCTGAAGCTGGGTGGACTGGAGGGCGTTCATGACGGCACTGACTACCATAAGCGCAAGAACACCGGCAGCTATACCGAGAATCTGCATGACTGCCGATCGTCTTCTGCCGCCTGATTTTGAGAACGCATATCTGAAAGCCGTCTTTAAAATAAACATTACAGGTACTCAATGCTCAGAACCTTGATAAGATCCTTTCCGTAGGTAATTCTTGCAACAGCTTTTGAGCGGTTGTAGATTGTTTTCACAAGTCCCTGAGGACTGTACTCTCCGCTTTCCTTTATCTGATTATTCTCATAGATGGTGTAGGAAGAAAGCTTTCCGCCCTCAAAAACCTCTTCCCTGACAGTATTATCCGTTCTGGTAACACTCTTTGTCAGGGCCCCTGAACCGTCGTAGGAGTACTCTCTTACAACGCCTTCCCTATCTTCCTTAAGCAATAATCCTGCGGGGGTGTAGGTGTACAGGGTACCGTCTTCTTCGTAGACAATGTTCTTCTCATCATCCTCCGTGAAGTCTCCCCTGTAGGGCAGTTCTTCATCGGAAAAGCTCTTAAGCTCTCCGCCCCTTTTCACTGCAATCAGGCTGTAGTCCACAGGGCTTCTCAGGTAGTACTCTACGGTTGAGTTCCCCTCCGGATCAGTTTCTGTCGTAAACAGGAGCCTGCCGTTTAAATACGTGTAAACTATTCTTGTTCCGTCATCCCTCTCTTCTGTCTTCAAAAGCCCGTTATCATAGGTTTTCACACTCTGAGCTGTAAGGCAGAAGACAGAGAGAAAGGCAATCAGAAAAAGAACAGTTATGTATTTTCTCATTTTCCCGTAAGACTCTTTATATACTCATCACTGTCAAACTTCTTGAAGTCTTCATAGTGCTCACCGGTACCGACAAAGGCTACCGGAATTCCAATCTGAGTCAGGGCACCGGCCTTTGACTGTGAGTCGTACTTGGTAAGAATAATGGCATCCAGCTTAACAGCTTCATTGAACAGCCTGGCCTGGCTTACTGCGTTCTGACCTGTTGTTGCATCAAGAACAAGGATCTTCTTCACGTTCTCCGGTTTTACCCTGGCTCCAATGATCCTGTTGATCTTCTGAAGCTCCTTCATGAGGTTTTCCTTGTTGTGCATTCTTCCGGCAGTATCACAGAGAATAAGCTCATCTCCCCTTGCAAGGGCACTTGTGATTGCATCGTATACAACAGCTCCCGGGTCACTTCCTGTGGCCTGGTGAACAATTCTTGTACCGGTGCGCTCTGCATGAAGCTCAAGCTGCTCAATGGCAGCAGCCCTGAAAGTGTCTGCAGCAGCCATAAGAACCTTGTAACCCTTAGATGTATAATACTTTGCCATCTTTCCGATAGAAGTGGTCTTACCGACTCCGTTAACACCCAGAACAAGATAGACGTTAAGTTCTCCCCTCACCGGCATGAGCTCTGTGGAGCTTATCTTGTCAGAAAGTGCCTCCCTGACTATATCTGAAAGCTCCTCCTCTGTCTTAGGTTTTTTATCCCTTACAAGGTCGCTTATCTCCATTGCATTTCTGGAGCCGAGGTCTCCCTCAATAAGAGTATCTTCAAGATCTTCAAAGAAAGACTCGTCAAGAGTCTTCCTGAATCCGAAAAGTTTAGCAAGTTTTGCACCAAATCCCATTGTTTTCACCTTTTTGAGTTGTAGTCGGCAAAATTGTAGTAATCAATTACATTATAAATAAAATTGCCTATGCTTATAACGCTCAGGGCACCTGAAATGCTCTGAGCATACGGCTTGATTGAAGAGTTCGAAGGAATAAGTGAATTCACCAGTGCCTGAACACCGACTGAAAGCAGAGCTCCGGCAAAGGAATAGTAAAAACGCTCCTTTACCTTTGAATAAATCTCCCTGTCCTCCATCCACTGCGGCTTTAAGACAGCATTTATTTCCTCTGTCTCTTCGGTAATATACACGTACCTGTCTGAATACCCTTCAGCTGAAACATTGAGAACCATAGGAAGCGTGTAGGAAGTGAAGGTAAAGGGAGTCTCCCCTTCATATATTCCTGCAAGCTTTACTGAAGATGGAACATTAGACCTGACAGTAAGGGGTTTTTCAACCGTTTTTATCTCAGTACTCTCTTTCTCTTCCGTCTCTGCGTTAAAGAATATGGAAATAGCCTTAAGTTCTTCAGCTGTAAATAAATCAGACTCACTTGAAAGCTTTGTAGAAATCTCAGTTATATCGTTATTAAGGGCGCTGTATATCCTAATCGTTCTCATACTCAGCGAATCCAGGTTGACCGTTTCGTTGATTATGAGCACATCTGACTCGGTAGTACGGCAGATATAGGAGAGAAACTCCTTATCCTGCAGATACTTCTCATCCATGTTTCCGAGATAACTGCGGATTACTATTTCAAAGTCCTCCTCAGAGCCTTCATACTTATACTCTTCAAGAGCCTTTCTGCTTTTCTCTATTGAACTCTCATTTTCAGAGAGGTAAGCCTTATGGAGGTTGTCCTCCAGCTTGAGCTTATCGGTCCTCTGTCTCTGTTCTCCTATCTTCCCGGCAAGCTCTTCAGAATACGGTACCGTCTTTACGGTATTAAGCAGATAGTCTGAAACAGTCTTGTTTGCCGGGTAAATGCACACGTTAATGCTTTCTGCAAAACAGAGAGAAGAAATAAGGAGCATGAGGCAGCAGAAAAAGACTTTCTTCAATTATTTCTCCTGATTCCAGCGGAGGAATGCCTCAATGAAGTTGTCAATTTCACCGTCCATTACAGCCTGGATGTTTCCGGTCTGTTCGCCGGTTCTTACATCTTTAACCATGGTGTACGGCTGGAAGACATAGCTTCTGATCTGAGAGCCCCACTCGTTGTTCTTTTTCTCGATTGCTTCAGCTGCATGTTCTTCAGCAAGTTTTTCGCTGTAGTAGTCATAAAGACGGCTTCTGAGCATCTTGAAACAGAAATCCTTGTTCATCTGCTGAGATCTCTCATTCTGACACTGAACGACTATACCTGTCGGATAGTGGGTAATTCTGACGGCTGAGTCAGTCTTGTTAACGTGCTGACCGCCGGCTCCACCGGCCCTGTATGTATCAATTCTTATGTCTTCAGGTTTGATTTCTATATCAATGTTGTCTTCAACTACAGGAGATGCGTATACGGCTGAGAAGGAGGTGTGTCTTCTGGCGTTTGAATCAAACGGAGAGATTCTGACCAGTCTGTGTACTCCGGCTTCTCCTTTAAGGTAACCGAAGGCATAGGGTCCGGAAACCTGGATTGTTACGCTCTTGTATCCGCCTTCATCTTCAAGCATGTCAAGAATCTCTGTCTTGAACTTATGCTTTTCGCACCATCTGAGGTACATACGCATAAGCATGCTTGTCCAGTCACAGGCCTCTGTTCCACCGGCTCCTGCATGGATGGTAAGGAACACGTCTCCCTTGTCATACTTGCCGTTAAGAAGAGTCTTGAGTTTGAGCGGCTTGAATTCATTCTGAAGGGAGAGAATCTTTGCGTCTACCTCAGCTGCGTATTCAGGATTTCCGTCATCTTCCTCTTCGTAGAGGGCAATAAGGTCATATGTTTCATCAATATCCGAAAGAAGCTGTTCAAACGGAATAATAATGTCTTTGATTGCGTTCATCTGTGCAAACACTGAGTCTGCATTCTGTTTATCATTCCAGAAGCCCGGTTCAAGGGTCTTCTGTTCAAGTTCTGCGAGAGTTTTCTTCTGACCCTCCGGGTCAAAGTCCCCTCCAGATTGATTGGGATTCTGTCTTCAGCTGTTCAAGAAGTGCTCTGTTTTCTAATGTCATCTCTATCTCCTTTTATTGACATCCATTCTGAAGACGGAGGAGAAACTACATTTCTCTCCGGCTTCCAGGTTCAATATTTTACGAAATTTAATCTGAGTGTACTGATAAAACAACTTCTCTCCAAGATAGGTGTCTCCGGTATGTTCAATATCTTTTACCGTGAAATCCAGTCCTTCGGAAAGGGAGACGGAAGCTGTTACGGGGTAGTTCTCATCTGAAAGTGTTATAAACCTTGTCTTTGCCTCTTCTCCGGACCCTTCATAGGATATGTGGCTCTTTGAAGACATGGAGAGGTTGAGGTTTATTTCAAGGGTGCATTCATTTGTCCTGGTTTCTCCAGGGTTCTCTATCTCATAGTCAACCGAGAATGAGGAAGGTCTGAACTTGTAGTGCTTTGTAATCTGCAGGTTTGTCTTTTCAGATTCTGCCTTTGTGCTCAGAATGAATTCAGTGTTCTTCCTGTCTTCAACACTGCAGATGAAGAGTTTGTTTGAAAGGTCCGTGCTCTTGCCCGTAACTGAGTTTCTGATTGTTTCAGTGTAAAGACCTGATGAGTTGTGAAGAAGAAAGTCAAACTTCGGCTGACAGAAGAAGAGAAAACTAATCTCAGCTCCTTTTTCATTCAGGTCCGCAAAGTAGGACTTCTGCTTTATAAGATGTGTGTACGGGCTGTGGTCCAGATCATTGGGGAAGGAACTTGAAGAATTGGAGAGTATATCAAGGATTTCTCCCATGTTCTTGCTTACATGCCTTTTTATTTCTGTGTTGTACTTGAAATCCGGAATATAGGGACAGCCTGATTCACACCTTATGAAACTGTAATCAAGAGTATTTCTCTCCGGTGAATTCTTCCTGAAGGTCTTGATTATGTCCCTCATTGAGTTCACCGAGTTAAAGAGCTTTGTAAGATATGAGTCCTTTAATATGTACTGGTGTATGGACCAGAAGTTCTGGTATTTGAAATCCCTACCGTAAATACCGTCAGGCACATAGTACCTGGATGGCAGACCGCTGGTTTCAAGGTATTCGGATGGAAGCATGCACCTGTTTCCGGTCTCTCCCAGAATTATATTATAAATCTCTGCACTTCCATGGCTGAAGAGAAGCTGGTCCATGTTTATCATTATGGTCTCTATGCTCATAAGTCCGCCTGAGCAGAGTTTCTTTATGTTTCTCAAAAACTTCTCAAGACCTGTCTTTGACCTGTTGAATTCACTGACTTCCCTGCTGAATCTGTCATCAAACGGGAAGACAGTTGTCTTCTTTCCAAGCTCATTCATGACAAAAGGCTTGTTGTACATGACAGTATCACTGGTGGCCGAGTACTGGGAAAGCATAATGTAATCAAGAGTGCTTACATCCATTACCGATACTACCGAAGTCTTGAAAATCTGGTACGGGCACCACAGACCGCGCGGCTTCTTGCCGATTTTCTTTCTTATGTAGGTTGTGGTCTTCTCTATGTGGTTTGAAAGCTCATGGGACGGAATAAGCGGAAGAAGTGAGTCCCTGTAGGTAGAACTCAAAAGCTCTACCTGACCCTTCTGTGCCAGGTTCCTTATGAGCATGTTTATCTCGGGGTGCCTTATTTCAATCCATTCAAATTCATAGGTGCTGAGCTTAAGAACAATCCTGTAATCAGGGTTGTTGTACAGGCTTATAAGCAGAGGCGTTAGCTGATTTGAAAGCAGAGCCTCAAACTCTTCATTTGAAGAACCCTGCGGTAACTGACTGTAGGCACCAAGTATTAATTTCATATTTCAAACTTCAAAATTGTGGTCAAATTACTTTTAATGTTACAGCATAGAAAGTATAATTTAAACTATGAAGAGCGGCTTATTTTCTTTTCTTTTTTCAAAACTGCCTGTCAAGGTTTACGGACTTGTTGGCAGAAGCGGCTCAGGAAAAAGCTTCAGGGCCCAGTCCGTTGCAAAGACTCACCACATTCCGCTCATAATAGATGACGGGCTTCTGATCAGGGGAAACAGGATAGTAGTCGGCAAAAGTGCCAAGCAGGAAGTGAGCTTCATAGGTGCCGTTAAAAGCGCCCTCTTCCAGGACCCTGACCACCAGCAGGCTGTAATCCAGGCCCTGGACAGGGAAAAATTCAGGAAGATCCTCATAATAGGAACCTCTGAAAACATGGTCACAAAGATAGCCGCAAGACTGAATCTGCCCCAGCCAAAGGTAATTATCCACATTGAAGACATTGCAACAGAAGACGAGATAAATACTGCCATGAGAACAAGATACACCGAGGGCAAGCATGTTATTCCCGTGGCTCCCCTTCAGGTTGCAAGAAACTACCCTTCAATTGTCTATGACAGCATAAAGACGGGAATAAGGAGAATTGGAGGCAGAAACAGGATAGATGTTTCCGAGAACACCCTTGTACGTCCCGAGTTCAGCAAGCTGGAGAAGACAAGCATAACTGAAGCTGCCGTAAAACAGATGATAAGGCACTGTCTGTACGAGTATGAAAATATACTTAAGGTTGAAGACGTAAAGTTCACGAATACGGATGAGGGCTACAACCTGGATGTAACCTTGAGAACCCCGGTTTCCATGGACAGTCAGAAGAAGCTCGAGCTTAAGGAATATATTTCAGATTCCCTGGAAAGATACGGCGGAATCATGATAAACACGGTAACCCTTACTGTTCAGATCTGGGAGTAGCTTTTTTGCTTCTTTTTGCGTAGTAGGAGCGGTTTCTGGCCTTTCTTGCACTCTGTGCGTTCTGTTTTTCCTTCGGTTTGGGCTCAGCCTTCCTTACCTGGCGCTTTAACTTGTAGCCCTTTTCCTTCATGTATATGACAACAGCATTTTCAAGCTCCTGATTCGGAGGAGTGTTCGGGCTTATGAGAACCTTGACCTGTCTGAAAATATCCCTGAATGTTTCCTGAGAGGAGAGCTCGGGAGAAGTGTCTGTTATGAAAGGAGATACAAGCTTGTAATAAAGGAGTGAAAGCGGTATGTCCTCTCCGTTTTCCTTGAGTCTGTTCACCTCATCATCAAGCTCCTGAAGTGAGTCAAACAGCTGGCTGAATCTTATGTATACGGAAAGGCACGGAAGAATATATACAAGAAGACCGAACCTTGAAAGTTCCCTGATTATATCGCAGCTGTGACCGCTGCTCAGAATCTTGTTTACCTCTTCCGTGAGTCTTGAAGAGCTTACACTCTCAAGGGTTGAAGCGTACTTCTTTATGGCAATTCTCAGTGAAAAATTCATTGAAAAACCGGTAACTGCTGCAAGCTTTACGGCACGGATCATCCTGACAGGATCTTCAATGAAGGTCCTGTAAAGAGGAATGAGGGATCTTATCTTTTTGTTTCTGAGGTCATTAAGTGCCCCGTTGAAGTCTGTTATGGTTCTGTCAGAGGGATTGTAGTAGAGGCTGTTTATGGAGAAATCCCTTCTGGAAGCATCTTCCTCCATGGTGCCGTAGTTGTTGTCTGAGTAGTCATCATGCTCGGCTGTGCTTCTGAATGTGGACACTTCAAAGATCTTCTTGCCGTAGATTACATGAACTATCCTGAAACGGTGACCTATGAGTCTTGAGTTTCTGAATATCTTGTGAACCTGACGCGGGGAAGCGTCTGTGACAATATCAAAGTCCTTGGGCTGCTTGCCTATGAGAATATCCCTGACGGCTCCGCCGACTATATAAGCCTCATACCCTTTTTCCTGAAGACGTTCCGTTACCTTGATTGCATCCGGGTCTATTTTGCTGAAATCGAGTTTATGCTCTTCTTCCGTATATACACGGGAAACTGCTTTGAGTTTTCCGTCCAAATTCTTATATCTTACTTTCATAAAAACTGCAAACTATATATGATAATACACATATTATCGGTAAAAATTCAACATATGGAGAATACATGATAGAACCAAAAGTTCTTAAGGGATTCAGGGACAGCCTCCCCTCTCAGGAAATAGTAAGACAGAATCTTATTTCGAAAATTCAGGATATATTCAGAAGCTTCGGTTTTGTTCCGATTGACACCCCATGCATAGAGTACTCAGAGGTACTTCTCGGCAAGGGTGGCGGAGAGACCGACAAGCAGATGTTCCGCTTCAATGACAACGGTAACAGGGATGTTTCTCTCAGGTTTGACCTAACCGTTCCTCTTGCAAGGTTTGTTTCCGCAAACTACAACAGTCTGAGATTCCCGTTCAAGAGATACCATATTGCCAAGGTCTGGAGGGGTGAGAAACCTCAGAAGGGCCGCTACAGAGAATTTTTACAGTGCGACTTTGATATAATCGGCGCGGACAACGCCCAGAGTGATTTTGAAATCCTTCTTCTTATCCACACATGCCTTAAGACCATGAACATAGGAGATTTCAGGGTTCTTGTTTCCCACAGGGGACTACTGAACAGGTACCTTGAGAAGAACGGCATACCCTCCTCTGTTGATGAGGTTCTCAGGGCTATAGACAAGCTTGGAAAGATAGGTCTTGACGGGGTGTGTGCCATACTCTCTGAAACAGGAATGAGTGAAAAGGACATAGAGAGCGTGAAAAGCTTCATAGCCCTTCCGAAGGAAGACTTCTCTCAGACCCTTGATCTTCTCTCCGATATGCTCGGTGCAGACTGTGATGAGATTGTAAGGCTCAGGGAAATCCTCACCCTTATGAAGTCCTGCGGAATTGAGAAAGACTTTGTTCTTGATACATCAATTACCCGCGGCCTTGATTACTACACCGGAATTGTCTACGAAACCATACTGCTCAAGATGCCTCAGATAGGCTCAATCTGTTCAGGCGGAAGGTACAACAACCTTACCGGTCTGTACCACAGGGACAGCCTTCCGGGAGTCGGTTCCTGTATAGGACTGGACAGGCTTCTTGCCGCTCTTGAAGAGACAGACAGTCCTATTGTCAGGGACTCAAGCTATGCAGACGTTCTTCTTCTCAAGTCTTCAGATGTGGATATAAGCCTTGCCTCCCTTCTCAGAAAGGAAGGACTTAAGGTTGACTGCTACTGCGGAGACAAGGGAGCCGGTGCACAGTACGCCTATGCAGAGGCAAACCATATTCCTTATGCAGTCAGTTCCTGCAGGGACGGAAAACTTACCGTCAAGGAAATAGCTACAAGAAAGGTCTTCGATGGCCTCACCATAAAGGAGCTCGTTGAAAAGCTGTCATGATTGATCCGACCAGACTTGCCGTATGGCAGAACAGAGACCAGATAGTCAGTGCACTTGAATCAAACCAGGTAATAATAGTTGAAAGTCCGACCGGAAGCGGAAAGACTACCCAGCTGCCTGTCATTCTGAAAAATGCCGGCTATACGGATAAGGGAGTTGTCGGTATTACGCAGCCCAGAAGGATTGCAACCCTTTCTGTCTGTGAGTACATACAGAAGCAGATTGCTCCTGAGAACCTTGATCCCGCCTACTGCGGATACAAGATGCGTTTCTATGATACGACATCCGATAAGACAAGGATAAAAATCCTCACCGACGGCATGCTTCTTCAGGAGATGAAGACAGACCCTCTTCTCTCAAGGTACTCGGTAATAATGGTTGATGAGGCCCATGAAAGAAGCCTCAACATAGACTTCATACTCGGCCTTTTGAAGCAGATCTGTGCAGAGAGGCCGGACCTTAAGGTAATAATCTCATCAGCTACAATCAATACTAAGGTTTTCTCCACCTTCTTTGCCGACAGGAGCGGCAGAAACGCCCCTGTAATTTCAATCAAGGGAAGAATTTTCAACGTAAACATTAAATACTACCCCATTGAAAACTCAAGAAATGACAGTGAGCTGCCCCATGCAGTCTGTCAGATACTGAACCAGGTTCTGAAGCAGTTCAAGGCTTCTGACTACACGGACAATCAGGATACGCTTGTGTTCCTCCCCGGTGAAGCAGAAATTAAGGACTGTATAAGCTCAGTCTATGAGTTCTGCGACCACTCACGCCTTCAGATCTATCCGCTCTATGGAAGGCTGAACAAGGAAGAGCAGGAACTGGTTTTTGAAGAAACACAGAAGGGAAAGATGAAGGTAGTGTTTGCTACGAACATTGCCGAAACCAGCCTTACAATAGACGGAATCAGGGTTGTAATAGACAGCGGCGTTGCCAAGATGAATTTCTATAACCAGAATGATTTTACTTCATCACTGGTGGTGAGGACCATAAGCAGAGCATCGGCCGACCAGAGGGCGGGCAGAGCCGGAAGGACAAGTGAAGGCACCTGCTACAGGCTCTACTCCAAAGAGGATTATGAAGGGCGGCCAAAGTTCACAAGGGAAGAGATTCTGCGCACGGACCTTTCAGAGGTCGTTCTCAGGATGGTTGATCTGGGAATCAGGGACTTCGAGAGGTTCCCTTTCATTACAAAGCCGGATAAGGCAGCACTGCACAGCGGTGAAAATACCCTTCTGCTGCTCGATGCCATAGACAGGAACAGAAACCTCACTTCAATTGGTGCCATGATGGTGCGCTACCCTCTTCTGCCCCGCCTTTCAAGGTGTATAGTTGAGGCTGTCAACAGGGATATTGAGATAATCAGGAGTGTTATTATCTGTGTCAGCTTCCTTTCATGCAAGACTCCGTTTGTCATGCCCCAGGGTGAAGAAGATGCGGCGCGTCATGCCCATAAGGCCTTCAATGATACAGCTCTCGGGGATTTTGTAGGCTATCAGAGGCTGTTTGAGAAGTACACCTCCATTACGGGAGAAAAGATGAGGGAGAGCTTCTGCTCCCTGCACTATCTGGACAAACAGAGCATGGATGAGATTGTTCATGTCGTGAACCAGCTGTGCGAGATAACAAGGGAGATGGAGATTCCGGTTTCAGAACAGAAACTTACCTTCAATGAGGACTTTGCCAGAAGGTGCATGCTCTGCCTTGGAACAGGACTTATTCAGTACATATGCGTGAAGAAGAAAACCTCCTACAGAACCATTACGGCAGATGAGATTTATATTCATCCGGGTTCTTCATGGTTCAGGGTGCCGCCGGCATACATCCTGGCCGGTGAGATTGTCCAGACTTCAAAACTCTATGCAAGAACAGTTTCTCCTCTTAACAGAAAGTGGATTGAGGAGATTTCCCCGTCCCTTCTTCAGAAACTCTCATCCCTTTCAAAGAAGGGTTCACAGGAAAAGGAAAAAGAGAGAAGCCAGTCAAAGGCTCCGGGAAAGCAGAAGAGACTTACCATATACGGCATGACCTTCGACTTTGTGCCTGGAAGATCAAAGAAGGAAGGACCTGTTCTTGTTATTCCGCATGATAAGCTTCAGAGTCTTTCAAGGGCCTATAAGAAGGCTTCAAGGCATCCGAAGAATGTCAGTGCCTGTATTTCCTACAACGGCTACTACATTCACTACGGAGACAGGCTCAGGGATATAATACGTCTTTCAGGAAGAATTCATTTTGAAAATGCCCGCATAGTCAGGGAGCTTCCTGCTGAGATCTACTATCCGGACAGTGCAAAGGCCATGATTCCCTATCTTAAGGACCTCATGTGTTTCTCTGAACTCAAGAAGTATAAAAACCAGCTCGGTTTTGTTGAGCTGTGCATGGGTGGACGCGGTATTTTCTTCCACGTCAACAAGTTCTTCTCCGAGGCTGTGAACAACACGGCCTACAGCCTTCTGGCCATAATGGATGAGAATAATGACAAACAGTTCTCCGATGCATACAACAAGCTTGTCAGGTTGCTTGATTGAGACGGATTAATTAACTAAACTATTTCTCATGAAGACATTATTCAAGTACGGAAAAGCTGAATTCAAGATTGCAGAAAATTTCAGGGAACTCTCCTATGAGATTGGCAATTACGGCAATGACGTACTGTGGATATGTGATACAAATACAGCAAGAATGGTAAGGCCCCTTCCCCAGCCGAATATAATTGTTTCTCCGGGTGAAGGATCAAAGAATTTCAATACCATAGAAAGAATCATAACCTGCGCAATAGACTCAAGAATGACTAAGGACTCTGTTTTCCTCGGTCTTGGCGGAGGCATGATTTGTGACGTAACGGCTCTTGCAGCCTCCCTGTTTCACAGGGGTTGCCGCTGTGTTCTGGTTCCGACTACCCTCATGGCCATGGCAGATGCCTGTCTTGGAGGAAAGACCGGAATCAATTACAGAAACGAGAAGAACGTGGTAGGAACACTCTACAGCCCTGATGAGGTTGTACTCTGTCCCGAAATGCTCAGATCCATTTCTGAAAAAGATTTCTACAACGGTCTTGCAGAGATTACAAAGCATGCCCTGATTTCTGAGAACAGGGAGCTCTATGAAGAGCTTGTCCTCGGCAGACAGAAGATAGTCTCCCGTGACCAGGAAACAGTAACAAGGCTGATTGAACTCTCCCTCAGGGTCAAGCTCAGCATGATTGAAAACAACAGGGAAGATGCCCTTAATCTTGGGCACATTTTCGGCTACTGTCTTGAGACTCTGTTTGACTTCCAGAAGACTCACGGTGAGTGTGTGGCCTGGGGAATAAGCAGAAGTACAGAACTTTCCTACAGAGCCGGACTCTGTGACAGGTCTTTCTACGAGGAAGTGGACAGGATTCTGCTTCCCTTCAAGTACAACATAAACTACAGGGTTCCCCGTTCAAACTGGCAGGTCTTCAAGAACATTCTTTCCAAAAACGCAGAATACAGGGCAACGGACAATAAGTTCCACGTTCTTAAGGCCATGGGAGATGTTGTTTCATACCAGGCTGAAGAAAAGCTTATCAAAGACGTTGTTATTGAAGGTGTGACATACTTATAATGCATTATTTTGACTGGACTGCAACTACGAATATCTCTGAGTCGGCACTCAGGGTCTATAATGATATATCTCTTAACTATTACGGAAACCCCTCCTCCATCCACCCGCTGGGTCTTAAGGCCAGGCAGAGGCTTGATGAAGAGAGAAGCCATATTGCTTCCCTTCTCGGGGTGAAGGCCGGGAACCTCTATTTCACCTCCGGCGGAACCGAGTCAGATGCAATTGTTCTTTCCTCTCTTCTTAATTACCAGAGTCCGGGTACTGTAATAACAACTGCAATCGAACACTCAGCGGTTCTTGAATTCAAAAACATACTGACAAAGGCAGGGTGGAATTTCAGGGCACTTAAGTGTCCCGGAGGTTACCTTTCTCCCGAAGCCCTGAAAGAGGCCCTCACACCGGATGTGAGAATGGTCTGTATTATGAGTGTAAATAACGTAACCGGTACAGTTTTAGACTTAAAGTCACTTGTTAAGGTTGTCAGGGACTTTGAGAAGCAGAACGGAAGGAGCATACACGTTCATACGGATGCAGTTCAGGCCCTGGGTAAGATTCCATTTGATCCGGTTAAACTGGATGTTGATTCATTTGCAGGTTCTTCCCATAAGTTCTTCGGCCCGAGGGGTGTCGGTCTTCTGTACAACAGAAACAGAAGCCTCCTGTCCCTCTCCCGCGGTGGCGGACAGGAAAAGGGAATGAGGCCCGGAACAGAGAACCTTCCTGCAATCTGCGCCATGGGTCAGGCTCTTGAAGATGTAATTTCTTCCAGAGACAAGGATTACGAAACTGTTCTTTCCTACAGGAAAATGATTGAAGAAGCTTCCCTTAAGGCGGGCTACAGTCTTCTTTCTCCTTCTTCAGAGAGCGGTTTAGACTTCTCTCCATACATAATCAACATAAGCGTTAAACCGCTTCCTTCAGAAGTGTTTCTGCGCATAATGGCTGACAAGGGTTTCTGCCTGTCTGCCGGAAGTGCATGCAGTACCAATTCAAGGGGAAAGGCTGAGAGTGTTCTTGAGGCCATGCAGATTAGAAGTCAGGACAGAATGTCTTCCATAAGAGTCTCAATCTGTGCTAAAAACACAGCTGAAGAAGTTGAGCTCCTTTGCAGGGCACTTATAGAGACATCAGGGGAATATTAATGAAAAACATAGAGAATATGCAGCTTTATCTCATCAGGCTTGGGGAAATAAGCCTCAAGGGTCTTAACAGACGTATGTTTGAAAAACAGCTTAAGGCAAACATTAAGCTTAAGATTCACCCGCATCACAGCCTGATAGAAAGGGAGAAAGGCAGAATCTATCTTTATGTTGAAGATTCATGCCCGGAGGAGCTTGTATACAATACTCTCAGGACTACCTTCGGTGTTGTCGGTTTTTCACGCGCCCTTGTATGTGAGAAAAATTTTGACAGAATCTGCGAAACTGCGCTCAAGGTACTCGAAACAGAGCCCTTTAACAGCGGAAGCGGAACCTTTAAGGTTGAGTGCCGCAGGGCGGATAAGAACTTTGAACTTAACAGCTACCAGATAGAAGCCAGACTTGGCGCACTGGTACTGGAGCGCTACCCGCAGATGAAGGTAGATGTTCACAAACCTGAGAAGATTCTCTATGTTGAAATCAGGGATATGGCCTATCTATACTCTTCACCGGTTAAGGGCCCATCCGGTCTTCCGACCGGTACTGCCGGAAAGGGTCTTCTTCTGCTCTCCGGCGGAATTGATTCACCTGTTGCAGGTTACAGGATGGCTTCAAGGGGACTCAGGCTGGACGCTCTCTATTTCCACGCCTATCCGTACACATCTGAACAGGCTCTCGGTAAGGTTAAAGATCTTGCCATGCTTCTCTCCGGTTACAACATGGGTATGAATCTTTTTGTAGTCAACTTCACAAAGGCCGAGCTCTGGATAAAGGACCATTCAAAGGAAGAAGAGCACACTCTCATGATGAGGGCATGCATGATGAAGGTTGCCAACAGGATTGCCAGAAAGCGCGGCTGTCAGGTACTGGTTACCGGAGAGGCTCTGGGTCAGGTTGCTTCTCAGACTCTTGAAGCCATGTGTTTTACCAACAGTATGTCAGAGATTCCCGTCCTGAGGCCTCTGGTAGGCATGGACAAGCAGGAGATAATAGATACTGCAAGGCAGATTGGAACCTATGAGACAAGTATTCTTCCCTATGATGACTGCTGTGTCATCTTCTCTCCGAAGCACCCGCTTGTAAAACCGGATGTAGACACTGAGACAAGAAGCTTCCTTGATATGGATATAGATGAGCTTCTTGATAAATGTGTTGAAGAAGTAGAGATGTTTGAGTTTTCTTACAGGGTATAATTGCCTGTCAGTGCTTTCTTTCTACAAGACCGACCTTTCTGTAGACCTTTGAAAGGGTTCTGTAAGCTATTCTTTCAGCCTGCTCTGCTCCCCTCTTGAATACAGAATCAAGATAAGCCTTATCCTTGAGGATTTTGTTCTTCTCTTCCCTGATCGGGTCAATGAGATCAGCAACAGATTCTCCGACAGCTATCTTGAAATCTCCGTATCCCACTCCCTCAAACTCCTGTTCAATGCTTTCAATTGATTTTCCTGTAACAGTGCTGTAGATGGTAATGAGGTTAGAGATTCCTGGCTTTTCTTCTGAGAAAACTATCTCATTGTCACTGTCAGTTACTGCGCGCTTGAACTTTCTGATAATAGTATCCCTGTCATCATTGAGGGAAATGAAGGCGTTGACGTTCGGGTCTGACTTACTCATTTTCTTCTCAGGGTCCTGGAGGCTTGAAATCTTTGCTCCAACGCTTGAGATATAGGGCTCAGGAACTGTAAATGTCTCTGAATACCTGTTGTTGAAGCGGATAGCAAGGTCTCTGGTAATCTCAAGATGCTGCTTCTGGTCCTGTCCTACAGGAACAAGATCGGCGTTGTAAAGAAGAATGTCTGAGGCCATGAGTACAGGATAATCCATAAGACCCATATTAACGTTATCAGCATGACTTCTGCTCTTGTCCTTGAACTGAGTCATTCTGGAAAGTTCTCCCGGATAGGTCATGGTGTTGAGAATCCATGTAAGCTCTGCATGTGCACCCACATGTGACTGAACAAAGAATATGCACTTCTCGGGATCAATTCCGCTGGCAATATAGATAGCCGCAAGCTCGTATGTATTTGACCTGAGCTGGGCGGGAACCTGCTTTACTGTCAGGGTGTGGAGGTCAGCAAGGGCATAGATGCAGTTGCACTTATCCATGAGGTCCTTCCAGTTCCTGATGGCTCCAATATAGTTTCCGAGTGTAATGATTCCGCTTGGCTGAATTGCTGAGAACAGCGTTTTCTTTTCTTCGTTCATATGTTTACCCTATTCTGTATTATTCCTAAAATATAGTTTTCATCAAGACTCTGGTCCAGAAGCCTTACCGTGTTTCCGTCCTGAGTTATTATCTGTTTCAGATACTGAAGGTCTATCTTCTGAGAGTTCTTCTTAAGCATGGTTGTATATGCTGCCTTTAAAAGCTTGAAGAAACTGTCGGAGTACTCCCTGGTTGTAAGTGTGAACCCGGTGTCATAGGTTTCAGTGTCTGCAATTATGATTATGTGGTCAAACCTTTCAACTGCAGCTTCAGAAAGATCAAGATCCGTCTGCGGCAGCTGAGTGGGCCTGTTTACATACAGGCCGCTTACTGAGGAGAAAAGATCTTTGATTACAGAGCCGTCCAGCCTGCTCTCATAGTCTTTTTCCCCGAAGGTCCTGTCATAAACCTCTTTTACTCTGGAGGTTGAAAAGAGGATTATATCGGAAGCCGGGACTGTGACCTGTATGCCGCTTTCCTTATGCGTCCAGTAGGTAAAGCCATCTTCTTTTGCTTTGGTAAACTGACCGGAAGCGTCTATTCCGGCGGTTACTATTGTTTTGGAGAAGGCTCCCTCTATTGCTCCGAAAAGAACACCGGTATCAGGATCAAAAGACCCTGATACCCTGTTTATCTTAATCGGAAGACTCAGAATTGCTTCTGAATCAGTTGTAGTGAAAAGATACTTTCCGTCTTCTGCTATTGCTCCTATAAACGGCCTTTCATCGTTAAACGGATTAACAGAAGCACATGAGACCAGGAAGAAGAGCACAAGAAGGCACAGAAGTATCTTTTTCATGTTCAAACCTTTTCAATTTCAACAGCAAAGTCGCTGTCTTCATCCTTTTTATCACTACCTGTGAACTGAAGGTCTACTGCAAGGGTTTCGTTCTTGATGTAGTCAGAGAAAGCTTCACAGACTGCCTTAACTTCATCTGTTCCGCTGATCTTGAGCCTGATTCTGTCAGAAACCTCAAGGTCCTTCTCCTTTCTTGTGTTCTGGACCATGCGGACAATGTCTCTTGCAATTCCTTCATAAACCAGGTCCTGAGTTACTTCAGTATCAAAACCAACGGTAATATCTCCTTCGTTGATGATCTTGAGGTTCTCTTTCTCGTGGCGCTGAATGATAAGGTCACTGTGTGAGAGCTCAATCTCCTGATCCTGTCCGAAGGTAACTGTCTTCTTAAGACCGTCAATCATGGATGAAATCATTTCGTTGTTGAAGCTCTGGATCTTGGAAGCAACTTCCTTCATGGCCTTTCCGAGTTTTGAACCGAGGACCTTGAAGTTTGCCTTTGCCTCATAATCAACAAGGGAGGACTCATCTGACTTAATGTCTACTTCCTTGACGTTGAGCTCTTCAGCAATAATATCCTGCATCTGCTTGAAGATGTCTCTGTCTACATCCTTTCTGTCTACGAGAACAACCTTTTTAAGCGGCTGTCTGTTCTTGATGTTGTTTGCACTTCTAAGTGCTCTGCCCATGGTAATGGCCTTAACGGTTACAGCCATCATGTTTTCAAGAACAAGGTCTCTGTTTTTGCTGTTGTAAACAGGGAAGTCACAGAGGTGAACACTCTCAGGATCATTTTCCTGTCTGAGGTTGCGGTAGATTTCTTCTGTTGTGAAAGGAATAATCGGACATGCAATCTTACAGAAGGTCATGATTACCTTGTAGAGGGTGTCATATGCTGCCTTCTTATCTCCGTCATTCTCACTCTTCCAGAATCTTCTTCTGCTTCTTCTTATGTACCAGTTGTTAAGGTCGTCCATGAACTGGACAAGAAGCTGACAGGCTGTCTGAATATCATACTTTCCGAGGGCTGTGTCTACATCATCAGTAAGCTTTTCAAGAACAGAGATAATCCATCTGTCCAGAGGATTAGAGAGCTTTGAGAACGGAGTCTCAGAAACCTTGTAATCATCAAGGTTTGAATAGGTTACAAAGAATGAGTAGGCATTCCACATAGGAATGATAAGTCCCTTAAGGGCATCTTTTACAAGGTTGTCGGAGAACTTGAGGTCATCTGCGTGGACAGCAGAGCTGTTCATGAGGGCAAAACGAAGTGCATCTGCACCGTACTGCTCAACAATGAGCATGGGGTCAGTAAAGTTGCCCTTGCTCTTTGACATCTTCTCTCCGTCTTCAGCAAGAATGATTCCGTTTGTAATGTTGTTGAGGAAGCACGGCTTGTCAAACAGGGCTGTTGCCATGATTGAAAGTGTGTAGAACCAGCCTCTTGTCTGGTCCAGACCCTCACAGACAAAGTCTACCGGGAAGATCTTTTCGAATCTTTCAGTGTTTTCAAACGGATAGTGAAGCTGACCGTAAGGCATGCTTCCGCTCTCGAACCAGCAGTCAAGAACATCCGGAACCCTTCTCATGGTTCCCTTGCCGTCCGGGCTTGGCCATGTCAGTTCATCTACATAGTGCTTGTGAAGATCTGTAACCTTCTTTCCTGACTTCTCTTCGAGTTCGCTTATGGAACCGATTACTTCAATGTAGTCTGA
Organism: Sphaerochaetaceae bacterium; assembly: GCA_024684115.1. Taxonomy (GTDB): domain Bacteria; phylum Spirochaetota; class Spirochaetia; order Sphaerochaetales; family Sphaerochaetaceae; genus UBA1265. The sequence continues at coordinate 17,965 of JAIKXP010000082.1, read as the reverse complement.
GCCGTCGCACTGCCATACAGGAATCGGGTTGCCCCAGAATCTGTTTCTTGAGATAGCCCAGTCTCTTGCGCCCTCAAGCCACTTTCCGAATCTTCCGTCCCTGAGGTGGGAAGGAACCCAGTTAACCTTCTTGTTGTTCTCTACGAGGCGGTCCTTGAATGCAGTTACCTTTACGTACCAGCAGTCCATGGCTCTGTAGATGAGAGGTGAACCTGTTCTCCAGCAGAAAGGATAGCTGTGGAGGTAGTTTTCCCTCTTAACAAGCTTGCCCTCTTCCTTGAGGCGGGCAATTATGAGCTTATCTGCATCTTTTACGAAGATTCCTTCGTAGTCCTTTACTTCGGAAGTGAACTTACACTCATCATCTATAGGACAGACAACCGGAATTCCGGTGCCCTTGAGTACGTTGTAGTCATCTTCACCGAAGCCCGGAGCTGTATGTACAATTCCGCAGCCGTCATCTGTTGTAACGTAATCTCCCAGGACAGTGACAAAAGCACCCTGGTCATAGAGGTCTGCAAAATAGTCAAACAGAGGTTCATACCTGCGTCCTGCAAGGTCCTTACCCTTGAAAGTCTCTACGACCTCGTAGTCGTTCTCATCCTTGTAGTAGGAAGAAATACGGTTCTTACCGAGATAGTAACAGTCTCCTGTAGCCTTATCCTTTATCTTGACGTAGTCAATGTCCGGTCCAAGGGCCAGGGCAAGGTTTGAAGGAAGTGTCCACGGAGTTGTTGTCCATGCGAGGAAGTATGTATTTTCAGTTCCGCGTTCACGGAATCTGACTGTAACGGCCGGGTCTGTTACATCTTTGTAACCGCCAAGGTTTACTTCCATGTTTGAAAGCGGACAGCCAAGACCGGGGCTGTAAGGTAAAATGTTATAGCCCTTATAGATAAGTCCTTTTTCATAGAGGGACTTGAATACCCACCAGATGCTCTCCATAAACTTGAGGTCCATGGTTCTGTATCCGTGTTCAAAGTCTACCCATCTTCCCATCCTGGTAATTTCTTTTTCCCAGTCTGCAGTGAAGCGCAGAACTATTGAGCGGCACTCTTCATTATATTTAGCTACACCGAACTCGTGAATTTCCTTTGAACTGGAAATACCGAGCTTCTTCTTCATTTCATTTTCAACAGGAAGACCGTGACAGTCCCAGCCCCAGGTTCTTACAACCCTCTTTCCTTTCATGGTCTGGTAACGTGGAATTACGTCCTTGATAGTTCCCGGAACAAAGTGTCCGTAATGCGGATGTCCGGTTGCGAACGGAGGACCGTCATAGATTGAAAATTCATTGTCAGGACTTCTGTTTTCAACAGACTTCTCAAAGATCTTATTCTCATCCCAATACTTCAGAATCTTCTCTTCCATTTCAGGAAAATTCTGCTTAGGGTTTACGGGTTTGAACATATAAATTCTCCACAAATAAATATGTAACAGTATAGCCAAAACAGGCGTTCTCTCTCAAGTATGCTTTCTTAACAAGGGTCATTTCTGTTATATTGGATTCATGAAGAAATTTCCGGTTCCGGCCAAGATAAAAAAGTTCTCATCCATCTTTCGTGAAGAAGGTTTCAGCCTCTATATTGTAGGCGGAGCGGTAAGGGATTATCTTCTGGGAATAAAGAACCATGACTATGATTTCTGCACAGATGCAGAGCCTCAGGAAGTCATGAAAATCTTTCCTCATGTCATACCCACCGGCATAAAGCACGGTACCGTTACGGTTCTATTCGGTTCGGACAGCTATGAAGTTACTACCTTCAGAACCGAAGGCGCCTACTCTGACTCCCGTCATCCGGATAGCGTAAAGTTCGTAAGAAGTCTTGAAGAAGACCTTTCAAGACGTGATTTTACGGTAAATGCCTTTGCAGCGGACTGCGTAAGCGGAGAGATAACGGACCTCTTCGGCGGTTATGATGACCTTAAGAAAGGCCTGATCAGAGCCATAGGAAACCCCGGGGAGCGCTTTCTGGAAGATGCGCTCAGGCTCCTCAGAATGTGCCGCTTCTGTGCAAAACTTAACTTCATGCCTGAAGAGAAGACCATGTACAGCGCAACCGAACTCTGTGAAAACATAAATGCAGTTTCCAGTGAGAGGATTTTTGATGAAATAAGAAAGACCCTTATGACGGACCATCCGTCCACAGGTTTTTCCCTTATGGAGATTACAGGCCTGCTGAATGAAATACTGCCAGAGCTCGCCGCATGCCGCACCATACAGCAGACAAAGGTAAATGCAAATGATGTATTCGAACACATCATGATAAGCGTAAATGCTGCTGCTGAACATGATTATCCGGAAATTGTCCGTATAGCCCTGCTCCTTCATGACATAGGAAAGGTGAAGACCATGAGTATAAACCAGTATGGAATCATGCGTTTTCACGGCCATGAAATTGAGGGTGCCAGAATGGCTGAGGCTGTCTTAAGACGGCTTAAGTGCTCGAACTACATAGTGGACACTGCAAAGCTTCTCATAGAGAACCATATGATCCGCTACACCTCTTCCTGGACTGACGGAGCCGTAAGAAGGTTCATAAACCGCATAGGAAAGGAGAACATTGAGCTTCTGTTTGAGGTTCAGTGGTGTGATCAGATTGCTTCTGAAGGCAGGGCAAAGGTTGAACTTTACGATGAGTTCATCTCCCGTATAAGGGAGGTCCAGAAGACAGCCCTCACGGTTAAGGACCTCAAGGTTAACGGAGAGGATCTCAACAGGGCCGGAATTCCCAGATCAAGAGAGATGGGAATAGTGCTTAATGAGCTTCTTGAGATGGTGCTGGACTACCCTTCACTTAATGACCGTGAGGTTCTTCTAAAAGAGGCCCTGATTATTTATCAAAACCTAACTGCTCCCAGGCAAGCTTAGCCACGTTCTGCTCTGCTTCCTTCTTGTTTTTTCCGCCGGCAGGACCGAACTTGGCACCCTTGAATTCAACGGTATAGAAGAAAGTCTGCATGTGCTCCGGTCCTGTTACCTCGGTTAACGTATACTGCGGAACCTTCTTGTACGTTTTCTGAACATACTCCTGAAGAAGGGTCTTGTAGTCCTTGCGGTGTTTGTTCTCTATGACTTCGCTGATATGTGGAACAAGAAGACGCAGGATAAATTCCTTTACGTAGTCAAAGCCCCTGTCAAGGTACACGGCTGCAAATACAGCTTCCATACAGTCAGCCAGTATGGCTTTCTTCTGTCTGCCTCCGGTGAGCTCTTCGCCTCTTCCTATGAGTATGTACCTGTCAATATGCAGGTCCCGGGCTATGACTGAGAGAGAATCTTCACTTACAACATAGCTGCGGATCTTTGTGTACTCGCCTTCATTCCTATTGATGAACTTATAAAGATAATCGGAAACAACAACGGAGAGTACGCTGTCTCCAAGGAATTCAAGGCGCTCGTTATCATTGATACCGCCCTTGGCTTCATTTTTATAAGAGGAATGGGTAAATGCCGTATTGAGCAGTTCAAGGTCTGATATGCTTATTCCTGCTCCCTGCTGAAATAAAAAAAGCTCCCTTTTCCTGTCTTCAGGAAAAATAGGAGCCTCTTGATTTTTTGAGTTAATCAAATTCATTTAATAAGTGTCTCAAGGTAGTCTACAACTTCCTGAACAGTCTCAAATGTTCTGCCCTTTTCATCAGGAATTGTAATGTCAAACTCTTCTTCAAAACCACTGACAAGGTCAAGGATATCCATACTGTCAGCCTTAAGATCGTTTACGAATGAAGAATCAGCATTAACTGTGTCCTCATCAACTGCGAGCTTCTCAGCAATGATAGCCTTTACCTTTTCAAATATAACTTTCTTTTCCATTTATTACTCCTCAGGATTTACAATCTGGACACCTTTATAATATCCACACTTCGGGCATACTCTATGCGGGAGAATAAGTGAACCACACTTTGTGCACTTTGTAAGTGTAGGTGAATTAAGCTTCATATTGCTTGCTTTACGTGAAGCAGCTGAAGATTTTGATGTCTTATATTTTGGTGTTGCCATTTTTTACCTCGTAAATTTATTTTTTCGATACCATCAGAGAAGATATAAAAAAAGACGTTTTAAGTCAACCGTCTGAGACGGCTAATAGTGCCCTGTTTACATTCTCCGGCACTATATCTGAAACATCTGCTTTAAATTTTACCATTTCTTTTACTGTAGAACTGCGTACAAAGAAATACTCGGGCCTGGACGGCATGAACAGGGTCTCTATATCAGGACTGATATGTGAGTTTGTTTCTGCCATCTCATACTCGTAGTTGTAGTCTTCTGAGCTTCTGACTCCCTTGATTATAACCTTAGCTCCCTTCTCTTCTGCAAAGGAGACAGTAAGGCCGCTGAAAACTTCAACCTTTACGTTTTCAAGGTCCTTTACAGCTTCTTCTATAAGAAGTTTTCTTTCATTTGCAGTAAAGAGAGTCTTCTTGTTTATGTTGTCTCCTACTGCTACGTAAAGCGTATCAAAAAGCTTTGAAGCTCTTCTTATTACATCAATGTGTCCGTTTGTTACCGGATCAAAACTGCCCGGGAAAACTGCTGTCAGCTTACTCATTTCCTGTTTTCCTCAACATACTTCAGCATGTTGCTGTAGCTCTCATTACTTTCGTAGTTAATTTTTTCCCTGATAACGAATTTCCCCTCTTCATCCTTTGTGAATACGGCAAAGTTTCCATGTCCTATGTAGGAGATTTTATCCGGTTCAGTTACCCTGTATTTTTCCCTGAGTCTGTTTATAACACAGTCAAAGTGTGAGTAGGATCCGTCCGGTTCTGATATGGCTTCAATTATGGCTCCTATGGGCTCTCCGCAGATACTGCACACCGGTCTGGGTTCCTTGATTCTGGAGACAACAACTTCCGGCAGGACTATATGTTTTCTTTCAATCTTTTCTTCAGTATTCCTGCTTCTGTTTTTTCTTCTGTTTCTGCCTGTCATCAGAATGCTCCTTCAAGATATATCACTTCACTGCCCTTTACGGCAGCTGCGTCAAATCTTATTAAATCATATTTGTTATCAGGATTCTGGGCAAGATAAATGCTGAGGGTCTTTTTTATCCTGGCTCTTTTGGCAGGAGAAATCTGTGAAGAGAGCTCTTCCAGTCCCCAGGATCCGGAAACGGATTTAACTTCAACGGCACAAAGAACACTGCCACATGAAGCTATAATATCTATCTCTCCCAGAGGGATCCTGAAGTTTCTTTCAAGTATGAGGTAACCTTTTTCTTCAAGGTAGCTGCTTACCTTCTCTTCGCAGTAAATGCCACGCTGTTTTCTATCCATACACAAAGCCTGCAAAACAAAAAAACTGCCGCATGTGCGACAGTTTCTTTTGTATTGATGTAATCAGATGCCCTTGTGTCCGCGAATCTGCTCTGGGACCTTGGCTCCTTTTCCAACCTTGTCTCTGAGGTAGTAGAGCTTTGCTCTTCTTACGCGACCGCGTCTTACAACTTCTACTTTCTCAACTCTCGGTGAGTGAAGAGGGAAGATTCTCTCAACTCCTACACCGTAGGAAATCTTTCTGACAACAAATGTTCTTCTGATACCACTGTTGTTCTTTGCAATTACTACACCTTCGTATGGCTGTACACGTTCTGTTGTACCTTCAACAATCTTGAAATAAACCTTAACTGTATCACCAACGTGGAAGTTCTCGGCATCCTGCTTAATCTGTTCCTGTTCAATAGCCTTAATCAAGTCCATTTTATAACCCCTTGGTCAATTTTATTCTTTTTAAAATTTTTTCGGCTTCTGCACTCAACGGTGCATTATCCAACAAATCAGGCCTGTTTGTCAAAGTCTTCTCAAGCCTGTTTTCCAGCCTCCACTTCTCTATATTGGCATGGTGTCCCGACAATAATATATCAGGAACAGACATTCCGCAATAGGTTTCAGGACGGGTGTACTGCGGGTATTCCAGCAACGGTCCTGTGAAGCTTTCCTCTTCGAGAGAGGATTCTGCAATTACACCGTCTATCAGCCTGTAGACGGAATCTATAATTACAAGGGTGGCTACCTCCCCTGAGCTGATAACGTAATCACCTATACAGATTTCATCATCAACGTACCTGTCAATTATCCTCTGGTCTATACCTTCGTAATGACCGCAGATAAAAACCAGGTTTTCCTCTTTGCTCAGTTCCCTTGCATAGGACTGGGTAAGCGGTTTTCCTGATGGTGTTGCATAGACAACACGTTTGTTCATGGCATCAAGGAAATTTAGAGCTTTAAAGAGCGGTTCAGGCTTAATGACCATGCCTGCGCCCCCTCCAAAGGGTGAATCGTCACACTTGTGATGCCTGTCAGCAGCATATTCCCTCCAGTCTGTAATACTGTAGGAAACTAACCCAGCCCTGACGGCACGCGCCATGATTGAATTCGTAAAGAAGGGTCTTACCATTTCGGGAAACAGTGTAAGAATATCAATATTCACTGCACAAGTTCCTTCATCAACAGTCTGATTGTTCCTTCCTCAACATCAGGATTATCTACAAACACACCTCTGAGAAGAGGAATTATCCTGCGTTTTCCGTCAGAACAATCAACTTCCAGAAGAAGTGCCTGGGATCCTTCAGCTGTTTCAGCAACAACCCCCACTTCCTGATTATCATATAGCAGCTTCATCCCTATGAGATCTGCTGCATATACCTCTCCGTTTTTGAGCTTACTGGCCTGTTCTCGTGGAACAAGTATATCACAACCGGATATTGCTTTTGCATCTTCAGGAGTATCTATGCCCTTGAATTTCACAAGGAGTTCTCCGAAGTGCCGCTCTACTTTTTCAACCTCTGCTTCGCGACGGCGTCCTTTCTTCTCCAACACTACATTGGTAAGTTTGAAAAAATGATCCGTATCTCCCGAGTAGGAAGCTACCTTCACCTTTCCGTTAACACCGAATGCGGATTTGACTGTACCAGTTGCAAGAACCTGTTTCATAATCAGTCCAGAATCTCAAGGCTCGTATGCTTGCCGCTTTTGGTGGCAGTAGCACTGAGGATGGTCCTCAAGGCCCTTGCTATCCTGCCCTGCTTGCCGATTACTTTGCCTATATCTTCAGGAGCAACCCTCAGTTCAAGAATGACTGATTTTTCTCCTTCAATAACATTCAGTTCAACCTGATCCGGGTAATCAACAAGAGACCTGACAATATATTCAACCAGTTCTCTTTCCACCACGTCAGTCCTTTACAGGAACTTCTTTGGCTACCTGAACACCCTGTTTTGCAAACAGTCCCTTTACGGTATTTGAAGGCTGTGCACCAACTGAAAGCCAGTATGCTGCTCTTTCCTTGTTGATCTCTACCTGGTTGTTTTCACTCTCAACCGGCTTGTACTGTCCGATTTCCTCAAGTGGTCTGCCCTTTGTAGCTTCTCTTGAATCCATAACAACAACTCTGTAGTATGGTCTTTTCTTTGAACCGAATCTCTTCAGTCTGATACTTACGCTCACTTTTTTCCTCCTAGCGAACTCAATTCATACCAAGCTGCTTCATCATAGCTTCCTGGTACTTTTTATTTTTGGCGAGCTTCTTCATATTCAGCCGCATCTTTTCAAATTTTTTAAGCAGATGACCTACTTCACCCACTGAAGTTCCACTGCCTCTGGCAATGCGCTTTTTGCGGGCCGAACCAATTATATAGATATTCTGCCTCTCTGTTAAGGTCATAGATTGAATAATTGCCTTTTCTTTAATAAGTTCTTTCTTGTCTATGTCATCTTCAGAGATGTTTCCCTTGGCTCCGGGAAGCATATCAATAAGTTTTTCTATGCCGCCCATCTTTGTCATGTTCTCAATCTGTTCGAGGTAATCCTGAAGGTCAAACTCCTTCTTGGCAATTTTTTTCTGGAGCTTGAGTGCCTGTTCTTCGTCAAATGTTTCCTGTGCCTTCTCTACGAGTGAGACAATATCTCCCATTCCGAGGATACGGCTTGCCATTCTGTCAGGATAGAACGGCTCAAGTCCGTCAAGCTTTTCACTGACACCTATGAACTTGATCGGCTTTCCTACAATTTCCCTGAGGGAGAGTGCAGCACCGCCTCTGGTGTCTGAGTCAAACTTTGTAAGGACTATTCCTGAAATTCCGACCTTCTCTTCGAATTCCTTTGCAATGTCAACGGCGTTCTGACCTGTCATGGCATCTGCTACAAACAGTGTTTCATCTGCAGGAACAGCCCTGTTAATGCTCTGGATTTCCTTCATCATGTCTTCATCCAGGTGCATTCTTCCGCTTGTATCTATGATGAGTACGTCATACTGTCCGTTCTTAGCTGCCTTGTAGGCATTCTGTGCAACCTTTACAGGGTCCTTTGAATCCGGCTCTGCATATACAGGAACACCTGCCTGCTCTCCGAGAATCTGCAGCTGGTTTATGGCTGCCGGTCTTATGAGGTCACATGCTGCAAGCATGACCCTTCTGCCCTGCTTTGTGAGGTTTACTGCAAGCTTTGCACTGGTTGTTGTCTTACCGGAACCCTGAAGACCCATCATGAGGATAACGGATACTACATCCGGTCCCTTGAGGTTGAGCTTCTGGCTGTCCGGATCTCCGAGGAGCTGAACCATCTTGTCATAGATGATCTTTATGAACTGCTGGCCGGGATCAACGGCCTTAAGTACCTTATCTCCGAGGGCTTCCTCTTTGGTTCTGTTGATGAATCTTCTGACAACCCTGAGGTTAACGTCAGCATCAAGAAGCGCAGATTTTATATCTTCTACGGCATCACTGATGTTTTTTTCCGAGATTTTTGACTTGCCGCTCATTGAGCGGAGAATATCTGAAAATTTATTACTAATAGAATCGAACATAACACTCAAAATCTATAGTATTTAGTACGTTTAGTCAATTTTAGCCTTTAAGTGTTTCTTCTGTCTCACTCAGGTCTTTTTCAGAGTCAAGCTTGTAGCTTATGGACTTGGAAACACCGGGCTCCTGCTGGGTTACACCGAGAAGTGAATCAGAGCCCAGGACGGTGTGTTTGTTGTGGGTAATTATGATGAACTGGCTCTTGTCTCCGAACTGCTCCAGAGCCTTCATGAAGGCTCCAATATTCCTTGCGTCCAGTGCAGCGTCTATCTCGTCAAGAATACAGAACGGGGATGGTTTTACAATGTAGGTTGCAAAGAGAAGAGCCACGGCTGTCATGGACTTCTCTCCTCCGGAAAGGAGCGGAAGGTGGGTAAGTTTCTTTCCTGGCGGCTGGGCCAGAATCTCAATACCGCTGTGAAGTACATCTGTCTCATCTGAGAGGGTGAGCTCAGCATGTCCTCCTCCGAATAGGGTCTTGAACATGGTCTTGAAAGCCTGGGCAATCTGTGAATAGGTCTGGATGAAGAGCTCTTCACTCTTCTTCTTTATGTCCTCAATTACATCTACAAGGTCTTCCTTTGCCTTTGTAAGATCATCAAGGTTCTTTTTGTAGAAGTCGTAGTTTTTCTTTGCCTCTGCAAACTCTTCTTCAGCCATCTGGTTTATGTACCCGAGGTCCTGAATCTTCTTCTTTACGGTCTCAAGTTCACTCTTAAGATCTGCAACCGGTGTTGTAACTTCATGGTCTGCAAATTCCCTCAAGGACTTTCCTGTGTCTTCAAAGAAGTCTGTGAAAATCTTTTCTATCTGGGATTTGAGGTTGGAGACGTTGGCCTCTCCGGTAGCAACTTCATTTGACAGGCTCTGTTTCTTTTCGAACTGCTCACGGAACTTCTCGTTGTATTCAGAGAGGGAAGAATTTGCTTCATCAAGTCTTCCGTTTACGTCTGAAAGATCATTCTTAAGGCTTTCAATCCTGTCAAAGAGGGCCTGTTTCCTAAGCTTTGCATCTTCTATGCTGCCGAGAATCTCTTCTTCTTTTGAGCTTTCACTTTCAATTGAGTGGCTTGCATCTGAAAAGTCAAACTCACTCTGCTGGAGGTTTCCGAGCATTTCCTTTATCTGCTGGGATACGGCTTCAATATGGGCCCTGAACCTTGCTTCTTCAACCCTGGCTTCACTTAAGTCTGACTCCTTGAGTATGACCATGTTTGAAAGCCTTGTGTTCTCATATTCCAGCTCCGTTACCCTCTTTCTGTTGTCAGTTTCCTTTATGTAGGTCTCATCCAGTTCCTTATCGAGGGCTGTCTTTCTGGCAAGTGTTCCTTCCGGAGAAACAAACTCATCAAGGAAGGTAGGTACTGTTCCAATATATTCCTGGAAGAGTCCCTTAAGCTCAAACAGTGAGTCAGAAATGCTCTCAGCTGTCTTTTCAACCTCTTGCCTGAATACTTCTCCATCAAAGTCTACGTCGGTAAGACCTGAGAGGAAATCACACCTCTCCTTAACCTGTAGCCTTATTCTGTTGATCTGGGAAACAACGTCTTTTTCAGCCTTAAGCCTTACTGCCGTACTGTAGGAGCCTCCGCTAATGTTCTCTTCAAGGCGGTCAGCTACCTCTCCTGCTATACGGGAAATCTCCTGTGTTATGCTGTTTCTTCTTTCAGCAAGAGAGTCAGTTTCAGAGTTGAGGTTTTTCATCAGGTTCTGGTTCGACTGAACCGTATTCTTGAGGTTTTCTATTTCATCTGAAAGCTTTGAAATTGAGTCTGCAGACAGCTTGATGTTTTCCCTCATGGTTTCAAGGGCTCTTTTCTTCTCTTCATACATCTGTCTGTCTTTTTCAAGCTTGTCCTGAACCTGACGGGCCTTGAATCTGGCCTCATTTGCCCTGCTCTGAATATCTGAAAGTCTTTCGTTGAGAAGATTTATCTGTATGTTGGAAGAGTTTACCATCTCTTCTGTTCTGTTTATCTGGTTGTTGACCTCTTCCCTTTCACGTCTGAGCTCATCTATTGCTCTGTTCTGGTCCTCCATGTCGGACCTTCCGCTGTCCAGGTACTTTTCAAGTTCCATAAGCTCATTTTTCTTTCCCTGAAGCTGTTCTTCAGTCTGCTTGAGAAACAGCGTCAGACTCTGGGCGTAGGAAAGCTCCAGTTCAATGGAAAGCTCTTCCTTTCTGGCTGAGAGCTCCTTGAACTTAAGTACCTTCTCCATCTGGGTCTTTCTTGAATTGTAGGTCTTTTCAACTTCGTGGAGTATGTTTTCAACCTGATTGAGGTTCTCATCCGTTCTTTCAAGTTTTTTTGCAGCTTCTTCGCTCTGGCTCTTGAAACGGCTTATTCCTGCAGCTTCTTCAAAAATATACCTTCTGTCTTCAGGCTTAAGGGAGAGAATCTGGTCTATCTTTCCCTGCTCCAGGATACTGTAGGCTGCCTTTCCGACTCCTGTGTCTACAAACAGATCTTTCACTTCCCTGAGAAGTACCTTCTGCCTGTTTATGAAGTACTCATTCACACCGGAGCGGAACATGCGTCTCTTTATCTCGACTTCACTGAGATCAGTATTTAAAAGATGTTCCTCGTTGTTAAGCGTGAGGATGACCTCACACATCTGCATTGGTTTTCTGTTGTCTGTTCCGTTGAAAATAACGTCTTCCCTCTTTCCTGCCCTGATAGCATTGAGGGACTGGGTACCGAGAACCCATTTTATTGAGTCAACTACATTACTTTTTCCGCAGCCGTTAGGTCCGAGCAGAGACGTAATACCGTCAGAAAACTCAAACCTGGTTCTGTCGGCAAATGATTTGAATCCGTACAGTTCAACAGATTTTAAAAACATAATTGTGAGCATTTTACCATAAAAATGCGAAATTATGGTACCATCGACATGTGAAAACCGATTATTTGTTGTTTGATGAACCTGAATACAAAGTCATAGCCGGCACTGATGAAGCAGGAAGGGGACCTCTTGCAGGCCCTGTCTGTGCAGCCTGTGTTGTTCTTCCTGATGACTTTCCCTTTGAAATACTGAGGGACTCAAAGAAGCTCTCAGAGTCAAAGAGAAATGAGGCTGAGAAAATTATTAAGGAGAAAGCAGTCTCCTATGCCGTAGCCTGGTCTTCCCATGATGAGATTGACCGTATAAACATTCTTAACGCCTCCCTTCTTGCCATGAGAAGAGCTCTCTCTTCGGTAATAAGGGATATGGAGAAAAGAAACCTGCAGATTCCGGAAATTCTCTATATAGACGGAAACAGGACTTTTGACTGCCCCATTCCCTGTCAGGCCATTGTTAAGGGAGATGACAAGATTCATGAAATAATGGCAGCTTCAATCCTTGCCAAAACAGCCAGGGACCGCTACATGAAGGAAGCCTCATTAAAATGGCCCCAGTACGGTTTTGATAAGCACTCAGGCTATCCCACAGCCGCCCATAAGGAGGCTCTGAGGAAGTTCGGTCCCTGCCCGATTCACCGATTAACATTCAAATTCTGATTTCTACTTGACCTTTTTTATCTAAATGCTGTATAAATTCTTTGTTCGCGCTTGTGGTATAACGGTATTACCTCAGCCCTCCAAGCTGAAGACGCGGGTTCGACTCCCGTCGGGCGCTTATTAACCACTCGTTAGAGTGGTTTTTTGTTATAACGGAGGATTCATATGGGACAGCGCGGAGAAGTTTTTTCTACTAAATTCGTAACAAATGACAGAACTTATTTTTTTAACGTTAAGGAAAACTACCGTGGAGATATGTATCTGAACGTGGTTGAAAGCAAGGTTACTGCTGATGAAGGAAGATTCATCAGGCAGAGCATAATAGTCTACCCCGAAGATCTCGGAGAGTTCCTCAGGGAGCTTCAGAAATCAGTTGACTTCATGAGGGTTAATGCTGATAAGAGAAAACCAAGGGAACAGGAATAATAAAAAGACAGCCGAAAGGTTGTCTTTTTTTGTATAAATTACTTTGTGAGCTTTTCCCCAGGAAGTAATTATTCCACTGAAATACCTACTCCAAGCTCGATTGTAGTATCACAAACAGAACATGTTGCTTTGAATTTATTGTTGGTATCATCCGCAGTTACTGTCCACTGATGTCTATTAACAATTGTGCTTCCCTCTAATGTATTTGAGGCATCATATCCAGAAACAGTACCTCCGTCATAATTACTGAATTCGATAAAATATCCGGCATTAGTGTTGTCATCATCAGTAACATCTTTAGTTGAGGACATATCATTCCACTTATGATCACTTCCAAAATGTACCTCGAGTACCCAGTTACCATCTGTATATTTACCTCCATAACCATAATTATTGGGTTCACCACTACTCCAGGAAGATGTCTCAGGATAATATTTATAATTATCCTCATAGAAATTCTTGCCATGCTCAGGTCCACATACCCAGTACCAGTTTTCAAGCCACGAATTGGTCCATTTTGAATTGTTAGTATTGTTTTGTGATGAATCTACAGTACCTGCAGCATAATCAGTTCTATGCGTATAGGCATCTGCCGTGTCAGCATCCAATGTTGGATTAGAATCCATATTGATACGTGCACCGCCAGCCCAGCCCCTACATAACGAAATATTATCTAAAATAGTATTCTCGGCATCACATGTAATGGTAGCCAGATAGCCTTTCATCCCTTCAAAATAACAACTTTTTGCCAAAACATAAGCCTCTCTCCAGGTTACACCAGTGCCGCCATAAGTGCCGTCATAATTAACATAGCCATAATAATGCATAACTCCGTCAATTTCCTGACTGGTCATTTTCATGTCAGAGGGTAATGACGACTCGTTTGCACTAACAGATACATTTACAGTCATATAATGATCGGATACAAAGGTTACCGATCTTAGTTTATCTTGTACATAAGAGCTATCCTTTGCATCAGTAAACACAAATGTAATACTTTTATGGGGACTCAAATTATCAGTTATTAATGAATAATCAGAGTCACTTGCAGGATCATTAATTGAGCCCTTATCTACAGTAATTGACAGCGTATAAAAACTCTGATTGGAGTTAATTACAGCATTTGGAAATGTGAAATACGTGTTGTTATTTGTAAAACTGGGATCTCCCAGTGTAATAGAATCACTTGCATAAACAGCCATGCCTATCAGCATCAGAACTATTATGAGAATAATTTTTTTTGATGGATTTAAATTAATAGTTTTATTCATACCTCATTTCCTTCTCATATTGTAAAGTCAACATTAACTTTCTCACTACCAATGGTAAAGACTGCAGTATAGTCTCCTGTATTTGTTGGGGCTTCAGACGATTCTGAATAAATGGTTGAGCCTCTTCCTATGTATGTAACTGTAGGAAGACTTAAGCCTTCACTAGTCCAATTATCCTGATTAGTATACTCAGGAGTTATAGTTATCCAGCTGGCATAGAGTGTAACAGAACCACCCGCTGTTGAAGTCAGGTTGCTGACACTTGTTCCATCAGCATAAATAACAGAACCACCTGAAGATGTGCTCCAGCCTGCAAAATTGTATCCGGTTTTTGAGAAAGAATTTGCTGTCAGATTCTGTGCAGTATCATATGTAAAGGACTGATCAGCCATTGTTCCGGTTCCGCCGTTTGCATTGAACACAACAGTATATGTGTTGGCTGTAAAACTAGGAGTAACAGTAATATCTCCAACTGTTCCTTCCGGAATGGTAAGAGTATTTTCACTAATACTTGCACTGGAATTGTCACTAATTCCCCAGGATCCGAAAGTATATCCAGTTCCTGCTGTTGCTGTCAGTGTTACTGTCTGTGCAGAATTGCTGACATTATAGCTGGACTGTGAAACGGTAGCACTTCCTCCTGTGATATTATCTGCTACAGAAATAGTGTAATTATTAATTGTTGTATTTGCAGTATAAGTGAGATCAGAAGTTCCCATAGTGAAGCTGTAATTATTAGTTGATGAGACATCTGCATTTCCGCTTGTCTGTGTCCACCTGCTCCATGTATATCCTGTAGATGGTGTAGCTCCAAGAGTTACTGTAGCACCATACTTATATGTACCGGAACCTGTTACTGAACTGATTCCAGTTCCGCTTGTCAGTGATACTGTATGTGTATCTCTTGTGTAGTAGAGATCTATTACTCTTGTTCCGTCAGCAAGGATAGTTGTTGAAGTTACAGATTCTGATGAAGGAATTGTTGTTCCGTTTGTTGCTGTCCCGGCAAATCCTGCACTATATGTGAATCCTGTAATTGTTTCCTTTAGATTATCAAGAGTTAACGTGGATGCAGTTTCACCATATTTTTCCAGTGAACTGTTCAATGTATATGAGCTGTCTGTAAGATTCTCTGTATAGTGCTTAACTATGTACTTTGTGCTATTACTTGGTGCCCAGCAGGCGAAGAGTGTAATAGAACCATCTGCTGTTGATGTCAGGTTGCTGACACTTGTTTCATCAGCATAATTTACAGCACCATTTACAGTTGTGCTCCAGCCTGCAAATTTGTATCCGGTTCTTGAGTAAGAATTTGCTGTCAGATTCTGTGCAGTATCATATGTAAAGGACTGATTAGCCATTGTTCCGGTTCCACCGTTTGCATTGAACACAACAGTATATGTGATGCCCGTCCACTTGGCATACAGCGTAACATCAGTTCTCTGGTTAACTATTAAGGCCTCATCAGAATAAGAAGTGCCAGATCCATCAGCAGCTGTATTCCATCCTGAGAAGATATACCCTTCCCTTGTAAACGAATTGGTGCTAAGTATTCCTCCGGTGCCAGGCAATTTCTGAACATCCATAGTACCGGTACCACCGTTGGCATTAAATGTAATTGAAATGTCAAACTGATCATAACTTGTATCAACAGGCTCATCATTAACAGTTACTTCTGCATCCCTTACAGATATTATTCCAACATCTTCTTCACTTTCTGTCTGGATACTTGTCGCTGTTACTCTGCCTGAAGTTGCAGTCATTTTAGATTCAGAGTCTTTTACCGCTGATGTAATTACAACAGGTTCAGAAGTACCAAACTCAATTTCTGAACTATTTGTTGCAGAGATAGTATCAACTGTAAATTTCGAATTATCGGATACTGTTAATATAGAGTTGTCAACGCTTACAGTTCCAGTTATTGCTGATGAACCGGCAAAATTTACAGTTGAAGAATTAATTGCACTTACAGAACCAGAGACGGATGTTGTTCCACCAATATTTATCGTTGAAGACATTGTAGCCTCTGCTGCATTTGTAATTGCTCCACTTCCACTTATATTTACTGAAGATGAGTCTGCTGCCCTGACTGTTCCTATGTTCTTGGTTGTATTAATTGTTGCATCAGAAGAAGTTAGAGAAACTGTTGTTACAGATGATGTATCTGAAATGGAAACTGAAGAACTATCACTTGCATCAACTGTTCCTACAATACTAGAACCTGAGGAAAGATTGATATTTGAAGCTTTTGCTTCAATTGTTCCCGTAATTGTTGACTTGCTCTTAATTGAGATTGTCGGCTTATTTTCTGCTGTACCTGATGCAGCAATCTTACCGGTAATAGAAGCCTCTGTACCTGTGTCATTGTCAGAACCGATTGTGAGAGAAGCTCCGTTTGCAGCCCAGAATACATACTGATTATCTTGTACTACCATTTTTGGCGAGTCATCAATAGAAAGTTTTGTATCACTTCCCTCTATATAAACCATGGTAAGATTTGTTGTTGAATCAAATAGAGATACTTCATTAAGGCCTTTAAGGCTAATATCAGCTCCGCCGTTTATGGTGAGACCAAAGTCTTTATTGGATACGTCTTCTCCGTATAGACCTGTTACGTTTGTAAATGAGAAAGTGTAACCTCCAAAATCAATTGCGAAATTTCCACTGGAAATTACAGCACCAGGACCACTTGCATTCTTTGTAAGATAAATAGTGTCGAGAGTATCTCCTAAAGCTTTGCTACTGTTAACATAGTCTACTGCGTCTTGAAATGTTGCAAAACTTTGTCCGTTAACCACAAAAGTTCCCATTTCAGCATTTTCATACATATGTGAGTCTACTGTTACTTCCTGACTACATGAGAGAACCAGTGTTGTTATTAGAAAAATAAGTAAAGCTTTTGAAATTTTATTTTTCATTTATCTTCTCTCCTTTTACAGATTTACTCTTGTACCAAATGTGCAGATTATTGCAGTATCTACTGAACTGAAATCTTCTGTTTCATGTGTCTGCCATGCAACATGCAAGTCAGTACCGGCTGTAAGCTCTACCTTTTTACTGACCTTATATCCAAATCCCATGTATACTCCGAATGATGGATAGAACTTTGCAATTGAATCAAAGATTCTAAGATCAACTCCGGCTCCCATATCTACATCCATGTAGAAATTGTTCATAGGAATTTTAAAACCATATTTTGCCTTTGCAGAGAGAACCATATATCTGCTGGATGTTTCGTCATACTTATAATCTGAAAAACTCAAATCTGTTCCTACAAATACAGACTCTGCATATGAATATCTATATCCAGCCTTTACTCCCCAACCGTATTCAGATACATATTCTGTACTGGTTTGAAAACAAATCTTCTGAATTGCATATGGAGAAGCCTGCAAGCTGACGCTGTGGCTTGCAAAAGCACAACTAAGAGTTATCAGGCAGATAACCAAAAGAACAATAGGTCTTTTTTTCATAAGTTCCCTTCTTCAATAGTCTTTTCAGGTAAAAAAAAAGCATTTATTTTTATTTAAATGTTATACAAACGAAGTTTTCTTTTCAATAAAAATGCATATTTGTATTGTTGTTCAATTTTAAAATTGCATGAAGATTGAATAATATTGAATACTTACGCGGCTTCGCTTGTAACAGGCCCTAAATTCTGCATAAAGAACATGACATTTGAATCACTGGAAAAGATATAAGTGAGTTTGATGAAAAAGTGATACTATCTTTTTTGTGTAAAAAACGAAAAAAACGACTGCATTTCTGCAGTCGTGAAATAATCTTCAATTAATAAGCCTTTGAAGAATGCATCTTTCTGACCTTCTTCATCTGCTTTCTTGCAAGAGCCTTGTCCTTTCTGTGCTGGATGGCAGATGGCTTTTCATAATACTGACGCATCTTGAATTCGCGGATAACGCCTTCTTTTTCGACCATTCTCTTGAAACGCTTAATAGCTTTCTCA
>JAIKXP010000041.1 GCA_024684115.1 Sphaerochaetaceae bacterium | reverse complement strand
GTACCGATTGCCTGACTTATACCACTTCCGCATTCATGAAGAATGGCAGCAACATGCTGGATACCTGTTCCTGAAGCTCCGCAGATTCCGAACGGACCGCTGTTTGTAATACTTGCAAGAACAAGGGCCAGGTCATTTATGTTTGCAACACCGCAGTCAGGACCCATACAGAAGAGACCCTTCTCTACTGCAAGTTCCTTCATCTTTCTTTCATCCTCAAGAGGAACATTGTTACTGAAAACAACACAGTGAAGACCTGCGTTAAGTGCCTTTACAGCCTCAGAGAGTGCGTACTCACCGGGAACGGCTATCTGACAGATATTTGCTTCCGGACAGGCCTTGAGGGCATCCAGAGTATCACGGTATGTCTCTTCATCTCCCTGTTTGCTCTTTTCAATCTCTGCCTCAAGTGTTTCCATGGCCTTGTCAAAGACCTCCTGAGAATCACACTTCGCAGCAATTATGAAGTCAGATTCCTTGAGGGAAGAAATCTCATCAGTGAGCATTCCGTTCTTATCAAGGTCACTGAGCATGGACGGCTTTGCCATCCCGGCAAAACCCATTTCAATTCCTTCGAGATTATTGAGTACGGAGGTCATGTACAGGGTTTCAAGAGAATCTGCATATTTGTTCTTTTCTATTCTTGTAAAAACTCCCATCTTTTATTCCTCCACACTGATTCCCATGCTTTCGGCTACGCCGACAAGGGCCTTTTTGAAGCAGTCTACCGGAAGCTCTGCAGCACCGGCACCAGCCTGTCCGCCAGTCTTAAGTCCGGACCCACCGTGGCTTATCGGGAGCACGTTGTATCCGACAACCTTTCTTACATCTACGCCAACCGGCTGTCCACGGTATTCATCCCATGGAACAGGAGCAAATTTATGCTCTCCGAGGGATACCTTTCTGGCTTTTTCAGTGCGGCTTACAGCCTCCTTGAAGGAAGCTCCGGTGAGTTTCATGTACATAGGTCCGGCAATTGCACACATTCCGCCAAATCCGAAGACTTCTGTTACACAGCTGTCTCCCATGTATCTGAGCATGTCTGCCTTTGTATAGGTCGGCTTGAGCATGGTTCCCTCAATATAGGGAGCCTGGGTTACATACCATCTGTTTCCGGTTCCGGCAACCTGGATTCCGAAGTCCTCTCCGTTTCCACCCATGGCTACCATAACGGTTGAATCCTTAACCTTCTTGGCACTGTCAATTACAGCAAGAGCTCCCGCCATAACAGGGTTGAGGAAGAATCTGTCATTTGCAAGGAAGGCCTTGATGACTTCCTTGTCATCACAGGTATCAATAAGGTAAGGAGCAAGGGTGAGTGCACAGCACATGGAGCCGGCCGGCTGTCTGTTGTGGTTCTCATCTCCCATACCTGCGGTCTTTGAAAGAATGTTCTTTACGTCTATTCCACCGCTATAGCGAACAGCCTTTCCGAGTGCAGGTCCATATACCTCATCAAAATAAGTGAGGTCCTTCTCTACTTCTTCATCATAGAGGCCCCATCTGAGAACCTTCGGATTCGGACCCGGATGAGGTGTGCTGAAGCCCTTTCCACCGCTGTTTTTGTCTTCGACAACAATAACAGGCATGGAAGCGGACATGACCATGGCAGCTGCGCAGCCGCAGTGATAATCCTGAGCAGGAGCTATTTCAATTTCTCCCTTAAGGACCTTCTGCCAGGCCTCTTCAACAGTCTCTGCAAGACCTTCATGAACGGCAGCGCCGCTTATGGAGTTCTTCAGAGGAAAAACAATATGTTCTTTATCAATCGGTGGACCCGGATGGAGAATGAGGTTCTTCTTCATTCCCGGGACAACCTTAATTGCAGGCTGTACATCAGTCCACACAAGATTAGCGTTAAGGAAAATGTCCATGACCTTTTCGTTTGCGCTGTTGATTCTTTCTTCAATTGTCATAACAAACTCCTATTCGAGAATGACCCCGGCTTCAAGCAGGGCTTCCCTGAGTTTTTCATATTCCAGTTCCCTGGTTTTTTTGTTTTCTTTTGCACAGAGTGCGGCAGCAATACCTGCTGCTTCTCCCATCTCCATACAGCAGACAGTGTTCCTGGTGGACATGTGGGCAGTAAGATCAAGGGTTACAGCCCTGCCTGTCACATAAAGGTTGTCTGCACCGACCGGAAGAATCATTCTGTAAGGCAGGCCGTAGAAACCGGGCTCTGCACAGAACAGTTCTTCATGTTTGGGAGCAAGATCATGGAAGGCATATAGACCTATTTCATCCGGAAATCTCTTTGCAGATGTAATATCATCCTGGCTTATCATGTAGTCGCACATGGTAATACGGCTGGCCCTGACTCCAAGCTGGACAGAAGCCCAGTTTACATATGAATTCTCAAAACCTGGAACTTCCTTTTTAAGGGTATTTGCCATCTTCATGATTCCAGAGCGCATCTTCATTTCAGCCAGGCTCAGATCGAAGGCCTTTGTGCCGTCAATCTTGGGTGCCTTTGAATTGTTGATATAGGTCGCTTCCCCTTCATGGATGCTCTGAAACGAGGTAAAGAAATTAATCGGCAGGGCGCACATGAGCGGATACCTATCAGGTTTCATGACATGGGCAAAAGAATACCTCTGAATTCCGAGCTTTCCTTCTGATGGCTCTATTGGCGCAGAGATTGGCCTGAAAGCCCCGTCATTTTCCTGAACGGCCTTCCCAAAGTCAATTCCAGCCATACCGAAAACAAGTCCGGTCGGACCTCCGCAGACCTTATCGTAGTCCTGCCATAATTCCTTCTGTTCAAGACCCGCCCTACGGGCAATGTCCCCGTCTCCGGTAGCATCAATATACTGTTTTGCAATAACAGCTGACCTTCCGTCCTTGTTTTCTATCATGACGGCTTTAATCATTCCGTCTTCGAAGACAACATCAGACAGATAAGTCTGCAGAAGAACACTTACTCCTGCTTCCATAAGCATTTCGGAAGCAACAGCCTTAAGTGCTTCATGGTCGGCCATGAACCTGTAGGAGGTTCTGTAGTGATCGCCTTTAATAAAGGAGAACCCTGTAGAATTTCCTGCATTTTCAAGCCTCTGAGCCAGTTCATAGGCAAGGCCTCCTGAAATTCTTCGGGATTCGAGTTTTCCGGGGATTTCCTGAGAGTAGTAGGCATTAAAGCCTATGCCGCCGTTTGTGAGAGTACCTCCGGGTACAGGGAGTTTTTCAACGAGAAGAACCCTGGCTCCGGCTCTGGCAGCCGCCGTTGCGGCAATGAAGCCGGCAGTGCCGGCTCCAGCCACAAATACGTCGGTTTCTATTACTGGCAGCTCTCTCGCTGGTTCAGTGTAGAATTTTTCCATAATTATTTGTTTTTCATTGTGCAGCTTATGTCACCGAGCTTTGTTCCGTTCTGTGCATATGTGAACTGAA
>JAIKXP010000038.1 GCA_024684115.1 Sphaerochaetaceae bacterium | reverse complement strand
CCATGGAAAAAATCGGTGAAGAGAAAGAGTGTCAGTATAACAAAGTTCTATCTCTTTGATGTTGGTATAACCAGAAGACTCTCTGAAATAGATGTCCCTTCAGATACGCAGAGTGATTACGGAAGACTATTTGAGAACTTTATAGCAATGGAGTTGAAAGCCTGGCATGATTACAATAGAAGAAAAGAAACTCTCTGCTACTGGCGGACCAGGTATGGAACGGAAGTGGACTTTGTAATCGGAGATGATATTGCAATAGAAGTTAAGACTGCACGCAATATTACATCCCGGAATCTTGAGGGATTAAGAAGAATCGGTGAAGAAAGAGCATTCAGATTCAGAATTATGGTATGCAGGGAGCCTTTGCCCCGCATGACTGAGGAAGGAATTCTTATTCTCCCATGGCAGGAATTCCTCCACCGATTATGGGAAAACAAATTTTGAAGATGAGTATTAAGAAGAAGTGGAGTAAAGCCTGAGTCTGGTCATCTCCAAACACAAAAGACCTACTACATACAGTATATGGATTAGGTCTTTTTTATATTTTTCCCACTACGATTATCCGGATTATCCCTATTATTTCTATTAATGGACCCAAAATGAACCCACCACTAAGACAGAATATCATATTACTATTTGGAGTGTTATCACCCATAAATTGTAATCATTATTTTCGGACATCCATCGAAATCTTATTCTTGTAATTCATGTTTGAATGTATATAGGCTTAATAATTCTTAAGCGTAGAACCTTTTTAATGTAAAGATTTGTAATAAACTATTAGGGTAACAATTCAGACATTTTTGACCGGCATCTTAAGTTTAGTATAATATCATTGTTAGAGTCAGATGTTTTTTCCCACTGAAAAACTTTATATGACTCTAACAGGGCTTCAGGAGCATATACGCAGAGGAGTGCCCCGGTATATAACGGGTAAGTTTTGCACACGGTAATCTGAATTTACCGTTGCTCAGTAAGCAGAATTTCCAACCGACGTTAAGGAGAATTTCCTCAGTCTTGTAAGGAGTTTTTCCGTCAAGTCGGTAAGCACTTTTTCCAAAACACGGTAAGGAGTTTTTCCTGCTTCTTGGTAACGAGTTTTTCCAAGGAGGTGGGACAAGGCGGCCAACCCATGTAAAGTGAAAAAAATACAACTTTTACTTTGCAGGGAGGCCGCAAATGGTTCCAGTTAAGATGATGCAGGAAATACTTGACCTGAAGGACAAGGGTTTTTCAAAAAACGAAATAGTGGAATACTTGAAAATCCACAACCAGAATCCACCAAGCGAACGCACCATACGTAAATACTACAATATGGAAAGTGTTCCAGACAATCCCGGAGCAAATCTGGAAAAGGATAAGGTGTTTGCAGCCGAACCCTTTCACAGTGCAATCGTAGAGATTGTTGATAATCTTCCAAAAGGATACTACATCAGCTCAGTCTACGACGTTCTTGAAGAACGCTTTGTTGAGAGCGGAGAATATCCGCAGTTGCCGGGAAATGAGCAAACCTTACGAAACTATGTTCACCACCTGAAGGAGAAAGGGCTGGTCAAGGCAGAGGAACCCGGCAATAAACGAACATATGAGTTTGTGTTCGACACTCCTCCGGGAGAACAGATGCTTCTGGATTTCGGGCAGGAGAAGATATCTGACAACTCAGGCGAAATATTCTTTCTCTGTCTGTTGCTAAGATACAGCAGGTACCTGTGTGTGATAGCACAGGATCATAAGTTCAACTCAGAAGAAGCCTGCCGTGCAATCTACAGATGTTTCTTCAAGTTGGGAGGCAGACCCAAGACGCTGGTCATTGATCAGGATGCGGTGTTTGTCAACTCCGAAACATACGGAGAGGTTGTTGCAACCCAAACATTTGAGCGCTTCCTTCAGGAGCAGGATTTAAGCCTCTGGGTTTGCAATAAGGCAGACCCGGAAAGCAAAGGACCGATAGAGAACTCGGTCAAGTTCGTCAAAAGCAGCTTTTTCAGTGCAAGGACGATAAACAGCCTTGCAGATGTTCAGAAATCCCTTCCCGGATGGCTTGAACGCAAGAATATGAGAATACATCAGTCTACGTTCAGAGTTCCGAAGGAGATTTTTGACAACATAGAAAGCAAGGCCCTCAGGGAACTGCTTCCTTCTGTCTTTGAGAATTCCCCTCTGAGTTTCGTTGAGTACAAATTGGGGAATCAGGCATTCATACAATACAAATCAAACAAATACTGGATAAGCAGTGCCTACTGCTTCCAGACTGTGTTTTACAAGATCACAGAAAGTCAGATACATATCTACGACAAGGATAAGAATCTGATCCGCAGTCATTACCTTACCTCAGAGCGTGGAGCCAATATACAAAACCCTGAGGACAGGAAAGATAATTCAGACCAGTGGCTTGAGGTTGTGGAGCGTCTTCGCAGCAAATGGAACTGCAAGGATTTCCAGCATTTCATAAACGGAGTCAAGAAGGAGAATCCCCGCCACATCTACAAGCAACTCAGAGCCGTGGAAAACTATCTAGAGGAGGAAAAACCTTCAAGAGCTTTGATGGCAAAGGTCCTTGAGGCATGCTGTAAGAACTTTGACTACCAGTTCTCACAGTTCAAAGTCACATTCCTGCGACTCAAACAGGAAGACAGCGTGCAGCAGAATCTCTTTGTTGCCCCGGATCTCAAGCCCGTAAACAAAGTGGCAAGTCATGACTTCAGTTTCTACGGAAATGCTTTCAAGAGCCGTGTTTCTCAGGAGGCCAACTGATGTACACTTCCTCGCTTTACTCAAATGAGAAAATAATTGGCCAGATGAATAACTTCGGTCTCAAGCAGGTTGCTCCTCACATCCTGGATATTCTTGAAATTGCCGAAAGGGAGCAGATTACATACAAGTCATTCCTGTCTATGGTTCTGGACACAGAAGTCATTGGCAGAAATGAGAAAAGAAGGCGCCGCAACTTTGCCGGAGCTCATTTCCCTCCTGCTGCAAAAAGCCTGGAAGAGTTTGATCCTTCAGAACTTAAAGGTGGAATCTCCAAGTCTCAGATTAACATGCTTTCTGAGCTTGATTGGATTGATAAGAAGTGCAATGTGCTGCTTCTCGGCCCTCCCGGGGTTGGGAAAACCCACCTTGCTGTTGGGCTGGGATTGCTGGCTGTCCAAAACGGCTACACTGTCTGTTTTGAGAACATGACAAACCTTATCAAGATTTTTGATGAGGCACCTTACAAACAGAAACAAAGCTTCCGGCTTAAGAACCTGCTCAAGGCCTCTCTGATCATTATTGATGAGATTGGATATGTACCAGTCACAAGAGAACAAGCCAATAAGTTCTTTACCTTCATAAGCGAGACCTACGAACAGTCTGCTATGATATTTACAACAAACAAGGATGTAACCGAGTGGGCGGAACTCTTCGGAGACCCGGTGATTACCCAGGCAATGCTGGACAGAATTCTTCACCATGCAAAATGTTTTTCCTTGGAAGGAGACTCATACCGACTTAAGCACCCTGACCTGTTTTCGGGTACCGAGCAAAGGAAAAACGTATTACCTGACCGTGGGAAGAACTGATTACCAAACATATGGAAAAAGAGCTTACCATACTATCGGAAAAACTGTTTACCGAACATAAGGAAAATCTGTTTACCATACTTATGGAAAACTCCTTACCTTACTGCCGGAAAAAGTGGTTGACATTCTCACATAATTGATACTTGGAAGATTACCGTTCGCACCAATGTTTTATCACAGTCTTCGGTACTATGAAAGTTCTACAGAGGTCTGCCATAGTCAGAGCTTTGGTTAAGTAAGCTCTAACAATGAAAGCCCTTTGGATTTCAGG
>JAIKXP010000014.1 GCA_024684115.1 Sphaerochaetaceae bacterium | reverse complement strand
AATACCGTTATTTTTTTAAAAGTCTTTTTCATGAACATAAATATATCGTTTTGACAGTAAAATATCAAAGCCGTATAGATATATATGTATTATTGTGAAGTGTTGCAAAGGCCTGAGCGTCTCATTAAACTTCAGATATGTTATATGTTGATTTTCCGTCATGGATTTCGCCGACGGTTGTTTCCTTTCTTCCTGTAAGATGGTATGCCGTCATGTACCTGGTAGCCTTTGCCATTGCCTACTTTCTTTTCCGAAAAAGGTGTAAGGCCGGCGCCCTCGGTTACATGAACGAAGACCTTGGCTCTACCCTGCTTTTCTATGTAATCATAGGTCTCATCCTCGGTGCAAGACTCTTCTCAGTCCTTCTCTATGAAGGTTCAAGCTATTACTGGACCCATCCATGGATGATATTCTGGCCATTCCAGAACGGTGTCTTTGTAGGACTGCCCGGAATGAGCTACCACGGTGGAGTTGTCGGAGCCATAATCGGAGCCCTGCTTTTCGGTAAAAAATATAAATACAGGTTCTTCGACCTGGCAGATGCAATAATTCCCGGAATCCCCCTTGGCTACACCTTCGGAAGACTCGGAAACTTCATAAACGGAGAACTCTGGGGCAGGTGCACAGGCACATCCTACGGAATGATCTTCCCCTATGCCCCGTCTTTTTCCACCTCCATCGAGTGGGTCAGACAGGCAGCAGATAAGGCCGGAATCAGCTACACCGTGGGAGATATGGTAAATCTTCCCCGCCATCCGTCCCAGCTCTACGAGGCCTTCTTTGAAGGAATTTTCCTGTTTGTAATCCTCTGGTTCGTTCTCTGCCCTCTTGCAGAAAAGAAAAAGATCGGAAGAGGCTTCATAACCGGATGCTACTTTGCAGGTTACGGACTTGTAAGATTTATCATTGAGTACTTCAGGGAACCGGATTCCCAGCTTGGTTTTATAATTGCTCTTGGAAAGGAAACAGAACCTACTGCCCTGTTCAAGTCTCTTCTCAATATTTCCCTCGGACAGATTCTATGCTTCATAATGATAGTAGCAGGTGTAGCAATTGTCCTGTGGTCGCTGCGTCAGGAACCCACAGTATTCAAGGCAGCAAAAGGAAACGCAAAAGGTAAAGGAAAGAAAAAATGACAGTTAATGAAAAAGTTGAAAAACTGAGGGAAGTCCTCAGGGAAAATAACCTTAAGGCCTGGATTATAAACGGAACAGACCCGCATGAAAGCGAATATGTATGCCCAAGATGGCAGAGCAGGAAGTTCATAAGCGGCTTCTCCGGAAGCGCCGGAACCGTAATTGTTACCCTGGAAAAGGCCCTCATCTGGGTTGACTCAAGATATTTTGTCCAGTGTGCAGACCAGATTAAGGGAACTGTCTTTGAAATGAGAAAGACTAACGGTCCCGAGGCAACAAGTCCCGTTGACTATCTGAAGAACACCTTTACAAAAGAGGACAGGGTCGGAATTGCAGCTGAAACCCTCATGGTAAAGGAAAAGAGAAACTACGAGAAAAACGGAATCTCCATCTGCGCCATGGATGATCTGTTGAACAGAATCTGGACGGACAGACCTGACATGCCTTCAACCCCTGTTGATAAGATGAGCGTCAAGTACTCAGGAGAAACAACAAAGAGCAAGATTGAAAGAATGAGGAAGAAGGCAGCGGAGGACAAGGCTGACTACATGCTCATCTCCTCCCTTGATGACATTGCCTGGATTCTCAACATGAGAGCTGATGATGTAGAAGATACTCCTGTCTTCCTATCCCACCTTCTTATCGGAAAGGACACTGTTGAGCTCTTCACTCCTCCAGAGAGATTCTCTTCCTATGATATTTCAAAGGAAGCCTTTGAACTCTTTCCTTATGAAGAGACAGCTTCCCACCTCTCAAAGCTTAAAGATGTAACCCTTCGCCTCAACCCGGCAAGGATAAACATGGAGCTTTTCAACGCCCTTGATCCTTCCGTTAAGATTCAGGAAGGTCTTGAGTACTCAACGGACTTCAAGGCATGCAAGAACAGAACAGAGATTGCCGGCATGAGAAAGGCCCACATTCTTGACGGTGTGGCCCTTGTCAACTTCCTTTCAGACGTTGAGAGAAACAAGTCAAAAGACGGCTACTACACAGAACTGTCCATCTCCAAAGCCCTCGAGGACGAGAGAAAGAAGATGAAAGAATATCTTGGACCGTCTTTCAGCACAATTGCAGGTTTTGCAGACCACGGCGCTGTAGTTCACTACAGTGCAACAGAAGAGACAGACAGGAAGATTACCGGTAACGGCCTTCTCGTCCTGGATTCCGGCGGACAGTACATGTTCGGAACAACAGATATTACAAGAACCCTTCTTTTCGGAAAGGCAACGAAACAGCAGAAGGAAGACTACACCATGGTTCTCAAGGGACACCTTGCCCTTGCTGCCCAGGTTTTCCCGGACAACACTGACGGTCACCAGCTGGACATACTTGCCCACATGTTCCTGTGGAACAGGGGTCTTAACTTCTTCCACGGAACAGGTCACGGAGTCGGACACCGCCTTGCAGTTCATGAAGGACCTCAGAGAATAAGCAGCGCTCCGTCCAGTGCAGGAATCTTCCTCAAGGAAGGCATGGTTGTAAGTGATGAGCCGGGCCTCTACCGCGAGGGAAGCCACGGAATCAGGATTGAAAACCTCATCTCCGTCACAAAGTACAAAAAGACTGAGTTCGGTCAGTTCCTCACCTTTGAAGAGCTCACCTGCTGTCCTTATGAAAGACGCCTTATCCTGAAGGAAATGCTCACAGACGAGGAAATCCACCTCATAGACTGCTACCACGAATGGGTTTACAACAGCCTCATCTCCCTTGTAGACAAACGTGCCAGAGCCTACCTCAAGAAGGCAACAAGACCGCTATGAGAATCTTTCTGCTACCCCCTGATTTCTGTGGCCAGGAAACACTCACCCTCTCAGGCAGCGACTGCAACTATATAGTCAACGTCCTGCGCCTGAAGGAAGGGCGTGAAATCACAGGCAGAGATGCCTCTGGTAAGACCTGGCTTCTTACCCTTACAAAAATCAGGAAGGGCAGCTGCACCCTTTCAGTCCGTGAAGTTTCAGAGACTCCGCAGACTACGGACACTCTTCCGGAAAACAGACCCTCAAGAGAAATCATCCTCTACCAGTGCCTGCCCAAGGGAAGGAAGATAGATGAGATTATCAAGAGGGCCACAGAAATGGGCGTCAGGGCCATAGTTCCGGTCAGGAGCAGAAACTGTATAGCCGAAGCAAATGAAAATAGGACAACACGTTATATGGCCATGGTGAAGGAAGCTGTCCAGCAGAGCGGAAGTCTTGTTCCGACCGAGGTCACAGCCCCGGTCGATATAAAGGATGTTCCGCTTAATTTCAAAAACACCTACTGCGGCGAAAAAGGTTTTTTCTTCCACCAGAACAGACTCACAGAGACGCAGAGAAACCTCCTTCAGGCTCTTCAGGGAACAGCCGGTCCATACGCCGTCATCATAGGTCCTGAGGGTGGGTTTACCGACGAAGAATGTGAGCTGCTGATGGCCGGCGGATTCGAGCCTATTTTACTGAAAACCAACATTTTACGCTGTGAAACGGCAGCTTTGTACGCTGTAGCAGCCCTTCAGACCATTTCAGAATCACTTTAAAACAGCTTGTGCAATTCTTGTGCAAAACCCTTTGATAAAACTCTCAGAAACCCATGTTTTTTCAAATTATTTCAAATTAATTTCTATATAACTTTTAAATAGACGGAAATAAAAAGAGAATAAATAACTTATTTCATTAAAAGGAATTATTCATCAAATTGTTCCGTTGTAAACCTATCCTTCCGAGTTTTTCCGCGATACGCAGACACATAATTTCACAGTTTTATACATGAAGTTGTGCAATTCTTGTGCAATAGTGTGTGTATAAATTTTCTGTTAACCCTTTTTCTCTTGCTGTTGCATGAAAATATAAAAAAATTACTTAATAAGAAAAAACTGAATGTATGCACTAGAGGTTTATGTGATAGAATGAATCACATGAAGAATCAGACTCCTTTTGTTTATGGAATTGGTAATCCCCTTATAGACGTAATTGTTCCCGTTTCTTACGAAGAACTTAAGGATCTTGGTCTGTACAAGGGAACCATGAATCTTATTGATGTTGACAAGCGCCTTGAGCTTTCAAAATACATCAAGGAGAATAAGACACCTTCCTTCTCATGCGGAGGATCCTGCCCTAACACAATAATTACCCTCAGGGCCATGGGCGTAGATACCGCTCTGGCAGGTAAGGTCGGTAATGATGAATATGGAGAAATCTATAAAAAGAACCTCAAGAATCTCAGCGTAGAAGATAATCTGTGCATTTCAGAGAATCCGACCGGTTCATCCATAATCCTTATTACTCCGGATTCTGACAGAACCATGAACACCTTCCTTGGTGCAAACAGGGACTTCTGTCTTTCAGACATAAACACTGAAACTCTCAAAAAGGCTGATTTCTTCCACTTCACCGGTTACATGCTTGATACAAAGAACCAGACTGAGGCCATCTACAAGGCCATAGACACTGCCAAATCAAGCGGAGCCAGGATTTCCTTTGACATAGCCGATCAGTTTGCCGTAGGAAGAAACAGAGATGCCTTCCTGGACATAATCAAATCCAGCTGTGACATTGTTTTTGCAAACAAGGAAGAAGCCAGAATCATGTTTGACAACTACGATCCTGAGCTTTGCTGCAAGAGCATGGGCAAACTCTGTGAGACAGCCATAGTCAAGAACGGAAAGAAGGGTTCATTCATCTCCTACAGAGGAGAAATCTTTGAGATTCCGGTTAAGGGTCCATCTGTTCCTGTAGATACCACAGGAGCCGGAGACACCTATGCAGCCGGTTTCCTGTACGGCCTCTGCAAGGGTTATGATGTTGTTGACAGCGGCACCATTGCCTCCATCCTCGCAGGCCAGATAATCAAGCAGGTCGGTGCCCAGTTCACCGAAGAAAAGGGAAAGGAACTTAAGGCCATGCTTGAATCAGGAAGCTGGAGAAATCAGAACTGACAAAACCATTCCAAGATTTGTTCTCTTTGAAAAAAAAGGATCATGACTTTTTTGTCATGATCCCATAATTAATCTTTTATCCAGATTATCTGTATTTCTTTGTAGAGCTGATTCTGACCTGTTTGTAGAGGCCTGTTCCTTCACTCTTGGTCTCAATGCCTGTTACGTCATTGAGGGCTGTGTGGACAAGTCTTCTCTCATACGGGTTCATTGGCTCGAGAAGGCGGCTGCGGCCTGTCTTTCTGACCTGCTGGGCTACCTTGTATGCTGAACGTACAATCTGTTCTTCGTGGCGTTCCCTGTAATCCTCAGAGTCGACAATAATCTTTCTCTCGGAATCAGTCTTGCCGCCGTAGACGTTTGCAAGAACCTGAAGAGCATCAAGGTTCTTTCCCTTTCTGCCTATGATTATGCTTGAGTCGTCACTTTCAATATCAATGCAGATCTTTCTGCCCTTTCTTGAAACGACTTTTGCCTTACAGTCATAACCCATGTGCTTTACGATTCCTTCAATGAAGGAGCACACTG
This sequence comes from Sphaerochaetaceae bacterium, assembly GCA_024684115.1. Classification (GTDB taxonomy): domain Bacteria; phylum Spirochaetota; class Spirochaetia; order Sphaerochaetales; family Sphaerochaetaceae; genus UBA1265. Next base: position 32,905 of record JAIKXP010000014.1, on the reverse strand, counting down.
AGCTTTCAAATTCCTCATCCGGCTCAAGTGTCTCTTCTTCCTCTTCTCCTTCTTCGAGGGAATCTTCTTCATAATCATACTCAGGTGCCTCAGGGAGCTTAATTTCTTTTTCCTGCTCAGGCTCTGTATCTGTGTCAATGTGGACACGGATCTTAACATTTCCTCTCTTGAAAAGGCCATGTTTTCCGTTGTCTATGACCTCAACATCAAAGTCTTCTCTTTCAATATGAAGCTCTTCAATTGCCATTCTGATGGCATCCTGTTCTGTCTTACCTTCAAAATCTCTGGTCATTGTTATTTACCCTTCTTATTGTTTTTTGCCTGTCTGTCAGCTTCTTCCTTCATCTTCTTAAGCTTTTCCTGATACTTGAGAACCGCTGCAGATTCCTTCTTTTCAGGCTGTATAGGCTTTGTGAAATCGCCTTTCTTGAGCTTGTTGTTTGTGTAAATCTGCTGAAGGATTGAAAGGAAGTTCTGTACTGTCCAGTAGAGAAGCAGTCCTGACGGAGCAGAATAAAGAACGAAGAAGAACATGATCGGCATACCGTATGTCATGATCATCATTGTTGTTTTATTCTGAGCGCTTGAATTGCTTGAAGACTGTGTGAACTTCATTGAGAAAATCATACTCAGCGTGTAGATGATAGGAAGCAGGTGGATTTCGTTTCCGATAAGAGGAATGTTGAATCCAAGTGTCAGTACTGTCTCAGGAACAGAAAGGTCTGTAATCCATCCTGGAATGAACATGGCTCCTCTGAGTTCGAAGTGCTTGTTGAGCAGTCCGTAGAAAGCAATGAGGATAGGGAACTGGATAAGCATTGGGAGACAGCCTCCGAGAGGACTGATTCCGTACTTCTTGTACAGCTCCTGCATTTCAATATTCTGCTTCTGAGGATTATCCGGATACTTCTTCTTTATTTCTTCAATCTGCGGGTTGAGAGCCTGCATTTTTGCAGTAGATGCGGTGCTCTTCTTTGTAAGAGGCCACAGTACAACCTTAAGGAGAATTGTTACAAGAATAATACCTACACCGTAGTTAGGAATGATCTTGTAGAGAAGCTGAAGGATGAACTTCAGGATGTTTTCAAGCCATCCGAGAATTGATCCGCTCTCCATTGCATCATCAAGGTTGAGGTTTCTGATACCCCATGCGTTGTCAGTTCCGCTGTAGTAGCTTCCGAGGAATTCCTTGAGCTGAGGACCTGCATAGTAGTAGAAGGTCTTGCTCTCTGTTTCAGAAGCCGGGATTGAAATGTAGAATCCGTTTGTCTGGTATATGTCTCCAGAGCCCTGTGTTGCCTGATAGAGGTAGTTTGAACCTTCGTCAGCAGGAGAACCGATTACAGTAAAGTACTTACTGGTAACGCTCATCCACTTGAAGTTCTGTGTTGAATAGAACTTGTTGTTTGTAAGTTTTACGTTACTTCTGACAACCTTTCCGTTGTTCTTTATCTGTCCTACATAGAAACGTCTGTAGTCATAGTTGTTGTTCTTCAGAGTATTGAATGTAGGTCCAACCTGCGGTTCGTAACCGAGTGTGACAATATAGTCAGAATCTGTGAGTTCTGATCCTGTTACGTCTACTGTAACGAGGAAGAGGTATTCACCGTTCTTGAAGCTGAATGTCTTAACAAGATCAAAGGTACTTCCGTCAGCCTTTTTGTATGTTTTTGTGAAAACAACGTCTGTCTGCTCAGAAGTTTCGTTGACTGTGTAGGCAAAGTTGTCAAGAACAGGGTCTTCCAGGTCGCTTCCCCAGTAGAGAAGGAATGCATTATGGTCATTCTCTCCCTTGAAAACAACGTCTGCAAGAGCACCCTTTGCATCATTATAGTTCTTCATCTTGATTGAACTTACAGATGCGCCTCTTGTATCAAAGTCTACTGAAATATAGTCTGTTTCTACAGTGAACGTCTGTCTGGTATCCGAAAGGGAGACAGGCGTATACAGCGAAGAAAGTACCTTCTTTTCAACAACCTCTTCAACAACAGTTTCTTCTGTTGCCTGAGGTGTACTTTCTTCCTTGGATGTTGTAATAAGCTGCTGTACAAAGATAAATGCAAATACAAGAACAATTGTAATTACAAAAATCCATATGGTTTTCTTTTCCATGATGTTTCTCCGCAGTTTTTGTATGTGAGTACGGAAGTAATAAGCCCTCTAAGACAAAAAAAGCGTCATCCCCTCAGGGACCCGCTTCTATTGAGTAGATCTATTAAAATTTCTTCTTTCTTGCTATAGGACAAATCTGAATCCGAATACACAATGAATGCACAATCCAATCCGTTAAGAATCTTATCCTGATTGAGTCGCCAGATTTCTTTTATCTGACGTCTTATGGTATTTCTTCTGATTGAATTTCCAAAGTGTCTGACAGGTATGACGATAAACCTGCTGTATTCAAGACCATTAGGCCTTACCAACAATTTAAAGCAGGACGAAGCATAGCGCTTCCCTGCTTTAAATAGGTTATCTATATCTGTCTTTGATCTGATTATCTGTTTCTTAGTAAGGCTTTTTCTCATCAGAAACTGTGAGACTGTGTCTGCCCTTTGCTCTTCTTCTTGCAAGAACAAGACGGCCGCCCTTTGTTGCCATACGGGCTCTGAAACCGAACTTTCTGTTTCTTTTTACTTTACTTGGCTGATAGGTTCTTTTGCCTTTGTAACTCATAACGGGTTATCTCCATTTTTATCGCATTAAAGCGGGATTTTTATGTAAATGCGTTTTTTAAAGCGCGGTAAGAACTGAGTATATAGTTCAAGCTCAGTTTGGTCAAGTTAAGTTTTTCAGCAAACTCTGACCCTGATTTTATTTATATTCAAATCAGGAAAAACAGAATTTATTTTTTTAATCAGCTCCCTTGAATTCATCCTTATTCCTGCAGCTGAAGCCGGGTGTGTACACTCAACATAAACTGTTCCGTTCTTTATGTTTTCGCAGCGGCTCATAGAGCCTATCTGCTCTCCAGTTATCATTTTCCAGGTAAGTTTCAACTGATTTTCAGATGAGTTCATGTCTATTCTGAGGTCTTTGAGTACCTGGTCAAAAAATACCTTTGAATCAAGAGGATCTTCAGGGCACAGATGCCTGTGGCTATCTTTCGCTTTCAAGTTCAAATCCTCCTTCACTGACATTATAAATCTTTGTATCTGAGAGGTCTAACATGTCAGAAAAATACTTTTCTTCAGGCAGAAACGTAAAAAATGCCTGACTGTAGTTTCCCAGAGCCTCAAGATACCTTGCCCTTCTCTGAGAATCAAGTTCAAGAAGTACGTCATCTATCAGAATAACAGGGTCCTGACCTGTCTTTTCCCTGTAGAACTGAGCCTGTGCAGACCTGAGGATTAATGAAGCGAGCCTCATCTGACCTGTTGAAGCTGTGTTTGCAAAGATTCCTTTTTCATCTGTTATTACAAACTTGTCCCTGTGGGGTCCGCTTGTAGTGGTGTTCATCCTTATGTCTGTTTCCCTCTGGTTTATAAGGCGCTCTTCAATATCAGATTCACTCATGTCATCTGACCAGGAAGGTCTGTATTCAATCTTTATTGAGCTGTCATAGCCGCTTACCTTACTGTAGTAGGACGGAAAAATCTTGAAGAATTCATCACAGAACTCCCTTCTTTTTTTTATAAGGGGAATAGCTGCCTTTGCAAGTGACGTGTCGTAAACGTCTATTATGTTGAGTCTTCTGTCCTTTATTACCGTATTTCTCTGTCTGAGAAGCCTTGAATACTTTCTGAAATCTTCAAAATAGACAGGGTCATACATACTGAGAATCTGGTTGAAGAACTTTCTTCTGTTTTCAGGCTCTCCCCTGACAATCTCCATGTCATCATGAGAGAAAACAATGCATGGAACTGTGTAGATAAGCTCCTTTCTGTCCCTTATCTGTTTTCCGTCGACAATAATTGTTTTCTCGCTGCCGTCAAAATCCACCTCATTTGACCTTGGAAGGCCGTTTGAGTCTGTGAAAAATGAACGCAGTGAAAAATAATCAGAGTCTTTTTTTACGGCATCCTTTAAATTCTGAGTTCTGAATGAAGATCCGTAGCAGAGAATATAGAGAGCCTCAAGCAGGTTAGTTTTTCCCTGTCCGTTTTCACCTTTGAGAATAACCTGTTTTGATGAGACATCAAGTTTTCCGTCCCTGAGATTTCTGAATCCTGAGTAAACAAGGGTCCTTATCAGCATTTATCAGTTGAGATTCATAGGCATGATTACATGCAGATAATCTCTTTCAGGCTCCGGTTTGACAACAAACGGTCTGGCAGGGTCTGAGAATGAGATATTTACATATTCAGTTTCCATGGCTCTGATAGGATCAAGAAGGAACATGAAGTTCATGGCTGATACTGCATGTTCTCCCTCATATTTACATTCAAGAACTTCTGTACCTTCTCCGAGGTCGTTGTTCTGTGTGTAAACAGTAAGAACATTGTTATCAAAATCAAGAATGATCTTCTTGAACTTGCTTTCAACAAGAATAGAGATTCTCTTGATGGCTTCTTCAAGATCTTTTCTGGATACAATGCAGCTCCTTGAAAGAGACTGAGGAATTACCCTCTTGTAAGCCGGGAATTCATTCTTGATGAGGCTTGAGAAGATAACAAAGTTTCTGTTCTTTACGTAAACAGAAGTTTCAGTAATACATATTCCGAAGTTTCCTTCATTTGAAGAATTCTTTTTGATTATTGAAAGGAACTTTGAAGGAATTGTAATTGGAGAGAACTCTGGAATCTGGTCTTCAATCTTTCTGTTTATATAGGAAAGTCTTCTTCCGTCTGTTGCAACCATGGTAAGTGATCCTTCATTTTTCTCAAGAAGGGCACCGTTCATGGCAAATTTGCTCTCATCATCAGAGACAGCAAAAGCAACCTGGTTAATCATGTCTGTGAGGTCTCTCTGAGAAACATTGAAGAAAGAATCTTCTGAAGGAATTTCAATTGAAGGGAATGAAGAAGCATCTGCAGTGACAATCTTGAAGTCAACCTTTGCACTTTCTGTCTTTATCTTGAGAAGTCTGTCTTCTTCAAAGAAGATAATATTTCCGGAAGGAAGGGTTTTAATGATATCAAGGAATTTTGTTCCCATGACTGTAGTAGTTCCGTCTTCTTCTCCGGAAACTTCAATACAGGAAACATATCCCATTTTCTGATCAGTAGATTTTACTGTGAGGTTATTACCTTCAAGTGAAAGATAGATGCTTCCGAGAACTGTAAGACTGTTTCTCTGTGCAGTGAAGTCATTGGCATTTGTTATTTCTTTTAAAATGGTTTCTTTATCACATACAAATTTCATTTTTTCTATCTCCGGTTACTAAACTAATAGTGATTTAATTTTTTTCGTAGTCGTAGTAATAATATCACAAAAATTGTGCATAACCTAGTAAGTCCTTGTATTTGATAAGAATAAAACACACGTAAATTCTTAAATGAAAATCATGAATTCCACAGAAAAATTTTTTTCCACAGAAGCAGAGTGAAATCCATCAGGAATTACACAGGTTATGAACAGCTTTGTTTTTACCTTTTACTCTCGTTTTTTATCTGGTTCTTGAGCTTTTCAATAACTGCAGAAGTGTCGTTATCAGAGGATTTGAGTAAAGATTCTACCTTTTCTATACTGTATATAACTGTAGTATGGTTCTTTCCTCCGAATTCTGATGCAATCTCGGTTGTTGAAAAATCAGTCAGATTACGGCAGAGATACATGGCAATCTTTCTTGGAAGTACAATGCTCTGACTCTTGCTCTTACCTTTTATGTCATAAGAAGATACATTGTAGTAAGAAGCGACTGTCTTTATGATCAGGTCAATAGATATTCCGGACGTATCCTTGTTGGAATTTATAATCTGACCCAGCTGCTCTTTTGCTGTTTCAATAGAGATGTCCTTCTGAAGAAGAGTGCTGTAAGCCATGAGCTTTGTAATACAGGATTCGAGAGCCCTGACGTTACTTGAAATATTGTTTGCAATATACTCAAGTACATCATTATTAATAGGGAATTTCTTCTCGTTGCACTTGGCCCTCAAAATGGCCATTCTTGTCTCGAAATCTGGTGGCTGAATGTCAATGTTTAGGCCTCTGGAGAAGCGGCTTCTCAGCCTGTCCGTTATGTCTTTAAGTTCTTCTACCGGTCTATCACAGGTGAAGACTATCTGCCTTCCGGTGTCGTAGAGATCATTGAAGGTATTGAAGAGCTCATTCTGTGTTTCTGCCTTTTTCTGGAGAAACTGAATATCATCTATGAGCAGAACGGAGACCTTTCTGTATTTGTTCTGAAACTGTCTTGTGGTTCTGTCGTTGATTGACTGGATGAACTCGTTTGTAAAGTTCTCGGCCGTAACATACATAACCTTTAGGTTTGTATTCTGCTGAACGTAGTTTCCAATACTCTGGAGAAGGTGTGTTTTTCCGAGACCTACTCCGCCGTAGATCAGACACGGGTTATATACCGAGCCCGGATTTTTTGCTATGGCCAGACAGGCACTGTAGGCAAAGTTGCTGTTGTCTCCCGGAACGAAAGAATCAAACGTATAGGCGCTGTTTAAAACTACGTCTTTTCTGTTTGTCTTTCTCTCCAAAGGTTTATCCTTCTGTACTTTAGGAAGCTTATCTGTTTCCTTATCGGCTGCTTTGTTTTCTGATTCGGCCTTCTGTGACTTTATCTTTACATCTACAGCGAAATTCCCTTCGCCAAGGCTGTTTAAAGCGTCCTCAACGAGACTTTTGTAAGTTTTTGAGAAATTATCCCTGAAGAAGGCAGAATTGGCGTAGAGCGTGATTTTACCGTCTTCAAGAGAGCCTAAGTTTATTCTTGTGAACCAGGTCTTGTACTCTGATTCCGGAATTCTTTCCTTTATGACTGCGTTAGCCCTTTCCCAGAGTTCGGCAGTTCTGTCTTTATTATCTGAAGCCATAGCTCTAAATGATAAAGTGATTTATTTGCATTTTCAAGAAGCATGTATGGCCCTTTCACGCGCGTGTTGAATAAAGATATCTAAATACGATAATATATATTATAAATATATTATAAGGTATATGAAGGAATTCAGGGTTTAAATCCCGGGGGTTTTTATTTATGGAAGATGAACAGAACATTCAGCAGGATATCAACATCACCAAAGTAACCGAAGAGTACAAGGGTGATAAGATTCATGTCCTGCATGGACTTGAAGCTGTCAGGAAAAGACCTGGTATGTACATTGGATCCACCGGATCCGAGGGATTACACCATCTGGTCTATGAAGTAGTTGATAACAGTATAGATGAGGCTGTTGCGGGTTATTGTGATACCATCAATGTCAGGATAGATGTAGGGAACATTGTTACCGTTGAGGATAACGGTCGTGGTATTCCTACAGACATGCACCCGACCGAGGGAGTCAGTGCACTTCAGGTTGCACTGTGTAACCTTCATGCCGGCGGTAAGTTCGGTGATGGAGGCTATAAAGTTTCCGGCGGTCTTCACGGTGTAGGTGTCAGTGTCGTTAACGCCCTTTCAGATTTTCTTGAGGCCACCGTTTACAGGGAAGGCAAAATTTTCAGGCAGACCTACCACATTGGTATTCCTGAGGGACCGGTAGCCGTTGTAGGCACCTCAGACAGGGTCGGAACAACAATCAAGTTCCATCCGGATGCAAAGAAGTTTGAGGGAGACACAGAGCATGTCATGGAATCAGATAACTTTGATTTCAGCATTCTCTGCGAGAGATTCAGGGAACTTGCATTTCTCAACAAGGGAATAACAATAAATGCAGTAGATGACAGGGGTGAACTGCCGGTTGAAAAGACATTTCACTTTGAAGGCGGAATTAAAGACTTTGTTTCTTACATGAACAAGAACAGCCGCGTCATTCCTGAAGGCTCAGAGCCCTGCTACTTTGAAGGAACAAGGCAGAATGCAGGCGGAGTTGCAGAGATTGAAATAAGTCTCCAGTACTCTGACCGCTACGACGAGAGGGTCTTCTCCTTTGCAAACAACATCAATACCCGTGAAGGCGGTAAGCACCTGGTAGGTTTTACCACAGGTCTTGTTGCTTCAGTGAGAAGCCAGCTTGAGAAGAGCGACAAGTTCAAGAAGGACAAGAAGACAAGTGAATTCATCCAGACTGATGACTTTAAGGAAGGCTTTAACTCAGACGTAAGGGAAGGTCTTTCAGCTGTTGTATCAGTCAAGCTTTCAGAGCCTCAGTTTGAAGGCCAGACAAAGATGAAGCTCGGCAGTTCCTACGTTCAGGGTCTTGTCTACTCTTTTGTATACGAGAAGATGAATGACTTCTTTGATGAGAATCCTTCCTTCATTGAAGCCCTCCTCGATAAAACCGTTAATTCTGCAAGAGCCAGAGTTGCAGCCAAGAAGGCACGCGAAAAAGAACGCAGGAAGAACGACGGGGGAAGTCTTCCGAGTAAACTGTCAGACTGCAGTGAAAAAGATCCGGCAAACCGCGAAATTTTCATTGTTGAGGGAGATTCTGCAGGAGGCTCTGCAAACCAGGGCAGAGACAGAAGAACCCAGGCCATCCTCTCCCTCTGGGGAAAGATGCTTAACGTTGAAAAGACCCGTGAAGACAAGGTTGCGGGAAACGACAAGCTTCAGCCGGTAATTGCATCTATCGGTGCAGGACTCGGAGCTACCTTTGACATAAACAAGGTAAGATACCACAAGGTCATAATCATGGCAGATGCTGATGTTGACGGATCACACATCAGAACCCTGCTCCTTACCTTCTTCTTCAGATACATGCGTCCTTTAATTGACGCAGGATATGTCTACTTTGCCATGCCGCCATTGTACAAGATTTCCATCAAGAACAAGGAATACTATGCCTATGACGAAGATGAAAGGGTAAAGATCCTGGCAGACCATAATCTCAACGTTGATGATGAGAAGAGCTACAAGATCCAGCGCTACAAAGGTCTCGGTGAGATGAACCCGGAGCAGCTGTGGGAAACCACAATGGATCCTGAGAGAAGATTCATAACGAGAGTTCATCTTTCAGATGCAATTGAAGCAGACAATGTATTCAGCATGCTGATGGGTGAAGATGTAGAACCGAGACGTCTCTATATTGAAGAGAACGCCACGTACGCAAATATTGACGCTTAAGGAGGACGGAAATAATGGAAATCAACAATAATAACGAAAGAATAATTGTTTCCGACCTTTCTCAGGAAATGAAGAAGTCCTATCTGGACTATGCAATGAGCGTAATTGTAAGCCGTGCCCTTCCGGATGTAAGGGACGGACTTAAGCCGGTTCACAGAAGAATTCTCTATGATATGTACGAGCTCGGCATAAAGGCCAGCGGCGGAACAAAGAAGAGTGCAAGAATTGTCGGTGATGTTCTCGGTAAGTACCATCCGCACGGAGACGCTTCAGTCTATGATGCAATGGTAAGACTTGCCCAGGACTTCTCCCTGCGCTATCCGGTAATCAAGCCTCAGGGTAACTTCGGTTCAATAGACGGAGACCCGCCTGCAGCTTACAGATACACAGAAGCCAAGATGAGCCGCATGGGTGAACTCATGCTCTCCGATATAGAGAAGAACACGGTTGATTTTGTAAACAACTTTGATGATTCCCTCCAGGAACCGTCAGTTCTTCCTTCAGGATTCCCGTTCATGATTGTAAACGGTACCAGCGGTATTGCCGTAGGTATGGCTACAAACATGGCACCCCACAACCTCAGTGAGGTCTGTGACGGAATCTGTGCCATGATAGACAACCCGGATATCTCGGTTACTGAGCTCATGGATTACATTCACGGACCCGACTTCCCTACCAGCGGAATCATCTGCGGAAAGAAGGGAATCAAGGACGCCTATGAAACAGGCCGCGGAAAAGTAGTCCTGAGGGGCCGCTACCACATAGAGGATCACAAGTCCCACGAAGCAATCGTCTTCACTGAAATCCCCTACCAGGTCAACAAGAGAGCCCTCAGGGACCGCATAGAAGAGCTTAAGAAGGACGATATTCTTAAGGATGTTTCCCTTGTAAGAGACGAGTCTGACCGTGACGGTATCAGACTTGTAATTGAACTCAAGTCAGGAGCTGTTCCAGAGATAGTCGTAAACCATCTCTTCAGAAACACTCCGCTTGAAAGCAACTTCAACGTAAACAACCTGGCTCTTGTTTCAGGAAGACCTAAACTCCTCTCCCTCAAGGACATGCTCTACTACTACCTTGAGCACAGAAAGGAAGTTGTAACAAGAAGAACAAAGTTCGACCTTGAAAAGGCTCTTCAGAGAGAGCACGTACTGCTCGGACTTAAGATTGGTCTTGAGAACATTGACGAAGTAATTGAGATAATCAAGACTTCAGAGAACAACGAAAAGGCCAGCCTTACACTTCAGGCCAGATTTGCACTCTCAGACATTCAGGCCAACGCAATCATCCAGATGAGGCTCGGAAGACTGAGCCACCTTGAAACACAGGAGATTATGGATGAACTTGCTGAACTTGAAGTAAAGATTGCCTTCTACAGGGAGCTCCTTTCCGATCCGGTCAAGATGCTCGGAGAGGTCAAGAAGGAGATTATCCAGCTTAAGGCAGACTTCGGAGACGCAAGAAGAACTGAAATCCAGGCCAGAGAGCTTTCCGGAATCCTGGACAAGGACTTCATCAAGAAGGAAGAGTGTGTAGTTGTTGCAACCCACAGAGGCTTTGTAAAGCGTGTTTCTGCAGAGGAATACAAGACACAGAACCGCGGCGGTAAGGGTGTTAAGGGTGCAAGCCTCAGGGATGAGGACTTTGTTGAACACATGTTCACTGCAAACTCACATGACAAGATCATGTACGTTACCGACGCAGGAAAGGCCTTTGTTCTTGAAACATGGGAGCTTCCTGAAGGAACAAAGACAGGTAAGGGTACCAGCATAAAGGCTGTCCTTCCGAAGATGGATCCGGAAGAGACAATTACTTCCGTAATCAGCTTCAAGGAGTTTGATGAAAACCTCTATCTGCTTATGTGTACTAAAAAAGGCGTAGTCAAACAGATTGCACTTAACCAGTTCATTAACGGCAGAAAGAACGGTATCAGAGCCATAATTCTTGATGAGGGAGATGTACTTCTTCACTGCGAATTCGTTTCCGCCGGAGACGAGGTAATGATAGTTACCAAGCTGGGTAAGGGACTCAGGTTCAACGTAGATGAAGTCAGAGTCATGGGAAGAACAACCCACGGAGTCAGAGGAATAAAGCTTTCTGACGATGATGAAGTTGTAGGACTTATGAAGGTAGACCCTGAGAAAAAGATTCTCATGGTAACCGAACTGGGTAAGGGCAAGCAGGTTGAATTTGATAAGTTCAACGCTCACCACAGAGCCACAGGCGGACAGCAAATCTATAAGCTGGGAGAAAATACTTCAACTATCGTTTCAGGACTTGCAGTAGATGACAATAACGATCTTGTATGTATTACAAAGAACGGAATTACCATCAGAACCCATGTAAAGGACATCTCTACACAGGGTAGAACAGCTGCCGGCGTAAACGTATTCAGAATGAAAAATGATGATGACGTAATAGTTTCATTGTGTGCAACTGAATACCAGAAAGACGAAGATTCTGATGAAGAAATGGAGTCTGAAGAAGAGCCGAAAGAAGAATAAAAACACCACAACAATCTGTTTCTATACATAGAAACACTATCAAAACCTGCATTTTAGACGTCTGGAATGCAGGTTTTTTGTTTTTCAGAAAAATTCAAAAAATGAACCGGGAAAAGAAAAAAACGAAAAACCGCATTATTTGCATACATTAGAAAGAGAGAAACTAACAGAGAAAACTGTCTGTATTTGGAAAGGTTAAAATAAACAAAAGAAAAGGGTATAAAAAAACTGCTGCACGAATGCAGCAGTTCGAATGTTTCACGTGAAACAATCAGTTGTCAAACTGGGCAAGGTTGATAACTTCAATTTCAGGATCTACTCTGACCCTGAGCATTCTTTCAACTCCGCCCTTGAGTGTCATAGCGGCGTATGCGCAGCCTGCACATGAGCCGGTAAGTGTTACATATACTGTCTTGCCATCAATCTTGTTGAAAACAATATCTCCGCCATCGTTCTGGAGGGAAGGTCTGATAACTTCCAGAGCTTCCTTTACTTTAGCTTCTAAATCCATGATTTATTCTCCTGAGTATTAATATAATAAAAGGTCTACGAATTAGCAACATGAGATGACATTTTATAACTCTTGTCATATTATATAGGCATGAAAGCTAAAAAGATTATTTTTCTTAACCAGAAAGGTGGAGTTGGAAAGACAACAACGGCTGTTAACCTTGGTTCAGCTTTTGCAAAAGAAGGTTACAAGGTTCTACTTGTGGATTTTGATTCCCAGGGAAACCTTTCAGGAGCTGTGTCTGCTGATACCACAAAAGACGGGATTTATGAAATTGTTTCACGTGAAACATTCGATATGGATGTTGTACAGGCTACACCGGTGAATAATCTCTACTGTCTCTCCGGCGGAATCAATATGGCAGGACTTGCAATTGAGCTTGTAGACGTGCCACACAGAGAATTCTTTTTAAAACATGCTTTAAAGGGCGCAGAAGACCAGTTTGACTTCATTTTTGTAGACTGTCCTCCGGCTCTGGATCTTGTTACCATGAACGCTCTATGCTTTGCAGACTACGTAATTATCCCCATGCAGTGCGAATATTTTGCTATGGAAGGATTGAATCTGCTCATAAGAACTATATCTAGTGTTAAGAAGAAACTTAACCCTTCACTTAGCGTGCTTGGAATTGTCTTTACCATGTATTCAAAAAGATCAAATCTCAACAACGAGGTTGTGGACGATATTTCATCCTATTTTTCTAATTTAGTGTTTGAAACTAAGATTCCAAGAAATGTCAGATTAAGTGAGGCTCCGTCTCATGGCCTGCCGATAAATGCTTATGATAACAGCTGCAGCGGTTCAAAGGCCTACAATATGCTTGCAAAGGAGGTTTTACAGCGTGTCTCTAGGTAAACATGGACTTGGTAAGGGTATAAGCTCCCTTATCGGAGATTATGATTCCTCTAATTTTGAAACAGAAAAACTCGAGGAAAACGGTGCAAACGTTGTTGAAATAGAAGTAGTAAAGATTCAGGCTAATCCAGATCAGCCTAGAAAGATATTTGATCCGGATGCTCTTAACGAGCTTTCTGATTCTATTAAGAGTGTAGGAGTTGTTCAGCCGCTTCTTGTTGAAGAGGTTGCTCCGAACAAATACATGATTATAGCCGGAGAAAGAAGATTCAGGGCTGCAAAACTTGCAGGACTTAAGACTGTTCCCTGTATAATCAGAACCTACTCCGATCTTCAGAGACTTGAGGTTGCCCTCATTGAAAACATACAGAGAGAGAATTTAAACCCTGTTGAAGAAGCAAAGGCCTATAATTATCTTATTGCCGAGCAAGGAATTACTCAGGAAGAACTTGCAAAGAGGGTCGGGAAGAGCAGAACGGCTGTTACAAACAGCATGAGGCTTCTGGCCCTTCCTGCAAACATGCTTCAGTCCCTCAATGAAGGACTCTTTACGGCAGGACACGCAAGAGCACTCTTAAGCGTAGAAAACCCTGCAGACAGGGAAATTCTTTACTACAAGATTCTTAAGGAAAAGCCGTCAGTCAGACAGGCAGAAGCCCTCGCTTCATCCCTTAATAAGGGAGGAAGGCTCTTTGTTAAGGATAAAAAGACCGTAAAGAAGCCTAAAACAGAGGAAATTGAGGCAGTTGAAGAGAAATTCCTCTCTGCTATGGGCTGCCAGGTAGAGGTAAAGGGAAAGCTTGATAAGGGAAAACTCGTAATTCCTTTTGATTCAGCTGATGAGCTGGAGAGGATTTACGGACTTCTTTCTTCCTACGACAAACTGTTTGAAGACTGATTTGACGGATTATTTATCTGTTAATATTTTCTATAAAAAGGATAGAACATGAAATACAACGAAAAAGACGGCATTTATGCAGTAATTGAAACTACAAAAGGAAATATTGTTGTTTCTCTCGAATATACAAAGGCACCTATGACAGTAGCCAACTTCATAGGTCTTACCGAAGGTGAACTTAACCTGGAAAAACCGGGAAAGAACTTCTATGAAGGAATCAAATTCCACAGGGTTATCCCTGATTTCATGATTCAGGCAGGCTGCCCGCGCGGAAACGGAACAGGCGGACCTGGATACACATTCCCGGATGAGTTCCATAAGGACCTCAAGCACGACGGACCGGGAGTCATGAGTATGGCAAACGCAGGACCTGGCACAAATGGAAGCCAGTTCTTCATTACCCACGTAAAGACACCGTGGCTTGACGGAAAACATGCAGTTTTCGGCCATGTTGTAGAAGGCCAGGACGTAGTAAACGCAATTGAGCAGGGAGATGTGATAAAGACCGTCAAGATTGAAAGAGTCGGTGAAGAAGCATCTAAGTTCATTGTCACAAAGCAGATATTCAGCGACATTGTCGAAAAGGCAGCTGCAGAGGAAGAGCTCAGGAAAGCCGCAGAACTTGCTAAGATTGATGAAGAGATCAACAACCGCTTCCCGGGCGCCGTAAAGACAAAGAGCGGACTGAGATACACCGTAGAAAAAGAAGGAGAGGGGGATAAGACTCCTAAATACGGACAGAGAGTAACCGTACACTACACAGGAAGTCTCATGGACGGAAGAATCTTCGACTCATCAGTTAACAGGGGAGTTCCTGCAAAGTTTAAGATCGGAGAAGTAATTGAAGGCTGGAATGAGGCTCTTCAGACCATGAAGAAGGGAGAAAAGAGAACCCTCATCATCCCGCCGGAGCTTGGATACGGCGTTCACGGCTATCCGGGAGTCATTCCACCGAATGCCTTCCTTATTTTTGAAGTAGAATTACTTGATTTCTAATAGATAAATCATGGCTAAGACTGAAGTTACAAGATTTTATTGCAGCGAATGCGGACACTCGAGCCCAAAGTGGCTCGGGCGCTGTCCGTCCTGCGGATCATGGAATACGTTTGAAGAAGAGAAGACTGTGGTCTCCAAAAAGGGTACTACAGTTAGTAAGGCTTCCTCACAAAGCCTTTCTTCCATCCCCGTAGAGAAGGAATTCAGGTTCTCAAGCGGAATCTCCGAACTGGACAGGGTTCTGGGAGGAGGAATAGTCCATGGTTCATCAGTTCTTGTGGGTGGAGAGCCTGGAATTGGAAAATCCACCCTCATGCTTCAGGTCTGCCACCTGTGTGCAGCCAGGGGTCTTGTGCTGTACGTCTCGGGAGAGGAGAGCGCTTCCCAGGTGCGTCAGAGGGCCGAAAGGCTCAACCTTGACCTGGACAGGATAAACATACTCTGTGAAACACATCTTGAAGCCATATGCCACGTAATACGCACAGAGAAGCCTTCCCTTGTAATAATAGACTCACTCCAGACCGTTCTCAGCGAAGAGTTCAGCTCCGTTCCTGGTTCTGTTCCCCAGATGAGGGGCTGCTGTCTTGAGATAAACAGCGTGGCAAAACAGGTTCAGAGCTCCGTTTTCTTCATAGGTCACGTTACGAAGGAAGGAACCATAGCCGGACCTAAGATCATAGAACACATGGTAGATACAGTGCTCTATTTTGAAGAGTCCTCCCTGGACATAAGGCTCATAAGGGCCTCAAAGAACAGGTTTGGAGCAGCAGATGAGATAGGAATCTTTGAAATGGGCTCTTCCGGTCTTGTTCCGGTTAAGGACGCCTCTTCCTTCTTCATTTCAAAAAGGGAAAATGAAGAGCTTCCGCCGGGAATTGCATATGCAACCATATCCGAAGGCTCCAGAACCTTTGTGGTTGAAATACAGGCCCTTGTAACTGAAGCTAAGGGCTCCTATACCCGCGTCTATTCAGAGAAGATAGAAAGCCAGAGGATTATGAGGACAGCTGCCATACTTGAAAGGCACGCAGGACTGAGGCTCGGAGAGAGGGACATATACATAAATGTTGCCGGAGGAATCAGGGTAAACGAAGTTTCCGTAGAACTGGCAACAGCTGCTGCAATCTGGTCTGCAGCTACCGGTATTGCACTTGATAAAGATGCCGTGTGGATGGGAGAACTGTCCCTGTCCGGAGAAGTCAGACCGGTAAGCCACGGGGAGAGAAGAATCAAGTCCACAGAGGATATGGGCTTCAAAAAAGCCTTCCTTGCAGCCTCCATGTACAGCTCACTTAAAGACAAAACCTCAGTGAAGCTTCTGGGCTGCAGAAAGATAGGGGACGTATTCAAAGCTCTGAGTTCAAGGCCCAGATAATCAGATTTTGTGGATTTCAGCCGGTTTTGAAACAACAGTTGTGCCGGCTTCAACGCTCTTTGTAAGCCATACGTTACCGCCAATTACACAGTTGTCACCAATTTTTGTCTCACCGCCAAGGATTGTAGCTCCGGCGTAGATTATTACGTTTGAACCGATATCCGGATGCCTCTTTATACCCTTAACAAGACTTCCGTCATCCTTGACCTTGAAGCTCTTGGCTCCGAGAGTTACATGCTGGTAGATCTTGACGTGGCTGCCTATGGTGGTGGTTTCTCCTATTACAACACCGGTACCGTGGTCAATGAAGAAGTACTCTCCTATTTCAGCACCCGGGTGAATGTCTATACCGGTAAGCTCGTGGCCGTACTCGGTCATAATTCTCGGAATGAGAGGGACCTTTTCAAGGTACAGGGCGTGTGCAATTCTGTAGAAGCAGATGGCCGGGAATGAGGGGTAGGCAAGGGCTACTTCACCCATGCTGTTTGCAGCCGGGTCTCCCGTGTAGGCTGCGTTTATGTCGGTCTGAAGAACCCTGGCAATGGAAGGGGTCTTGCTGATTAAATCCGCAGTCTTCCTTATGGCTTCCTGCTCAGGCATGACTGTAATCATGGCCTGAATGAGGCTTTCAGCTGCAAGGGAAAGGGAAGCAGAGCGCTGAACTGCAATATTTGTTTCTCCACAGTATGCTACGTTCTGTTCTGAAAAAGCCGGGAACATGGCCTGCTTGAGAAGAAGAACAGCCTTTCTTGCAGACTTCTTGAGTCCGAAGTAGGAGGCGTCTTCCTCTGTTGGAAGGTTATTGACTGCAAATCTGATGGCTTCAGAAATAATCTCTGACATATCTGCTCCTTTATCCTCTTAACCGAAAAATTTCATTACTATCGGGAATATTACAAAAGTTCCCAGAATGCTTCCAATGCTTGTAGCTATGAAAACAAGAAAAGCGTGAAGAACCCTGTTTTTGTACCAGCCTTTGAAAGAAGAAATATCATCAGAAATCTTTTCAAAGTCATTTACGGTCGGTTTTCTGAGTTCACTTTCAGCAATTCCGGTGAAAACACCGACACCTACAAGAGGGTTCATGACGGCAATAGGCGCGCTTATTGCGGCAACAAGCCAGTTAAGCGGGTGTGCATTTGAAAGGATTGCAAAAAGCATGGCTCCGCCTGCGTTTGAAGCGGCCCAGAGCAGGAAGTACTTTATGCCCTGGTCAAAGCCGTATGTTATGCAGGAGTAGACAACAAAGGCAATGATTGCTGCAGGAATAATCCAGCCGGCAATCTTGCCCAGCTTAGACGGCTTTGGAACTGTTGAAATGTCTGAAAGGTCCGTCTTTATCTCGTTCTTCTCAAGTTTCTCTATTGTCTTGATAATTCCGCCTGCGTGTCCGGCACCGATTACTGCAACCTTGTTCTTTCCTTCGCACTTGTAAATGCTTGTTGCAAGGTATCTGTCTCTTTCATCAATGAGGGCTTCCTTGGCCTGCGGAAGTTCTTTTGCAAGCTCTCCCATCATGTTCTCAATGGAGTCACCCTTCTTGAGCTCTTCAAGCTCTTCCGGCTTTATTTCTTCCTTGTCAAAGGCAGAAGAGATCAGTGCTCCGAGAAGCTTGGCCTTGTTCCACAGAGAACTCTTGGCCCAGGCTCTCTTGAGGGTTACGGTAATGTCTCTGTCGCAGAGGGTGAAAGGAATTCCTTTCTCCTGAGCAATCTTTGCAGCTGAAAGAATTTCTTCTCCAGGAGAGATTCCTGTCTGTGCCCCCATTTTCTTCTGGAAAGATGCAAGAGCTGTGTTTGCGAGAACCAGGAAGGTCTTTCCTTCCTTGAAAATCTTCCTGAGGCTGGTGTCTGAGTACTTCTTTCCCTCGGTCTTGCTTGAGTAGCGGCCCTTGTCGAGCTCTATACAGACCATGTCGGGGTGGTTCTCATTCATGATTCTTTCTACGTCTTCAACGCTGTTCTTTGAAACATGTGCGGTTCCGATAAGGGTTATGGTGTTTCCGTTATCCAGCGTAATCTTCTTGACGGTATCAGCTAATGCCTCTGTTTTCACAAGCGACTCCTTTGATTGTTTGAATAATATATCTATAATGTAGGAAGTTCAACAAAGCGCATGGAAACAGGGGAGTAAAGGAATGAAGGTTTTCTTTATCTGTAAGAAACTCAGTGAAGGTGGAGCAGAAAGGGTTGTTTCAAACCTCTGTTCAGCTTTTTCCCTAAGAGGCCATGACACTGCGGTTATAAACTGCTTCAAAACAGACCTGGACTACCCGGTAGAAAAGGGAGTAAGAAGGTTCTTCCTTGAGGAAGAGAGCTCTCAGAATGACCCCTTTTTAAAGCGCAACCTCCGCCGCATAAGAGGAATCAGGGAAATTCTTAAAAAAGAAAGACCGGATGTAGTTATTTCCTTTATGGCTGAATCCAACTTCCGCACCGTAGCAGGAACTGCGGGACTGGGAATCAAAACTATAATCTCGGTGAGAAACGACCCGGAAAAAGAATATGAGGGAAGATTTGCAACAGCTCTGGCTAAGGGTCTTCTTCCACAGGCCGATGGCTGTGTCTTCCAGACTCCAGATGCACAGGCTTATTTTCCTGAAAAACTTCAGAAAAAGTCCGTGATAATTCCAAACGCCGTGAAACAGGACTTCTTTGAGGTAAAAAGAGAGCCTAAGGAGTTTCTTGTAACTTCCTGCGGAAGGCTTACGGAGCAGAAGGACTACAGAAGTCTTATTCTTGCCTTTAAGGACCTTCTTAAAAAGGTTCCCAGGGCTCGGCTTCAGATATACGGGACAGGAGAACTTGAAGAAGAGCTTAAGGAGCTAAGCAGAAAAGAGAAGCTGGAAAAGTTCGTCTCTTTCTTTGGCCGCTCTTCAGACATACCCTCTGTTCTTTCAAAAACCTCTCTATTTGTTCTCTCTTCTGCCTACGAAGGCATGCCTAACGCCCTGATGGAAGCCCTGGCTGCAGGAGTTCCGTCGGTGAGTACAGACTGCCCGTGCGGGGGTCCGCGCATGCTAATAGAAAACGGAGTAAACGGCCTTCTTGTTCCTCCCGGGGACCCTGAGGCTCTCTCAAAAGCCATGGAAGAGATACTCACACACCCCATTAAAGCCCAGAAAATGGGGGAAGAGGCCAGAAAGAGGGCACAGGAATACACCACAGACAAGATAACTGACAGGTGGGAAGAATACGTTAGGCAGGTCCTCGGAAAATGAACCTGGTTGTAAGAAAAAGACGTGGCCAGAAGTCCCTCAGAATGCACTTTGACGACCACGGCACCCTGATAGTCTCTGCCCCCTGGTTCGCAACAAAAAGTCAGATTGACAGCTTCATAAGCGCAAACAGTGCATGGATTGAAGAACACGGCTCGAAGATCCCCTCTCATACCTACGCCTCTGGCGATGCTCTTCCTTTTCTCGGCCGCAGCCTTCCCCTATACGTTTTTAAGGGAGAGAAGAACGTATTTTTAAGGGACGACGGGATTTATGTGTTTGTAAGGCATCCTGACAACAAAGAGAGCGTGAAGAGAGAGCTCTACCGCTTCTATTCCCGCATGCTCTATTCCTACGCCATGGAAAAAGTCCCTGTTTTCTGTAAAAGAATGTCTCTTGAGGTTCCCACAATTGAAATCTGCAATGCAAAAAGCCGCTGGGGCTGCTGCTACAGGCTCAAGAAGCTCATAAAGCTCAGCGCAATCCTCGCCTGCCTTCCTCCAAATCTCATAGACATGACCATAATTCACGAGCTTTGCCACCTTGTCTATGACGGCCACGGGGAAGATTTTAAGGCCATGCTTGAGAAGTACGTGCCGGACATAAAGGAAAGAGAAAAAGAATTAAAAGAGATTTCCCGTTCAGGGATTGTCAGAAATCTTTTCTGAGAAACTTGCCGTTTCTTTTGTGCCTGAGTAAAATCTTACTGTTATGGATACTTTTGATTATTTTTACCAGATATGCCAGATTCCCAGGGAATCCGGAAATGAAGAGGGGATGAGGCAGTTTCTGCTCTCATGGGCCAGAGATAATGGATTTGAAGCCGTAAGGGATAAGGCTGGAAATATAATAGTACGCGTTCCGGCAACGGAAGGAATGGAGAATAGGAAGAGCATTGCCCTTCAGGGCCATATGGATATGGTCTGTGTAAAGAGAGAGGGCAGCACCCATGACTTTACCAAAGACCCCATAGAGGTTGTCGTGGACGGAGATTTCATCAGGGCAAAAGATACAAGTCTCGGAGCAGATAACGGCGTGGCTGTTGCCATGACCATGGCTCTGTTTACCGACCCGGATGTCAAGCACGGACCGCTTGAGGGCGTTTTCACCTTCGAGGAGGAGACCGGGCTCACAGGGGCTTTCAAGATTGATCCGTCGGTTGTGAGGAGCAGGAAGCTTCTTAACCTGGACAGCGAGGAAGAGGGCGTGATCTATATAGGCTGCGCCGGAGGAAAGGACGTTAAGGGAACTCTTAAGGTTTCAAGAGAGAAGGCCGGGGGAGTTCTTATCCGTGTGAGTACAGGCGGGCTTAAGGGCGGCCACAGCGGTGGTGAAATAAACCGCCAGAGACTTAATGCCATCTTCGCTTCTTCAAGGCTGGTTATGAGTCTTGAAAAAGAAGGAATTGAGTACCGTCTGGTCAGTTTTGACGGCGGAACAAGAAGAAACGTAATTCCAAGCACATGCTGTTTTGAGGTCCTTGTTTCAGAAAAAGATGCAGAGAAGGCCTGTAAGGTGCTGGAGGCAGAGAGAGCTGTAATTGCTGAAGAAAACAGGTATGAAGAGCCAGACTACAGGGTAACTATTTCTTCCTGTGCCGGAAGTTTTGAAGCTCTGAATGTTTCTGATTCCAGAAAGATTGCAGGAGCTCTGTTTACTTCTCCAAACGGAGTGTACTCCATGAGTCTTGCCGTTGAAAACGTTGTTGAGACTTCTGACAACCTTGCAATAGCAAGACTGGACGGGGAGAAGTTCTTTGTTGAATTCAGCGTAAGAAGCCTTGTTGATACCGCTTCCTCCATGCTTGTAAGAAGAATAGGTACCCTTCTTGAGGCTTTCGGCTTTGAGAGTGTTCTTGAAGACTCCTATCCGGCATGGACTCCGAACCCTGATTCTGATTTCCTTAAAATCTGCGTTAAGGCCTGGGAGGCCTGCACCGGCAGAAAGCCTCTTGTAACTTCCATCCACGCAGGACTTGAGTGTGGAGTAATAAACAGCAGGATTGAGGGCATGGACAGTATTTCTTTAGGTCCAGATCTTTTCTCTGTTCATACTGTAAATGAGCACCTGAGCATAAGTTCTACAAAGAGACTCTATGACTTTGTAAAATACATGGTGGAAATTGCGGATTAAGCCTTAATATAGGGCCAGAAACAGAAGAAAACAAAGAAAATAAAAAATTTTTTCTCAAGAATGGACAAAAGTGTGTTACAATCATTAGACTGTCATTCTTTGAACTTTTCAGGGGTATAATTTGAACAAAGAAGCAATACCATCAATCATTTTCTACGATCAGGACTTCGTTGATCTCTATAACCGTTCGTGGGTATGGATTGATGAACTGTGGAAACAGGGCCCTTTAGCAGAGGGTACTCAGGTTCCCGCCGGCTATGTTTCTCATGAAGGCCAGAAGACATTGAATCTTTTTGATACATGTCTTTCTTCCCTTTTCCTGTGCTACAGCAACCAGGTCTATTCTCCTTTTGAGGCTGTGGATTTCTTCTACAGCAAGCAGGAGGAAAACGGAGCTATCCGTTGTGACTACGGGCTTGAAGACGGAAAACCGGTTTTTACAGATAGTAATCCTCAGGGCGTATGTATGCCGCTTCTCCCTTATGTTGAATTCATGTTCTACCATAAGATTGGAAACAAGAAGCGCCTTAAGGAAGTTGTACCCTGCCTTGAAGCCTATTTTGACTGGCTTAAGGCTGAATACCAGATGGAAAACGGTCTTTTCTCCGTTCCCGTTTCTGCCTGTATGAGCGGTGGACTTCCACGTTCTCAGGCGGTCTATCAGCTTGATTTCAATACACTTGTTGCAATAAATGCCCTTGCTTTCTCAGACATTGGAGATATTTTGAATGACAAGGAACTGAGCTTTAAGTACAAGAAGCTCTACTTCATGATCAAGACAAGGATTAACGGACTTATGTGGGATCCGGAGACTTCCTTCTACTATGATCTTGATGCAGACGGTAACAGGCTTCCTCTTAAGCTCCTCAGTGCTTTCTGGACCCTCCTTGCAGAGATTCCTAATGATGAAAAAGCAGCCCTCATGATTGAAAAACTCAGGGATCCTGCCTTTTTCGGAACCGAGAACCCGTTCCCTAACGTCAGTGCAGACAGCCCGTGCTTCAGCGAAAACGCAGAGAATATGTGCGGCGCCGTTGTTCCTTTCAACACTTATCTTGTCGTAAAGGGTCTTGAGAAGTACGGAGAAAGGGTTTTTGCCCGTGAGTGTTCAATCAGAAACATCTATTTCATGCTTGATACCCTCAATCCGGATGAAGACAAGCAGGGAGATGTATGGGAAGCATACCTTCCTTCAAGAGAAGGTGCTCCTGCAGCAGGAGAAGACGGATTCCCGAGAAAGAAGTTCCTTCCTCAGGTCTGTCTTATGACTATTACGCTGATGATTGAAGATGTAATAGGTCTTGATGTTTCTCTTCCGAGAAAGACGGTAAACTGGACTGTTCCGAGCCTTGAGGTCATGGGAATAGACAAGCTTTCACTGAAGAGAAACCTGATTTCGATAATGAGCAGTAAAAACACCAGGGGCTGGGAAATCAGACTGGAAAGTGAAAAACTCTACTACTTTACAATTGAGATTATTGATGAGGACAAGAGAAAGACGCTTCCTATCCCGAGCGGAAAGTGTTCCATGCTGATAGACAAGCTTTAATATGTTTTTCTTTTTCCCGTTCGGTGGTGGAGGCGGAGGTGGATTCTTCCGCATTCTTCTCCTTATATTTCTGTTTTTTGTAATCTCGAGGGTCTTCAGGAATCTTTTCGGTTCTTCTCAGTCTTCCGGGCGCCGTTCTTTCGGCTATTCTCCTTCAAATGAAGCCTTTTTCAAGGGAACTTTTTCCATGCTGGCAAAGCTTGCCTCCGTTGACGGACAGGTTTCCGAGGCAGCCAGGGCAAGGATCAATCAGTTCATGGTCTACGATCTGAAGCTGGATCATCAGAGCTACGAATACGCCAGAAGTGTTTTTAACAGTGCATTGAAGAGTCCTCAGACCTTTGAATCCTACGCTCAGGAGTTCTACTCTAATTTCTCCGGCATGCCGGCCATTCTTTTTGTTCTTGTTGAGATGCTTTACAGCGTAGCCTCCGTTGACGGCAGGATTTCCGAGCGCGAGCAGGGAATGATTGATTATGCCGTAAGGCTTTTCAGAATTCCATCAGACGCCGTTGAGAACCTCAAGAGGAAGTATGGAGTCTCTTCTTCAGCTTCTGCTGCAGGTTCCTCTTCCAGGGCCTATGAAATTCTTGGAGTTGCAAAAGATGCCTCAGAAGCAGAAATCAAGAAGGCCTACAGAAAGCTTATCCTTGAGTATCACCCGGACAGGGTGGCCAACAAGGAAGGGGCAGGGGAAGAGTTCAAGGCCTACGCTGCAAAGAAGTTCCAGGAAGTTCAGGACGCTTACGAACAGATCTGCAGAGAGCGCGGCATCAAGTAAGCGTTGGTTCACACCGAGCCTTTCTTATGTTATATTTTCAGTATGTTTGAAGTAACCGCAACGAGAAGAAGACCTCAGCAGTTTGAGGAACTCGCAGGACAGGAATTTGTTGTCTCTACACTTAAAAACTCAATAGCCCAGGGCAGGATTGCCCATGCCTATCTTTTCTGTGGTCCGAGGGGTGTCGGTAAGACAACCACTGCAAGGCTTCTTGCAAAGGCGCTGAACTGTGTTCACGGACCTACGGCCGAGCCGTGCGGTGAATGTGAAAACTGCCGCACAATAGCAAAAGGCAGCAACATGGATGTCATTGAGATAGACGGTGCCAGTAACACAGGTGTCAATGACGTGCGTGTAATCAAGGAGGAAGTCATGTTTCCTCCTGCCTCTTCCCGTTACAAGATCTACATAATAGACGAAGTCCATATGCTGAGCCAGAGCGCCTTCAATGCTCTTCTCAAGACTATTGAAGAGCCGCCCGAGTACGTGGTTTTCATCTTTGCAACTACAGAGTCTCAGAAGGTTCCTGCTACAATCAGAAGCCGCTGTCAGCAGTTCAACTTCCGCCTTCTTTCTCTTGAAACCATCAGAAAGCAGCTCAGGGATACGGTTGAAGAGCTGGGAATTAAGGCCGAAGATGAGGCTCTTCTGTGGATAGCAAAAGAGGGCAACGGTTCCATGAGGGACGCCTACACCCTTTTTGACCAGGTTGTATCCTTCTCTGACGGAAACATTACCATGGCCGGGATCAGGGGCAAGCTCTCCCTGGCAGGTCCGGAGGGAATAGATTCAATCATGTCTGCAGTCCTCTCTTCCTCTTCAAAGGAAGCTCAGGACAGGCTTAATGACCTTTTCTCTGCCGGAATCAGCGCAGAGCAGATAATAAGGGATTTCTCGGACTACTTCTGGACCATGCTTCTGGTTAAGAACGGGGTCAGAAGTGAGAACGTTCTGGGAACTGTGGTAACAGAGGTTCAGAAGAAGGCCCTATCCCTCTACAACACCGAGCAGCTTGAAGGTGCTCTTGATATGTTTGTAAACCTTTACAGAGATATAAGATACACCGTAAATCCCGCCACTGAGGCCTCCCTTGCCGTAAGCAGACTCTGCAGGCTCAAGTACATGGCTTCAAATGCAACTGTAATAGAGCAGCTTGCAAAGCTTAAGAACGACCTTCTAACCGGTACGGTTACCGTACAGGAAGACTCCGGCCAGAGCCTCGAAGTAATGGAGAAGCCTCAGCCTCAGCCGGCACCGCAGCCGGAGCCTGTCGTTGAACCGCAGCCACAACCAGAGCCGGTTGTTGAAGCTGAACCGGAACCTGAGCCACAACCAGAGCCGGTTGTTGAACCGGAGCCGGAAGGTCCTGATTACGAAGATGAATATGTTGAAGAGGAAGAAGAGGAAGTAGTAGAGGCTCCTGCAGCAGTTGAGCAGGCCCCGGAACCCGAACCCGTGCCTCAGCAGCAGAATTCAGAAGAAGAGCTCAGGACAGTGCTTCCTCCGGGAGTTGTCAACCTTAAGAGGGAAGGGTCGGATGTTGTTCTTGAATTTGGCAGCAGGTTCTTCTATCAGGCAGCTCTTAAGGGACTTGATGGAATAACTGCGGACATAAAGGGAATTCTTCCGGACGTTTCAAATGTAAGGCTATCTTTCTCAGAAGTTCTTGAACAGGAAAAGATTAAGAAGGAAGAGGAAGAAGAAGAGAGAAAGGAAGCAGAAATTAGAGAACATAAGCCCGATTACTGTGAAGATATCATTACAGCATTCAGGGGAAAGGAAATAAAATGATTAATCCGCTTGAAATGATGAAAAACCTTGAGAGTCTCAGGGAGAAAGCAGAAGAAGTAAAGAAGAAGGCAGCCACAACAAGGGCAACAGGCTATGCCATGGGAAACATGATAGAGGTTGTTGTTACAGGCGAGTTCAAGGTAGAAAGCGTAAAGATTGACCCGTCCCTTCTGACTCAGGATGTGGCCATGCTGGAAGTTCTTCTTGCATCTGCAACAAACAATGCACTTGATAATGTTAAGGCTCTCATGTCTCAGGACCTTGGTAATCAGTTCGGTCTATGAGTGAAATAGAGAATCTTGCGGCCCTTCTGGCACAGCTTCCCGGCATAGGAAAGAAGAGCGCCCTCAGAATTAGCTACAGCCTCATTAACAAGAGTGAAGAATATAACAGCCTTCTCGGAAAAAGCATAAGCTCAATCAAGGAGAAGGTTCACAAGTGTCCGGTCTGCGGTTCCTTTACCGAAACAGACCCGTGTGCTGTATGCTCTGACCCGTCAAGGGACAGGGCAGTTCTCTGCGTAGTAGAGCAGCCTCAGGATGTAATTACCATTCAGAGTTCCGGTGTCTATTCAGGACTCTTCCATGTTCTGGGTGGTGCCATCAATCCTCTTGCAGGAGTAGGTCCGGAGGATCTGGGCTTTGACAAGCTTCTGAAAAGGATTAAGGAAGGCAGCTTCACAGAGATAATTATTGCTACCAATCCGACGGAGGAGGGAGATACAACGGCCCTTTACATAAGGCACCTTCTCAGGGATTATCCTGAAATTACCCTTACCCGTCTTGCTTCCGGTCTTCCTATAGGTGGAGATCTGGAATATGCTGACATAAGGACCCTCACCAGGTCCCTCAGAGGAAGAATTAAATTTTAAAGAGGTTCAAATGAAGGAATCAAAAAGAGATTTTATGTTGGGAGCATGTTTTTTTGCTCTTTTTATTCTTCTTGCCGTACTTTTAAGAAAAGTTGATTACAGGGCAATCGGCCCTATGGACTCAAGCGTTGGTTTTGCAACCCTTAACGCCGGAGCTGCCGCAATGTTTCCATACAATGGATTCTGGTATGTTATTTCCGTAATTTCCGGAATTCTTAACTATCTTATTGCCGGTCTTTTTGCAATTTCAGGACTCAAGCAGCTGGTCAGCCGCAGAAGTCTTCTCCTCGTTGATAAGAAGCTCGTCTATCTCGGAGCTCTGTACGCTGTAGTCATTTTCCTTTATCTGATTTTTGACCATGTTGTAGTTATCAACTTCAGACCTGTTCTTGAAGATGGAGCTCTTGCTCCTTCATTTCCCTCAAGCCACTCATTTATGGCTGTTTCCATAGTTGCATCAGCTGCATTCCTGTCATCAAAGGGTCTTTCAATCTTCCTTCCGAAGACAAAGAGACTTGTGCTCGGAAGCCTGTTTGCACTTATGATCATCTCGGTTTTCAGCCGTCTTTTCAGTGGAGTTCACTGGCTTACCGATATAATCGGTGGAGTTCTTCTGGGCTTTGCCTGTGTCTATACCTATGCCGGCTCTGTTCTGATGACAGAGAATAAATAAGAGGAAAAACATGAAAAAGATTGTTTCTGTTCTGATTCTTGCAGCTGTTTTGTGTTCCTTTGCTTTTGCTTCATCCGTCTACTCCGTTTTCCCGAATGTAGACAGGCAGTACATAGATCTTCTTGTTGAGGGAACGAACCTGAACAACACAACCCTTGAAGGTGGAACAATCTACCAGCTGGCTCCTCAGGGAACCCTTGCTTATCAGAGGGCAAAAGAAGCAGAGCAGGAGGAGAACTCTTTCTCCATTATCACTACAAGCTTTATTGCCTATCCTGAAAACTGGAAGAAAATGAGCTTTGAGGAAAAGAGGCTTTGTCTTTTCAACATCCTCACTTCCATCTCAACCCAGGAGGGGATTACCTACATTTCAAGGACCGCAGGAGGGAAGCCTAAGACCCTGTTCTCAGAGTCTTTTGTCGTAACAGATCCTAAAAATAAAAAGAGCAGGACAGAAGATCCGGTTTTCACAGAAGTTCCTTCTTCCTATGTTCTTTATTCTTATCAGAACGACAGCAGGTTCGGCGGAAACTTCTATGAGGTTGACTACACTTCAGAAGGCTCAGAAGTTTTCATGAAGATAAACAACCTTTCAGCCATGAAATTCATGGGTGTTACCTGTGTGAAGGAAAAAGGTCTGTCACTCTACATGGACGTTCTTCTCTGTGATGAAGGTATAGTTGTCTGTTCAATGGCCACGGTTTACGACCAGAAACCGACAATCGGTCTTCTTTTCTACACGGTAGATCTTCAGAGTTCATTCCAGAGAAGACTTGATGCCCTTAAAGTCTGGTTCTTTACTGCCGTTGAGAATACTTGAAGAGTAAACCCTTTTTTTGATATAGTTTGTCTGCATCTGGAGAGATGTCCGAGTGGTCGAAGGTGCACGATTGGAAGTCGTGTATGGTCAAAAGCCATCGGGGGTTCGAATCCCCCTCTCTCCGCTAAAATGGGCTCCAGTTAAATCTGGAGCTTTTTTCTTGCCCTCACAGGGTTTTCATTTATTTAAAAATCTAGTAATTTATCTGTGGGACAGATTCCGAGCTGCTGACAGCCGCCCAACCCCGCCAGGACAGGAATGTAGCAACGGTAAGTGGATTGCCAGAGAGATTCGGGTGATTTGTCCCTTTTTTCTTCTTGCTTGACAAAGAGCTATTCTTTGCTTATATTGCATAAAGCAGATTGGATGGATGTCCGAGAGGCCGACGGAGGCAGTCTTGAAAACCGTTGAGGTGCAAGCCTCCGGCGGTTCGAATCCCTCTCCATCCGATTGTCCTTGACGGGACCTGGAGCGATGGCCGAGTGGTCGAAGGCGCTTCCCTGCTAAGGAAGTATACTGGTAACGGTATCCGGGGTTCAAATCCCCGTCACTCCGAGATATAATCCCTGTTGCAGAGAAGCTCAGGGATTTATTTTTCTTGAATAACATATGCTTTTTGCATATTATTTAAACGCTGAAAAGCTAACGAGATCGTAGCTCAGCTGGATAGAGCATCAGATTGCGGATCTGAGGGTCAGAAGTTCGAATCTTCCCGGTCTCAACTTAACTCCTTACTTTGTAGGGAGTTATTTTTTTCACCATTTTTTAGAAGACAAAACGGGTTCCTGTTCTGTAAAGAAAGAGAAAAAACAAAGCAATTCTTTGTATTGTAATTAAATAATAAAGATTTAAGATACCTGCTCGTTTTAAGGGTCTAAAATAATTTAAGACCAATTTCGTACCTACTTTTTTGATGGGTTTTCTATCATTTCCCATCAGTGCTATAATGCGGGCATGGAAAACTATTTCAGAACCCTGCCGGAAGGGTACAGGGAAGTTAAGGTTGTAGATGCAAAGGATAAAAAGACAGCTACTCTGTTTACTGTCTTTTCACTTGTCTTTATGTTTCTGGCGGCTCTTCCTACAGTGCTTTCCTGTAACTACGAAGAAGTCAGAAGATCTATTTCTCCTTTAGACTTCCTGGTTTTCCTGGCGTCGTATGTGTGCTACATAGTTCTGCACGAACTGACACATGGGGCAGCCTATAAGGCTCTGACGCACCAGAAGCTGACATTTGGCTTTACTTTTACAGTGGCTTTTTGCGGGGTTCCTGATATTTACACCTCAAGAAAAACGGCTCTAATAGCACTTGCAGCACCGTTTTTAACATATTCTGCTATTCTTATTCCCCTTACCGTTTATCTTCACGGAGTAAGCATGAAGCTCTTTTTTGCCTGTGGAATCCTGTTTGCCTTGCACTTCGGAGGCTGCGTGGGAGATCTGTACATGATGAAGCTTCTTCTTTTCAAATATAAAGACGCCCGTACACTGATTAAGGACACAGGTCCAAAGCAGACAATTTATATGCATTTTTGATGCAAAGAAAAGCCCCATGCCAGAGCATGGGGCCAGGAAAAATAAATGTTAACGTTTAATCCTCATAAGCAGATGGAGCAGCAGAGACACCTTTCTTCCATTCAATAGCGTTGACGAGGTAGAAGGTGACTACGCTGACCAGACATCCGAATACTACCGGCATGAGATACTTTGTAATGGTAAGGCCATTAGAAGAAAGAATCTGCCAGATAATGAAGCCGATTGTACCGGTAATGATTGATATGCGGCCGGAGTTTCTTGTTGCCTTTGCAACTACGAGTCCAAGACCGTAAGCTGCAAATGGGCCGGCACATCTAATACCGAATGCAAATGTGTTCATTGTTGTGATTGGGATTCCGGCAAAGGAAATTACCATGGCAACTGCACAGCAGATGACGTTACAGAGTCTTGTTGCACGGACTTCTTTCATACCTGAGAGGTCTGACTTGCAGTAAGGCTTGTAAAGGTCATTGATGATCATGGTAGACATACAGAGCAGGTTGGAGTCAGCTGATGACATTGTTGCTGAAATAATGGCAGCAGAAACAACACCTGTGATAATTGTAGGAGCATAAGCCTGAGTTACAGCCATCATGGCGTTTGAACCGTTTTCGAGGAGGCCTGGAATAGAATCCTTAACTGCGAGAGCAGCAAGACCGAGCAGTGTCGGGAATGCTGACATGGCAGCCATGAGGATAGCTGATACGAAAGAAGCCTTCTTAGCTGTCTTCTCGTCCTTGGCTGTTTCAAATCTTGAAATCATTTCAGGACCTGAAAGGAAGGTACAGAAGTAGTTGAAAATGTAGCCGAAGATGAATGCCCATCCAATCTTTGTGAAGCTTGTCTGTCCTGCAGGAAGCTTGGCTGCAATTGCTGACCATCCACCGAGAGATGAGATGACGATAGGTGTAGCAATGGCAAGGCCGATAAGAATGATGAGGAACTGAACCATATCAGAAATCTGGTCAGCAATCATTCCACCGAAGGTTGTGTAAAGGATAATTACTATACCGGCAATTATCATACATACCTTAACGTTAAGGCCGGTGAGTGTTGCAACGACGGAACCGGAAGCTGCAACCTGTGATGAAGTCAGACAGAACAGGGCAACAACGTTCAGGACTGCTGTGAATACTGAACTGAATTTTCCAAAGCGTCTTCCGACAACTTCAGGAATGGTGACAGCCATGGTCTTTCTGATTTTAGGGGCAAAGTAGGCAAGCGGTATCATTGCAATAGAAGCTGCAAGGACGTACCACATGGCACTCATTCCCCACGATCCGAAGGCTTTCTGGGCAAGACCAGTTGTACAGCCTCCGCCAATGTTGTTTGCTGAAAGTGAGAATGCAACCATGAATACGCCCATTCTTCTTCCGGCAAGCATGTAGTCTTCAGCGCCTTTAATTTTAATCTTTCCGACTACATAACCGACTATCAGCATACCGATAAGGTAACCGATAACGATAATCAGAGCACTAGTGTTTACTACCATATATTTCTCCTTAATATATTAGTGTGTGTAAAAGTATAACATGCAAGATTTTAGCCAACAATTATTTTTTGACAGACATTGTTTTCTTGCAAACAGATAATCTGAGATGCGATAATCCATAAATATGGAAGACGAAAAAGTATTATCGATATTAGAAAAAAAATATGGCGGGAAAATTTCCTGGAGTAAAAGATGCAGCTTTTATGCAGACAGTCTTGGACACGTCAGGGAAGACGGAGTTCTTCTGTATCTGACGGATGTCACCTTCCGAATCTGGTGTGAAGACTTTGAATTCTCCTTTGCTTCGCTGGATGTTCTCTATACTGACTTTGTTCTTAAAACAGATGCCATAGATTTCGTTACCGGAAAAATACCGAAAGTACACAGGGCCAGCCCGTTTAAGTTCATAACAACACCAAGAATACTGTGTCTCGAACTCGAGGGAAAAAAGTTTTTGTTTTTTGAAATGAAAGGGCAGGAATTCAGACAGCTTTTGAGCATTGCCCAGGCAAAGCAGAAATATAGTCATACTGTTTCAGACAGAAACTGAAAGAGGGGTAAATAGTGAGAACAGTAAAAAAGATACTCGCCATTGTTTTTATTCTGGCTGTTGTTCTTTCTTCTGTTGTGGCTCAGTCTATAATTGAAAAGAACTTTTATCAGGCAGAAGTACCCAGTCTTGAAGCGGAAACATTTACAACAAAGTATGGCCATCTGATAACAACCGGAACGGCTGAAGAGTTTATGGCCAGAGGTTTTGATTGGGGAGATGTTGTCCGTGTAAACTTTCTTAACACAAGTCTTCTTATGCCTGTTGTTCCGGACTTTACCTATGTTGACACCGGAGTGCTGGCAGTCATTATAGGCAGGGATGAGTCAGGAGAGCCTGCAGGAGGCATTTTGCTTTCCATAAATATGGGCAACTTTATTTCAACCTACGGCATTGGAGATAAGACAACCAATGAAGACAAGTCATGGTACTGGACAGCAAGAGAGGGAATTGAGTTCCCTATAAGGTTTTTAATTACCATGGCAGAAGATGGTGGATACCTTGAAGAGTACAATCTCCATGATCTGAAGAGAACAAACAAAAGGGAAGATTACAAAAGTCTGACAGATGAAGAGTTTGCAAACTTCCGCCTCGTTACAACCTCCGGCATGCACGGAAAACTCTACAGAGGTTCCAGTCCGATCAGTACTTTTATTGGAAGAAATAAGGAAGCAGATGCTGCATGTAAGGCCTCCGGTGTGACCGTTGCCCTAAACCTCTCAGACAGCCAGAGTGATGCAGAAGCCAGCCCGGGCTTCAAAGGCTCTTACTATTCAACTACTAAAATTAAGTACCTGAGTCTCGGAGTAGACTTTTCAGCTGCAGACTTCAAAAGCGGTCTTGCAGAGGGCATGAAGTTCCTGTCTGAAAACCCGGGAACATACTTTATTCACTGTACAGAGGGCAAGGACCGCACCGGCTTTGTCTCTGCCCTGCTTGAATGTCTCATGGGAGCTACTGCAAAAGAAGTGGTGGAAGACTACATGGTGACCTATTACAACTTCTATGGTGTAGAAAAGGGAACCGAGAAGTATGAAACAATAGCTGAGAGCAACATTGTTTCAAGTCTTAAGGCAGCCTTCGGAATTACTGACTTCTACGGAGCAAACCTTGCAGCAGAAGCAGAAAAATACCTTCTTTCGTTAGGACTTTCTGCTCAAGAGATTTCAAATCTTAAAACAAACCTTTAAGATAGCATCCATGGGCAGGTGAAAAATGGCGAATAAGAATAAAAAGAATAC
>JAIKXP010000002.1 GCA_024684115.1 Sphaerochaetaceae bacterium | reverse complement strand
TATCTTCTTACTTCGTGGAAGAAGAAGGATGGTGTAAAAGCCTTCATGAGCATGTAAAATAAAATATCTTTGTCCGTTTCTGTACCAAACGGGACCTTCCTGGAGGATGAAATGGAAACAAAGAAGGTTTTTTACAGCGAGCTTGCCTATCTTTTTGGAATAGTACTTCTCGCCCTTGGAACCGCCTTCATGGAGAGGGCGGACTTTGGCGTGTCCATGGTGGTGGCTCCGGCCTATCTGCTGCATCTAAAGCTCAGTCAGACCTGGCCGTTCTTTACTTTCGGGACTGCTGAGTATGCTCTTCAGTTTTTTGTGTTGATTCTTCTCTGCCTGGTGATGGGAAGGGTAAAAATCAGCTATTTCTTTTCCTTTGTCACGGCAGTCTTCTACGGATTTACGCTGGATCTGTGCATGTCTCTTGTCTCCGGGGTGTGGATGGAAGGATTGCCCGGGAGACTGATTAACTATGTGGCGGGGATAGTGCTCTGCTCGGTTGGGGTTGCGCTGCTCTTTCACACGTACATTGCCCCGGAGGCGTATGAGCTGTTCGTCAAGGAGATTTCTGCTAAGTTTAATCTTCCAATCCACAGGGTAAAGACGGTGTATGATATAGTCAGCTGCCTCATAGGGGTAGTTCTGTCCTTCATCTTCTTCGGCTTCGGCCGTTTTGAGGGCGTGAAGGCGGGAACCATAGTCTGCGCGTTGATTAACGGCTGGATAATAGGACGCATAAGTGCTCTTCTTGAGGTAACGTTCTGTTTTAAAGATGCTCTTCCACTGAGGAAGGTTTTTGACAGGTGAGTATGGATATAATTAAAGAGCTTTTCAGTCTGCAGGATCTGAAATACAGGGATTTCATGGCTCCGATCATTCCTTCCGTGCCAGTGGAGAAGATTATAGGGGTGCGCACCCCGCAGCTGAGGGAACTTTCAAAGAAGATAATCCGCTCAGGTGAAGCGGATAATGTTCTTTCCTCTCTGCCCCATACGTATTTTGAAGAGAACCAGCTTCACTCCTTCATTCTATGTGCCTTGAAGGATTTTGAATCCTGCATACGGGGTGTTGATTCTTTTCTGCCTTATGCAGATAACTGGGCAACCACTGACCAGATGTCACCGGCAGTATTTAAGAAGCACAGAAAGGAGCTTCTTCCCTTCATAGAAAAGTGGATTAACAGTGGCAGAACATACACTGTGCGCTACGCCGTACTCATGCTCATGCAGCACTTTCTTGATGAAGATTTTGACCCGGTCTATCTCAGGAGGGTAAGTGAGATTCACAGTGATGAATACTATGTGAACATGATGCTTTCCTGGTATTTTGCTACTGCTCTTGCCAAGCAGTATGATGAGGCTGTGAGGTTCCTTGAAGAGGGAAAACTGCCCCGTTTTGTTCATCTTAAGACCATACAGAAGGCTCTGGAAAGCTACAGAATTCCGCAGGAGAGAAAGGACTATCTGAAAACACTGAGACATCTTGACAAGTAAGTTAGCTGGAACTAACCTAAAGCAGGACAGAGGTGCTTTATGGATAAGTTTGAGGGCGTTCCAGATACTTTATTTATTCCGTTAACGGCCAGGATCTATGTTTCAAAGAGATTTCCTGAATATTTTTATGACAGCAAGGCTCTTGAGCTTGAGAGTCTGCTTCCAGAGAAGAATACAATAGCAGAGAAATCAAATGAGTACTCAATGATTGCTTCTGCTGCCAGGTACTACAACATGGACCAGATGGTCAGGGATTTTATTTCAAAACACGGAAAGTGCAACATAGTAAACCTTGGCTGTGGTCTTGAGACTTCCTATTTCAGGATTGGAAACAGGGACGCGGTGTTCTATGAGGTGGATCTTCCAGAGGTAATTGAAGGGCGCAGAAAGGTTCTGGGTGAGAGTGAAAACGAGAAGCTTATTGCAGGAAATCTGTTTGATCTTAAGTGGACAGAAGAGATTAAGGACCGCAGTCTTCCGACTCTTATGGTTGTGGCCGGAGTATTTGAGTATTTCCACGAGGAAGAGATTCTTGATTTTATAAAGAACGTCAGAAAATACTTTGACAAGCTCTTCCTTATCTTTGATGCCACCAACAGCACGGGAATCAAGTACACCATAAAGTATGTAAAGAAGACAGGAAACCAGTCTGCCATGATGTACTTCTACATAGATGATGCAGAAGAGTTTGCTCGCAAGTGCGGTTGCCGCCTGGTTGAATTCCGTCCTTTCTACAGAGATGCAAGGAAGATGATAGGCAGAAAGACAGGCCTGTATACAAGAATTGCCATGAAGGTCTGTGATGACACGGGAAGGGCAAATATAGTTTATCTGGATCTGTCCTGATCAAAGTTGCTTTTGCCAAACAACTTAATGTGATTTAGACTTTCTCTATGGTACCGGTATTATCAATTGTTTTTATGGCCATTTCGTGTTTGCTTTCTTTTGCAGCACCCATGGGCCTACTTGTTTATTTCAGAAGGAAGTATCAGGCTTCAGTTTCTTCTTTCTTCACCGGATTCGGGGTAATGTTTGTCTTTGCCTTCATCCTTGAGCCTCTGGTGCACTCCGTGGTTCTGAGAACTTTCCCCATAACTTCAATCCCGTGGCTTTATGCCTTATACGGTGGGCTTATGGCGGGTATTTTTGAAGAGACCGGTAGGTTTGTTGCCTATAAAACTCTGCTTAAGGACAGGATGGAGAACAACGCAAACGCCCTCATGTACGGAGCAGGTCACGGTGGCTTTGAGTGTATATGGCTGCTGGGTATTGCCATGATGAACAACCTGGTATGGTCCGTTATGATTAATACCGGAAATATTACACAAATAACAGGCTCTCTTTCAGAGGATCTGCTCATACAGGCACAGGCTACCGTAAATACGCTCACGGGCTCTCCTTCCTACATGTTCCTTCTGGGAATAGTAGAGAGATTTATGGCTCTGGCTCTTCAACTTTCTCTTTCCGTGATAGTATGGAAGGCGGTTAAGGAGAATAAGAAACAGTTTTTCTTTCTGGCTGTGATTATCCATGCAGCGGTTGATTCTGTCGCGGTGCTTCTTGCCTACAGCCTTCCGGTTCTTCTTGTAGAACTTGCAGTTCTGCTTATGACTGCGGCAGTTGTATTTTATGCACTCAGGGTGTGGAAAACACTCAAAGGAAATGAATATGAAACTTAAAGATGGAAGTAACTTCCCGAATTTTGGACTCGGAACATGGTTTCTGGGAGAGAATCCCTTAACAAGGGCTGAGGAAATAAAGGCAATCAGAACCGGTATTGAAATGGGTGTTAACCTAATAGATACGGCTGAGATGTACGGAAATGGACTCTCTGAATCCCTTATAGGGGAAGCTATCAGACAGACGGGTAGGGACAGCCTGTATCTTGTTTCAAAGGTTCTTCCTGAAAATGCCGGTTCTACACGGCTTGAAAAGAGTCTTGATGCAACCTTGAGGCGTCTTGGAACGGATCATCTTGATATGTACCTCTATCACTGGAGGGGCTCATATCCTCTGGAAGAGACAGTTGGAAGACTTCAGCAGATGGTGGATAAGGGTAAGATTCTCAGATGGGGAGTTTCCAACTTTGATACTGATGATATGGAAGAGCTTCTTGAAATTCCTGAGGGCAGGGAGTGCTGCGTGAACCAGGTTCTCTACCATCTGGGCTCAAGAGGAATAGAGTATGATCTTCTTCCGCTTCTCAGGGATGAGGGTATAAAGGTCATGGCCTACTGTCCTCTGGCTCAGGGCGGAAGTCTCAGGTCAAAGCTTCTTTCTTCTTCTGTGGTAAAGGAAGTTGCACAGAAGAACGGGGTGAGTGTGTTTCAGCTTCTTCTCATGTTTGTTCTTCACATGGACGGAGTGTGTGCCATTCCACGCAGCGGAAGAAGTTCCCACGTGAAGGAGCTTGTTGAAGCTTCCCGCATGGAGCTGTCCGAAGAAGACTACAGAAAGATTTCAGAAGCTTTCCCGGCTCCGAACCATAAGACATATCTTGATGTAGTCTGAAACCAGAAACCCTATTGAAATTTACTACTCAAATGATAATATATATGTATGAAGCAAAACGGGGCGGAGAAACTATGTATTGTCAGAACCTATGTGAAGGTGTCTACTGTTTTTGACACCACCGGGTTCATGATGCCTCTGTCCATAACCTGGCGTGATGGACGGGTTTTCAAGATAGACAGCATACGTGACTTCAGACCCGCAAGTGCTATAATAAGCGGACACAGCGGAGACTGCTATACTATAGTTATCAGGGGAGAGGAGAAGCACCTCTTTTTTGAACGTATAGGAGAGTTCTTCCCGAGCCGTTTCGGCCGCTGGTATGTGGAAAGCTATGAGAACGTACATTGCAATTGATTTGAAATCCTTTTACGCCTCTGTGGAATGTGTGGCAAGAAAATGTGATCCTCTGACCACGAATCTTGTCGTAGCAGACGCCTCGAGGACTGATAAGACAATCTGCCTTGCCGTCTCTCCCGGTCTTAAGGGTTACGGGGTTCCGGGCCGCCCAAGGCTTTTTGAAGTGGTTCGTATGGTAAAGGAGATAAACAGCCGCCGTTACGGGGAAGCTGCAAGGCTTAAGCTTCTCAAGAAGGGTGAAGACGGAAAGTACGACTTTGCCTCCTACTCCTATAATACCGAGGCTCTTTCTTCCGACCCGTCTCTGGGTCTTACCTATATTGTTGCTCCTCCCAGGATGAGGCTGTACGAGAAGATAAGTACCCAGGTTTTCTCTGTCTATAAAAAATATGTAAGTCCTGATGACATACATGTTTATTCGATTGATGAGTGCTTTATTGATGTAACGGATTATCTTAATACCTACTCCCTGAGTGCACATGAACTGGCCCTTACCATGATAAAGGAAGTTCTGTACCTTACCGGCATAACGGCAACGGCAGGAATTGGTACAAACATGTATCTTGCAAAGATTGCCATGGATATAGTTGCCAAGCATGTTGAGGCGGATAAGGACGGGGTGAGAATAGCTGAGCTTGATGAGAAAAGCTACAGGGAAAAGCTGTGGTGCCATAAACCGCTTACAGATTTCTGGAGGTGCGGACGCGGAATAGCTGCAAGGATGAATGCACTGGGCTGCTACACCATGGGAGACATAGCCCGGCTGAGCGTTACAAATGAGGACCTTCTTTACAAGGCTCTGGGGATAAATGCAGAGCTTCTCATAGACCACGCATGGGGCTGGGAGCCCACAGAAATCAGCACAATAAAGTCCTACAGACCGGAAACTACGAGCCTCAGCTCAGGTCAGGTCCTCTCCGAGCCCTATAGCATGGAAAAGGCCCGCCTGATTGTCAGGGAAATGACGGAACTCATGGTTCTGGATCTGGTGAAAAAGGGCCTTGTGACCCGTCAGGTTGTACTTACTCTGGGCTATGACAGGGAGAGTATAAAAAGCGACGGACACGGAGGGTATATTGTTTCTACAACAGGAGCACCTTACAGGGGGACGGTCGGGACGGACTTCTATGGAAGGGCATGTCCGAAATATGCTCACGGTACGGGGAACATTGACCGGTGGACCAGTTCCACCAGGCGGATAACGGAAGTTATGATGCAGGTCTTCGATGAGATTTCGGACCCCGATCTTCTGGTGCGCAGGGTGACTGTGGTTGCTGCGAACCTCCTGAGGGAGGACAGGGCGCCGTCGGATATTCCGGTTCAGAAGGACCTTTTTACGGACTATGAGGCGCTGGAAAGAAAAAAGAAGGAAGAGGATGAGCTTGACGAGAAGGAGCGGCGGGTTCAGAAGGCGGCCATCCTGCTTCAGCAGAAGTTCGGGAAGAATACCATTTTGAAGGGTATGAATCTGGAAGAGGGCGGCACGACAATAGAAAGAAATGCCCAGATAGGCGGTCACAGGGCGGGAGAAGACTGATGGAAGAAGATGCAAGAGTTGTTTATGCGGATATAATAGACCTTCCTCATCACCAGTCTGAGAAGCATCCGCACATGTCTCTCTACGACAGGGCTGCGCAGTTTGCTCCTTTTGCTGCCCTTGTGGGCTATGAGGATATGATTACGGAAGAGGCCCGCCTTACCGGTGTGAAAAAGAGTCTTACGGAAAGTGAGAAAGATGTCATCAGTCAGAAGATAGGCCAGATTTCCCAGGAGGACAGGCCTCAGGTGAGCGTTACGTATTTTGAGCCTGACAGGCAGAAGGAAGGGGGAAGGTACGTGAAGTATACCGGAATCCTTAAGAGTGTGGATGGTATTCTCAGACGACTTATTTTCTATGCAGATAACGGGATTTCTGACGGAAGAACTGTAGATATTGAAAGAATAATCGATATAGAAAAGAGGCTGTAACTCCAGTCGGGAAGTACGACTTTTGTTACAGCCTCAGGTGTTAGAAGAAGAAAAAAGTAAAGTCACCTTACGTGGTCGCTGTGTTGCGGCATTTTTTCATTTGTATTATCCGTCTGCTCAATGTATTCGCCTACCGTAACATTTAACGTAACAGTTTCACCTTTTCTGTAAACCGTCAGAGCGAGAACGTCTCCGGAAGTTGAAGCATTTATGTACTTCTTAAGCCCGCTGTACCCTGTAATTTCCGTTCCGTTCACGTGGGTGATAATGTCGTTTTCCTGCAGCCCTGCAGCCTCTGCCGGTGAATCTTCAGTGACCGACCTTATTACAGCTCCTGACGGAAGTCCAAATGCCTTGTAGTCTCCTTCAAGGTCACTTACCATTACGCCAATGTAGGGCTTAGATACATAACCGTTTTCGATAAGGCTCTTTATCACGGTTTTTACGCTGTCAATCGGTATTGCAAAGGCAATGTTATCGATTGAGGCTGTCAGGCCGTTACTTGAATACTTGGCATTTGTTATTCCTATTACCTCCCCATACATATTAAATAGGGCTCCTCCGGAATTTCCTGAGTTTATTGCGCAGTCCGTCTGGATCAGGTTCATAGAGGAATCATAAAGGGTTACCTCCCTGTCCAATGCGCTTACAGTTCCTGAGGTCAGTGAAAATGTTAATTCACCGAGAGGATTTCCTATGGCCAGAACCTCCTCTCCGACTCTCAGGTCTCCTGAATTGCCCAAAACAACCGGAACAAGATCTTTTGCATCAACCTTGAGTACGGCAATGTCATTGCTTTCATCGTAACCGACCGTCTTTGCCTCATATGAGGTGCCGTCATAGAGGGTAACCGTAATTGATTCTGCATCTTCAATTACGTGATAGTTTGTTACAATGTAACCGTCTTCAGAGATGATGAACCCGGATCCTGATGCCGGTGTTGTCGTTATATATCCGAAATAGTTCGTTGTTATTGAAGTAGTTATTCCGACTGTAGAATTTACGTTTGCTTCATAAACCTGTGAAGCTGTCAAAAGTCTTGAAGTATCTGCTTCAGTGACAACTACCTCTCTCTGTTTTCCCTGGTAGACTGTGGTAATTTCCGTTACAGCTTTTTCCTCCTGTTTTTTCTCATTTACAAGGGTAGAGCAGCCGGTAGCAATCAGACCTCCCAGTATTGAACAGCAGACTGCAATTACTATTATTTTTTTATTTCCGCCTTCACTGTTTTCTGCCATAATACGGCTCCTTTCCTTCCTTTCTTCTTCAGTATGGGAGCGGTTGTTGAAATGAACTTGAAAAGAAAAAAATTTTTAAAGAATTACTGAAACAGTCATTAAGGTTCCGTCTTCACAGCTTGCCGAAATGCGTCCGTTATGGGCCTGAACTATACTTTTTGCTATGGCAAGACCAAGACCTGTTCCTCCTGTTTCTCCGTTTCGTGAGTCATCAGGTCGGTAGAATCTGTCAAACAGATGCTTTGTGTCCAGCGGTGAGGAGTAACTGCAGGTATTTGTTATCTTTATCTCTGCACCGTTTGAAACTTTGGAAAGACTGAAGTTTATTTCTCCGTTTTCGCTGCTGTATCTGACAGCGTTTTCAAGAAGTACGGAGAGGAGCTTGTTTATGGAGTTCCTGTCTCCGGTAAATGATATGTCATCTTCTATTGCAGTATTGAAGGTCTTTCCGAGTCCGCGAGCCATTCCGGAGAAAGATTCTGCAGCTTCCCAGGCAGTATCACTCAGGCTGAAGGTCTCTTTCTTCAGCTCGGGGTTGAATTCATCCAGCCTTGAAAGGGTGACAAGTTCGCTGACCAGGTGAGACATGCGCCCGGTCTGCTTTCTTATGTTGTCCGTCCACTCGTCTGAGTTTCCTTCCATATCAATTACATCAAGACTTGCAGTTATGGAGGTCAGGGGAGTCTTAAGCTC
Organism: Sphaerochaetaceae bacterium; assembly: GCA_024684115.1. Classification (GTDB taxonomy): domain Bacteria; phylum Spirochaetota; class Spirochaetia; order Sphaerochaetales; family Sphaerochaetaceae; genus UBA1265. The sequence continues at coordinate 3,668 of JAIKXP010000002.1, read as the reverse complement.
ATGGCTTGCATCTGTTATGAATCTCTTCTGTTGTTCCATGTTCTGCACGAACGGGCGTATGGCCCTCTTGCTTAAGAGGAAGACAATTAAGAAGGCCAGTGCCGTTCCGGCGATGACAATAGAAATGGAAATACTCCTCAGGTATGCAAGGGCCTGCCTTCCTGAAGAAACGTTGAGGAAAGCCACAACGGTGTCACTTTCACTGCTGCGTACCATGTACCTGTAGTCTCCCATGTATCCGCCTTCTTTTCCGCTGTCCATCGCATCCATGGCGTATTCAATAGCCTCTCTGTCATCTATTGAGACAATGTAGTCAGTCAGCATGGCGGTAACTTCTCCGCTTCTGTTGAATCTGACCGTAAAGAACCTGGTGGTGTAGTTTCTCTCAGGGTCTGCAACTCCGGTATACATATAGAACGGAATCTGGCTGTTCTTAAGCTCCTGCTCGTATCTTATGATGCCGTTGAGGACTTTGTCGGCTTCCCTTGTTTCTGCCATGAAACTCATTGTATTTATGACCAGGGCCAGAACAAACATGACCGTAAAGATTGCAGCCATAGCTATCCCAATCATGTTCCAGCGCATTTTCTTCAGCATGTTTTTGCCTCCATTGCATATCCGGCTCCACGGACCGTCTTTATTTCAACAGAAGAATCAAGGCTTCTGAGTTTCTTTCTGATAAAGCCAATGTGGGTCCAGACCACGTCTATTTCAGAGCTGGAGTCAAAGCCCCACACCGTGTCCATAAGATGGTCTGCAGAAAACACATGGCCCGGGTTTTTCATAAAGAGTTCAAAGAGCTGAAACTCTTTGTTTGTTAGGGAAGCAGAACTTTTCCCGCAGGAGAGTATGTAGCGGTTGCAGTCAAGAACAAGGTCGCTGAATGTAAGCGTTGAATCAGAATAGGTTCCGCTTCTTCTCGCAAGAGCCTTGACCCTGGCTATGAGTTCGCTTGTTGCAAATGGCTTTGGCAGGTAGTCGTCAGCTCCTGCATCAAGGCCGCTCACGCGGTCTTCAATCTGAGACTTTGCAGTAAGCAGCAGAACGGGGGTGTTCATGCCTCTGCCACGTATGAGGGAAAGAACCTCAAGACCGCTTTTGCCAGGCATCATTATATCAAGAACAATTACGTCATATCTTCCGGACTGTGCATAGTCCCATGCGTCATTTCCGTTATTCACAACGTCTGTTGAGAACTTTGCTCTTTCCATGAGGATTTTAAGGGCTTTTGCCGTAGATACTTCATCTTCAGCTATAAGAATGTGCATGGGACCTCCTGTTTTTATTTTAAACATGTCTTACCAACCTGAAAAGAACCTGAAGTGCGTAAGCGGTTAACAAAAAAACGATAGCTATATAGAATGTAGGCATGTTTTCAACACAGTATCTGTTAAACCTTGTTTATCTCTTTTTCATATATTCTTTTGCCGGATGGTGCATAGAGGTTATCGGAAAGCTCTTCCAGTACCACAGATTCATCAACCGCGGATTTCTTCTCGGTCCCTGGATTCCGATCTACGGGGCGGGGTGTCTTCTGATAACGGTTTCAAACCAGGCTCTGGCAAATCTTTCATATATGAATCAGTCCTACGGCTCGGTTTTTGCAGTTTCATTTCTTCTGTGCGGAGTGCTTGAATACTTGACCAGTTTCTTCATGGAAAAACTCTTTCATGCAAGGTGGTGGGATTACTCACAGAGGCCCATGAACCTCAACGGAAGGGTGTGGATTGGAAACCTTGTTCTTTTCGGTGTTGCAGGCGTGCTGGTAGTAAAGCTTCTCAATCCCGTTATCTTTTCCCTCATAGACAGAATTCCGTGGAATATAAAGCTTATTGTTGCAGCTGTTCTTGTCTGTATGTTCATAGCTGACTTCATCTTCTCGGTCTTTGTTCTTAAGATGATTAAGGCCGGAATTGAGAGCAGTAAGGCTGACAAGACTGAAGATATAAGCCGTGAAATCAGGGCCCTTATGGCTGACAAGAGCCTCTTTGTACGCCGTTTTGCCGAGGCTTACCCGGATGTAATCTACCTTACCGACAGGGTAAAGGAGAGGATGGAGAAGGTAAGGCAGCAGACGGAGGCCTTCAGGAAGGAAGCAGAGCAGCGCCTTGTTTCAGCTCCGGTAAGAAGCAGGCTTATCTCAAACCAGCAGAAGCTTATTGAACTTATCTATGATGAGAGGAAGGCTGAAGCTTCTGCACGTGAGCTTAAGGGAAAGATAGACAGGGATCTAAAGATTCTCGGTAAGAGAAAGTAACAGGAAGGTTTAAATGGAGTTCCTTACAGTACTTAAAAGCATTTTTACCATGATGAGCTTTATGGCCATGGGATACATTCTCGTTAAGACCGGGAAGGCAAACCCGTCACACGGCAAGAGCTTTTCAACCTTTCTTATCTACTGCGGAACCCCGGGCATGTTTATTGCCTCCTTCCAGGAGATGACATTCAGCCGGGAGAGTGGAAAGAGTCTTCTTCTTTTCTTCCTTGTTTCCATGCTCATGCAGGTGCTTATGTACCTCATCATGCTTCTTTTTTTAAGAAAGAAGCTTGAAGAGGGGAAGTATAGAATTCTTTCAATAGCCTCCTTCATGGGAAACGTCGGCTTTTTCGGCCAGCCTCTGATTCAGGCCCTTTTCCCCGATCATCCGATTGCCTCCTGCTACAGCATGATGATAGCGCTCAGTATGAACATGCTTATCTTTACCCTTGGTGAATACATGATTAGCCGGGACAGGAAATACATAACCCTCAAGAGGGTCTTCATCAATCCGACCGTACTGGCCGCTATTGTTGCCATACCCATGTATATTCTTAACATAAAGCTTCCGACTCCCGTCTATAACATTTCCTATATCTTAAGGAGCATGAACGGTCCGGTGTGCATGATAATTCTGGGTCTGAGGCTTGCAACCATGAATATGAAGGAAATCTTCTCTGATCCGTTTAACTATGTGGTAAGCTTCTGCAAGCTTCTTCTGTTTCCGCTTCTGTGTCTTGCAGCCCTTCAGTTCATTCCTTCCATTGACAGGGTTTTCAAGGTTGCCCTGATTATTTCAGCCGGAACACCCTGTGCTTCAGTTATCCTTGCCCTTGCAGAGGTTCACAGCTGCGAGGAGAAGAGGGCGGCCTGCATAGTACTCATGTCCTCAATTTTCTGTATAATCACACTGCCTCTTCTGACTCTTCTGGTCAGATAAATATGTAGAAATATGTATTTGTCCCGATAAAAGGAAACTTTTTTTCTTTTTTAATACAGTCTTAATCTCAATAAGGAGAAGTAACATGAAAAAGATAGTAAACATTTTTATTGTAGTTCTTGCATGTCTTGCAGTGTGCTCATGCTCTTCTGCAGCAAAAAATACGGCAGAAGCAGCTACAACAACTACAACAGCTACTACTAATACTTCTGCATCAGATGTAAGCAATAAAACGGAGATTGAAAGCGCTCTTAATCTTGCAAACATGAATGCAGAGTGGACTTACAGTGACAGTTCAGACTCATGGACGCTGAGTATTGTAACAGCAGTTACAAATCCTGAGATTGAAGATGAGCAGGGTGTATCAGTGTGTGTTCCGGGAGCCTATGTAAAGGGCGTTGATACCAATGGCGACGGAAAGGCAGATGCAACAAGCGGAACAGTAAACGGAAACCTTGTAATTGATTATGA
>JAIKXP010000130.1 GCA_024684115.1 Sphaerochaetaceae bacterium | reverse complement strand
CCCAGCAGTTTAAGCGTTTGTCATGTTTACAGGATTGAGAAGTTCTTTAAGCTTTTCTTCATTTATTCCGTAATCTTCGACAGCAATTTCAAAAACTGTTTTTCCTGTGCTTAAGGCCTTCTTTACTATGGCAGAGCTCTCATCATATCCGAGAAGAGGGTTTAGCGCCGTTGCCAGACTCTTGCTCTTAAGTGCATTATCTGCACATTTCTTTTTATCTACCTTGATATCCCTAAGACACTTGTCGATAAATACGTCTACAGCATTTGAAAGAACATCTATCTCTTCAAAGATTTCACAGAGAATGACAGGCATGAAGGCATTAAGCTCCAGCTGGCCTGACTCTACTGCCATGGAGATTGTCAGGTCATGACCCATAACAAGGAATGCAGCCTGGTTGAGGGCCTCAGGAATAACAGGATTGACCTTTCCCGGCATGATGGAAGAGCCGCTCTGGCGCGGCGGGAGCTTTATCTCACAGAAGCCTGAATCAGGACCGCTTGAAAGAAGCCTTAAATCGCTTGCCATTTTAGAAAGTTTTATGGCACAGACTTTCACGGCAGATGAGACGGAAGCAAAACCATCGGCGTTCTGTGTTCCGTCAAAGAGGTTCTCACAGTGCTCTATCTTCATTCCCGTAACTGAGGAAAGAGCAGGGGTAATGTCTCTGAAAAACTGAGGGGTTGAGTTAATTCCTGTTCCTATTGCAGTTCCTCCCATGTTTACCTTGTGCATGGGTTCAAGACTCTTTTTTATCTCCTCTATGCTTCTTTCTGTCATGGTTGAATAGGCCTGAAAAGCCTGTGACATCTGCATGGGAACTGCATCCTGAAGCTGTGTACGGCCAAGAGTTATAACAGAGGTAAGCTCCTCAGCCTTTTTATCCAGAGCTTCTTTCAGTCTTTCAAGGGATGAGAGGAGGGCTTCAGTCTTTCTGATTACGGTTATTTTTCCGGCTGTCGGAATAACATCATTTGTAGACTGGTGAAGGTTAACATGGTCCAATGGATGAACAAGAGAGTACTGACCGGGCTTTCCTCCGAGAGAGATAATGGCAAGGTTTGCAATTACCTCATTTGCATTCATGTTGTAGCTGGTTCCGGCTCCACCCTGCATGGGGTCAACTATGAAGCTATCATAATGGGAGCCTTCAAGAATTTCATCACATGCATGGATAATTGCATCTGCAGTTTCCTTTTTAAGGTCCCCGTTTTTCCCATTTACCATGGCGCATGCTTTCTTTACTCGGGCTATGTTATCAATAAAAAGACAATCTGCCTTTCTTTCTGATATTGGGAAGTTCTCTTTTGCCCTGAGACTGTGAATACCGTATAGAGCATTAAGCTCAACCTGTTTTTCTCCAAGACCGTCTTTTTCTTTTCTCATTTTTTCCTCTTTATGGTTTGAAATACATTTATGACCAGATCGATAATACATATCAATGCAAGACATGCGCAGAAGGCAAAACTCCATGGCTGCATGTAGCTTCTGCATCTCATTGTGTTAAGAACACAGAGTGATAATACGTTTCCCGGCAGGTATGCTGACAGAGAAATGATGCAGAGAAGACCAACATCTATTCCTGTCTTGAACATTTTGGACGGGATAAGGTGAAGAACTGCAAGTGCACACATAATGTAAGAAAGCAGTCTCAGTACATGTGCTGCCGTATTGCATACAAAAAGTGTTGAATCACAGGGTTTGAACCATGTGTGCAGGCCCAGAATATAGATTCCGGCTATTACAATGATTATAAAATCAAAAATTGAAAACAAAGAATTTTTTGCTTTATCCATATGTATCCTTATGTATCCTTTTACTTCTTTTTCCTCTTCCAGACAGCAAGTGCATTAAGGTTTACGAGAAGCTTTTCCGTATCTATATGTCTTGGACATATGTCCTTACAGGCAAGGGATTTCCCGCAGCCTGAGTACACGTGCTTACGGTACAGCTTTGCATTTTCCATATACTGCTTTCTGTCTGTTTCGGAAAGTAGTCTCATGGTAAGCGGAACTGAAGCCATTCCGAAAAACGAACCGCCGGGGTAGAAGTTCGGACACACTTCAAGACAGCAGCCGCACTGAATGCATTCAGAGCCTTCGTAGGCCAGCTCCCTGTACTTGTCAGGGTTTGTCTCTCCAAAGTCTGCGTCCTGACTGAGCCAGGTCTTCATGGTCTCAAGATTCCTGTAAAGAATACTCCTGTCCACGACAAGATCACATACTACCGGGAATTTTCTCAGTGGCTGGACTGTAACTGTTTCTGACCTGCACTCGCTTAGCTTTGCATCACAGGCAAGACGGGGTACGTTGTCTATTACCATGGCACAGGCTCCGCATTTTTTCTGAAGACAGGAACACTCCCACTTCACCTCTCCTATCTTGCGCAGGGCAGAGGCAACGGTGTCACTTTCAGAGACACTCTCATATTCAAATTCCTGCCAGTACTGTTTTTCTTCAGCAGGAGATTTTCTTAAGATTCTTAGGGTGTATTTCATAAAGAGCCTGCCTTACTAAGTTCTTCAAATCTCACCATGATTTTTCCTCCTCTGAATACTACACAGGTCTGCTTCCTGTAGCTGTCCAGTGTTTTCGGATAGTCGCTTCTATAGTGGGCACCACGGCTTTCCTTTCTTTCTTTTGCACACTCGAGCATGGCACAGCCCAGCAGGGCCCTCTTTGCATCTGTAGAGTAGAAATCCGAGGCCATATCCCACGTTCTGTTAAGTGCGCCGTCTATTTCTTTCTCGTCTCTGATTATCCCAAGACCTTCTAACAGTACCTGGCAGAGCTCGTCCTTCTGTTTTTCATTTTCCGTCTCTTCATAAGATACTTCAGAAACTGAAACCAGGCAGGCTGAGGAGGCAGCACTTTCTGCTGCAACTCTTCCGCCATAGAAGGCTCCGAGCATGGAGTTTCCTCCAAGTCTGTTTGCTCCGTGGTACTTGCACGCAGCTTCTCCTGCAGCAAACAGGTGCTTTATATTTGTCCTGTGTCCGTTATCAACCCTGATTCCTCCCATGAAGTAGTGGATTCCGGGTCTGATTGGAATGACCTTTTCTGCCGGATCAAGACCTGTGTAGCTGATTAACTCTGCCCTTAAGTCACTGAGTCGTGTTTTCCATACGTTTTCATCTATACCGGTAGCATCAAGGTAGAAATCCTTAAGGCCTTCAGTTTTCTCAAGAAGGGCTATCTCTCTGGAAATCACATCTCTCGGGCTGAGGTTGCCAAGTTCATATTTCTCTTCCATGAAGTACCAGGGCTTTGAGTCTCTCATGACCATGAGCCTTGCACCTTCTCCTCTTGCGGCCTCACTTATGAGCATGACCTTGTCACAGATCTTCACCGTAGTAGGGTGGTACTGTATGAACTCAAGATTTGCAAATTCAACTCCCTCGGAGAAGGCCAGAGCTGCAGCAGTTCCGCTATTCTGGATTGTTCCTGTGGTGTAGCCTTCAAAAAATCCGTTAAGTCCTCCGGTACAGAGTATGCAGGGGCCTGTAAACTCAAGAGTCTTTAAAAGATGTGTATCTGTAACCCTTACGGCCTTGAGTTCTGAGTCTCTGATTACAAAAGAGGAGAGAACATGGTGAGTATATCTTTTAACAAGCCCTGCAGCTTCTACCATCCTGACTCTGTCAGTTAGGGCGGCCATGATCATTTTTCCGGTGCTGCTTTTTGCATATGCCGTTCTTTTCTTCTTCTGCCCGCCAAAGTTTCTCTGTATGAATTTACCGTTTTCATGCTGGAAAGGAACTCCGAGAGCCTGAAGCTCCCTTACAATTGACGGTGCGGTTTTTACCAGCCCCATGACAGCCTCTTCATTTTCAATGAAAACTCCGCCTTTGACCGTGTCCTGAAAGTGTTCAAGAACGGTATCATGTTCACCCATTGTATCAAGGGCTGCATTAATACCGCCTTCTGCAAGAACGGACTGGGCTCTTTCTGAGGGCATGGATGAGATGAGGTTTACGTGTATGTTTTTCTGCGCAAGTGTTATGGCTGCGCTGAGTCCTGAGATTCCGGCTCCGATTATGTTTACGGTCTTTTCCATTTCATTCTCCTAGAGTGCAACCCATACAAGGTAGTAGAAAAGAAATCCGACAGAACTCAGAAGGAGTATGGCAGAAGAAATAACAAGAACGTTTACAGACAGTTTTCCTGCCCCCTTGAATCCCATGGATATTAGGGCAGGTCTTATGTTTGAAACTATGTGAACAGCCAAGGATGCAACAAGAAGTATCTGGGAAATCATGCGGCCTGTTGTAAATTCAACAAGCCTGTAGGCTCCGTTTTCAATTACTCCGCTGAAAATGGTGAAGTGCATGACCATTGGAATAATGATTGCAAAACCGCTTATTCTCCTGGCCCAGAAGAGTCCGTTGTTCTTAAAGTATGAAGCTCCGCTCTTCTTAAGTGCATAGAGTGTTCTGAATGTAAGTATGGTTGTTATGATTATGTGGATGAAAACAAGAGTCATGAAGGAATGTGTAATCATCTTGTTCGGAACAGATTCTGCGCCGAAAAGCTGGGTTGTGCCCAGAACGCCATGAACAACAAACAGAATCATCATTCCTATTACAAGGAACATATTGAATTTTCTCACTGTTCTCCTCCAATTTCCCTTATCAGGACCCTTAGCCCGTTTTCTTCTGATTTATTGCAATCGAGTGCCAAGGCTTCAGCAATATCTTCTGAAATGATTGCAACATCTGCAATTCCCAGTTCGGCCTTTGAGATGACCAGGGCTGTGTTGATTTTGCTCACAGTCATTTTTCCTGTTGTGTGCAGACTCTGGTAGTGCCTTGCAAGTCCGATTGCATCTAAATCCGTATATGCAACAAAGCAGTTAATGTGCTGTGGAAGATTCTCAGTATTTTCTTCCATGAAAAATCTGTCCAATTCACTGCCGTGAAGGCTTTCATTTACAAGTATATAGAAGGTTCCGGAGAACTTGTGCTCTTGATTCTCAAAAGAGTTATTTCTGTAGAAGCTTTTAGCGAAAATTATACCGATAATTATTAAAACAATTATTACCGGTAGAATCAGATTCATTGCTTTTTTCATGTAGACTATTTTATTGGTATTATCAAAGTTAGTCATCTGTAAAACATAAATCTCTGGCAAAACATTGTAAGGTAAAATGAATTCCAATAACATGATTAGTCAGAGGAAAAACCATGAAGAACGGAAAACTTGGAATTGGACTCATAGGTCTTGGAGTAATTGCTCCGACCCACGCATCTGCAATCTGTGAAACAGACTGTGCCTATCTTGCTGCCGTAACAACTTCCGACAGAGAGAAGCAGAAGCTGTGGAGTGAAAAGTACTCCTGCAGAGCATATGACAATCTTGAAGAAATGCTTGAAGATGAAGAGGTAGATGCAGTTGCAATTACTACCCCGTCAGGAACCCACAGGGAAATAGCCCTTAAGGCAATTAAGGCAAAAAAGCACGTTCTTGTAGAAAAGCCCCTGGAAATAACAGTGGACAGGTGTCTTGATATGATCAGGGCCGCAGAGGAAAACCACGTTGTTCTTGCAACTGTCTTCCAGTCCCGCTTCATGGACTCAACAAAAATCATAAAGGAAGCGGTACAAAAGGGGAGATTCGGAAAACTGACCCTGGCAGACGCTTCTTTCAAGTGGTATCGTTCACAGGCCTACTATGACAGCGCAGCCTGGAGGGGAACCTGGAATCTGGACGGCGGGGGAGTGTTCATGAATCAAGGCATACACGCTGTGGATGCTCTTCTTTATCTCGCAGGAGAGGACCCTGAGGTAAAATCCTCCTTCACAGCCTGCCTTGCCCACGAAGACATAGAAGTCGAAGACGCCGGCGCGGCGATACTCTGTTTCCCGAGCGGAGCCATGGGTGTTATAGAGGGTTCAACTGCAGCCTATCCGGGTTCAAGAAAACGTGTTGAAATCAGGGGAACGAAGGGTTCAGCCGTATGGGAAGATGAGTTCATAACCATGTGGGAGTTCACTGATCCGGCTCCTGAAGATGAGGAAATAAGAAAGAGGTTTGCTCCTCCTGCGGGAGATAACTCCAGCAAGGGAAACGGCCAGAGACCTCATTACCATGCCCATTCAAGGTGTTATGTGGACTTTGTAAATGCCATAAAGACAGGTAAGAAACCTTTGATTGATGGACAGGAAGGATTGAGGTCGGTTAAGCTCGTGACAGATATTTACAAGAGGGCAAAGGAAGAATCATGCACATAACAGTAATAGACGCACAGGGTGGAAAGATAGGTAAGACAATTATTGAGCAGATAAGAAAGAGCGGTATCGATTGCACCATAACCGCCCTGGGAACAAACTCTCTTGCTACTTCTGCCATGCTCAAGGCAGGTGCAGATAACGGAGCTACAGGAGAGAACCCCGTAGTAATAGGCTGCCGCAAGACCGATATAATAATGGGTCCCATTGGAATCATGGTGGCTGACTCCATGCTTGGAGAGATTACTCCGAAGATGGCAGAGGCTGTAGGCCAGAGCGATGCAAGAAAAATTCTCGTTCCGGTCAACCGCTGTTTTGAGGTTGCAGGCGTAAAACAGATGTCCCTTACCCAGTATATTGAGGAAGCGGTACGCCTTATCAACTCTCCGTCAGTTTAACTGCAGTAGTTTTTGTAAACAAAATACTCTCTGTCGGAATAGCAGCAGAAGCGCACTTCAAAATCAGTCTCAGGGTGATCCTCAAGCCAGTTTTCCGTTGTGGAAAGAGCTATTTCCGTGGCCTCTTTCAGCGGGTATCTGTACACTCCGGTCGATATACAGCAGAAAGAAATACTTTTACAGCCGTTCTCAAGGGCAAGATTGAGACAGTTCGTGTAGCAGGAAGACAGAAGAGTCCTGTCTCTGTCAGTTCCAGAATACACCGGACCTACAGTGTGAATTACATACTTAGCCTTAAGTTTGTAGCCCTTTGTAATCTTAGCTTCTCCTGTTTTACAGCCACCGAGTGTGGCACATTCCTTTACCAGAAGTGGTCCTGCTGCGGCATGTATGGCTCCATCAACTCCGCCACCGCCTAAAAGAGAACTGTTGGCAGCATTTACAATTGCATCCGTATCCTGCCAGACTACAGAATCCCTGACTATATGTATTCTTTTATCCATACACTAATTATAACTCTCCATAAAGATTCAGGGTTATAAAAAATAAAAAACGGTGTTAGATTTAAACAATGAAGGAAATTGATTACAAAAACTGGAAAAGACGCCAGGTCTA